>NZ_JBMKGI010000007.1:0-203815 GCF_049238885.1 Enterobacter cloacae complex sp. BZL2005 | reverse complement strand
CATCCGCATAGTGCACTGGGTTATCGCTCGCCACGGGAATATCTGCGGCAGCAGGCCAGTAATGGGTTAAGTGATAACAGGTGTCTGGAAATATAGGGGCAAATCCACTACCCTAATGCCCGCTGCGCTGCGTGATACTCGCCGCATGAACCAGTTTGTCTCTATTGCCGCCGCCGTGGCGGGCCTGTTATTTGGACTGGATATTGGCGTCATTGCCGGTGCATTGCCCTTTATTACCGATCACTTTACCCTGAGCAGCCGCCTGCAGGAGTGGGTGGTCAGCAGCATGATGCTCGGCGCGGCCATCGGCGCGCTGTTCAACGGCTGGCTCTCGTTTCGCCTGGGGCGCAAATACAGCCTGATGGCCGGAGCGGTTCTGTTTGTCGCCGGCTCCATTGGCTCCGCGTTTGCCGCAAACGTTGAGGTTCTGCTGCTTTCCCGCGTGCTGCTGGGCGTGGCGGTGGGGATTGCCTCCTACACGGCGCCGCTTTATCTCTCCGAAATGGCGAGCGAGAACGTGCGCGGAAAGATGATCAGCATGTATCAGCTGATGGTCACGCTGGGTATTGTGCTGGCGTTTCTGTCTGACACCTACTTCAGCTACAGCGGCAACTGGCGCGCAATGCTTGGCGTGCTGGCGCTGCCAGCGGTGGTGCTGATTGTTTTAGTGATTTTCCTGCCGAACAGCCCGCGCTGGCTGGCACAAAAAGGGCGCCACGTGGAGGCGGAAGAGGTGCTGCGTATGCTGCGCGATACCTCCGAAAAAGCCCGCGAAGAGCTGAACGAGATCCGCGAAAGCCTGAAGCTCAAGCAGGGGGGCTGGGCGCTGTTTAAAATCAACCGCAACGTGCGCCGGGCGGTCTTCCTCGGCATGCTGCTGCAGGCGATGCAGCAGTTCACCGGCATGAACATCATCATGTACTACGCGCCGCGCATTTTCAAAATGGCCGGGTTCACCACAACCGAACAGCAGATGATCGCCACCCTGGTGGTCGGGCTGACCTTCATGTTTGCCACCTTTATTGCCGTATTCACCGTGGACAAGGCGGGCCGCAAACCGGCGCTGAAAATTGGCTTCAGCGTGATGGCGCTCGGCACGCTGATCCTCGGCTACTGCCTGATGCAGTTTGATAACGGCACGGCTTCCAGCGGACTCTCCTGGCTTTCTGTCGGGATGACCATGATGTGTATCGCAGGCTACGCGATGAGCGCCGCGCCGGTGGTGTGGATCCTGTGCTCCGAAATTCAGCCGCTCAAATGCCGCGACTTTGGCATCACCTGTTCCACGACCACCAACTGGGTATCGAACATGATCATCGGCGCGACCTTCCTGACGCTGCTGGACGCGATTGGTGCAGCGGGGACGTTCTGGCTCTATACGGTGCTGAACGTGGCATTTATTGGCGTCACGTTCTGGCTGATACCAGAAACCAAAGGCGTGACGCTGGAACACATCGAGCGCAAGCTGATGGCCGGGGAGAAACTGCGGAACATCGGCGTGTGATCGTATTGCCTGTCTACGTATTCCAGCGTATGCAGGCGATTACGGATATTGGTTTAACAAGGCGCTGAACAGAGCGCCTTTTTTTATTGGCACCGGTTGTGTTAAAAGAAGAAATCAACGAAAAGGAGGGATGATGAAAACGATCGGCCTGTTAGGTGGAATGAGCTGGGAATCGACAATCCCTTATTATCGCCTGATTAACGAAGGGGTGAAGCAGCGTTTGGGTGGTCTGCATTCCGCAAGCCTGCTGCTGCACAGCGTGGATTTTCATGAAATCGAAGCCTGCCAGTCGAGCGGCGAGTGGGATAAAGCCGGGGCGATCCTGGCCCAGGCGGCGCTGGGGCTAGAGCGGGCTGGGGCCGAGGGGATATTGCTTTGTACCAATACCATGCACAAAGTGGCATCGCATATTGAGAACCGCTGCTCGCTGCCGTTCCTGCATATCGCTGACGCGACCGGGCGTGCAATTGCGGCATCCGGGATGCGCCGCGTAGC
Organism: Enterobacter cloacae complex sp. BZL2005; assembly: GCF_049238885.1. Lineage (NCBI taxonomy): Bacteria > Pseudomonadati > Pseudomonadota > Gammaproteobacteria > Enterobacterales > Enterobacteriaceae > Enterobacter > Enterobacter cloacae complex sp. BZL2005. Next base: position 201,816 of record NZ_JBMKGI010000007.1, on the reverse strand, counting down.
GCTGCTGGGCACGCGCTACACTATGGAGCAGGATTTCTATCGCGGGCGTTTGCGCAGCGAGTTTGGGATCGAAAGCCTGATCCCTGAAGAAGAGGACCGGGCGCGCATCAATCAGATTATTTTTGACGAGCTCTGTCTCGGCACCTTCAGCGAAACCTCCCGCGCCTTCTACGTCAGCGTCATCGAAAAACTCGCGCAGCAGGGGGCTGAAGGGGTGATCTTCGGCTGCACGGAGATCGGTTTGCTGGTACCCGTTGAGCGAAGCCCTCTTCCGGTATTTGATACCACCGCTATTCATGCTGCGGATGCCGTGGCGTTTATGCTGTCATAATGGGTCCTGCAGGTCAGGTAAGCGAAGCGCCACCTGACGCGCGTGCTCCATGACGTGTTCGGTGAAAGCATCCACCAGCGCGGAAGCCGGACGGTGTAGCGGACGGATAAGGTTTACGGTGAACGGGACGGACACGCTAAAGCGGCGGATGACGATCCCGCTTCCCGCATAATCCAGCGCCGTGAGCGGATTCACCACCGCGACGCCGACGCCGGCACGCACCATCGCGCAAATCGAGGCCGCGCTGTGCGTTTCCACCGCCATTCGCCGTTTTACCTGATGCTCGGCAAACAGGGTATCCAGCAGCTGTCTGTAACTGTCGGTCTGCGACAGGCTGATGTAGTTTTCCCCGTGGAAATCCTCCGGCGTGAGCACCGCCTTACCGGCAAGCCGATGCCCGGCGGGCAGAACGCACACTTCATCTAACGAGAGCAGCTCCGTGCGCGCCGTGCCCGCTGGGGTGGTGAGGGTTTCGGTTAGCCCTAAATCATGGCGCTGAGCCGAAAGCCACTCTTCAAGCAGGGGAGATTCCTGCGGCACGATGGTGAGGCTGACCTCCGGGTATCGGGCCAGAAAGGGTTGCAGCAGCATCGGCAAAAAGGATTGCGAAAAGACGGGCAGGCAGACAATCGACAGCTCGCCCTGGCGAAACTCGCGCAGGCTTTCCGCGGCGCTCACGATTCTGTCCAGCCCGTACCAGGAGCGCTGAACTTCCTCAAACAGGCGTAACCCTTGTACAGTCGGGTGAAGCCTGCCCCGGGTGCGTTCGAATAGCTTCAACCCCAGCACTTTCTCGAAGCGCGCCAGCTCGCGGCTCACCGTCGGCTGCGAGGTATGCAGCATCTGTGCGGCTTCGGTGAGATTGCCGGTGGTCATCACGGCGTGAAAAATCTCGATATGGCGTAAATTGACGGCGGGCATAGGGCACCTGAAAGCAGAGAACTGTCCATATCATTTTTGCATAGACTCGCGATAAAACGATATTTTTTATTCTCCTTGCGCTGTGGCGTAATCATCAAAACGTATTTATCCGGAGAAGACCATGCCACGCCCGCTGAACCAGACTGATACCGATTTGAACGCCGACAACCTGCTGCGCCTGCCTGCCGAGTTTGGCTGTCCGGTGTGGGTCTACGACGCGCAGATCGTCCGCGAGAAGATCGCCGCCCTGCATCAGTTCGACGTGGTGCGTTTTGCCCAGAAGGCCTGCTCCAATATTCATATTCTGCGCCTGATGCGCGAGCAGGGCGTGAAGGTTGACTCCGTTTCACTCGGCGAAATCGAGCGCGCGCTGGTAGCCGGATACGATCCGAAAGCCGACAGCGACGCGATCGTCTTTACTGCCGATGTGATCGACGATGCGACGCTGGCGCGCGTTCACGAACTGCAGATCCCGGTAAATGCCGGTTCTGTGGATATGCTCGAGCAGCTCGGTCAGGTTTCTCCCGGCCACCGCGTCTGGCTGCGCGTGAACCCGGGCTTTGGTCATGGCCACAGCCAAAAAACCAATACCGGCGGCGAAAACAGCAAGCACGGGATCTGGTATGCCGACATGCCTGCCGCGCTGGAGGTGTTACAGCGCTACAACCTGAAGCTGGTGGGCATTCATATGCACATTGGCTCTGGGGTGGATTACGGCCACCTGGAACAGGTGTGCGGCGCGATGGTGCGTCAGGTTGTCGACTTCGGTCAGGATCTGGAGGCGATCTCTGCGGGCGGTGGTCTCTCCATTCCTTATCGCGAAGGGGAAGAGGCGATCGATACCGATCACTATTACGGTCTGTGGAGCGCCGCGCGCGATCAAATTGCCGCGCATCTGGGCCACGCGGTGAAGCTGGAAATTGAGCCGGGTCGTTTCCTGGTGGCGGAAGCCGGCGTGCTGGTTTCGCAGGTCCGCAGCGTGAAAGAGATGGGGTCTCGCCACTTCGTCTTGATTGATGCAGGCTTTAACGACCTGATGCGTCCGTCCATGTACGGCAGCTATCACCACATTACCGCCCTGGCTGCCGACGGCCGCGATTTAACGCAGGCGCCGCGCGTTGAGACGGTCGTTGCGGGGCCGCTGTGCGAATCGGGTGACGTGTTTACCCAGCAGGAGGGCGGCAAAGTGGAAACCCGCGCGCTGCCAGAGGTCAAACCGGGTGATTATCTTGTGCTGCACGACACCGGTGCCTACGGGGCGTCTATGTCCTCTAACTACAATAGCCGCCCGCTGCTGCCGGAAGTGCTGTTTGATAATGGCAAGGCGCGGCTGATACGCCGTCGCCAGACCATTCAGGAACTGCTGGCTTTAGAACTCATCTGATGAAAGTACGGCCCCGTTGTGACCGAATCGCGTAACACCAGCGTGCCGGTAAACGGCGGGATGGCATCGACCGGCTGGTTTCTTGCCAGCCGGATCGCCTGATCGATGGCGGTGACAATCATATTGTCGATGGGCAGATAAACCGACGAGAGCGCAGGCTCCAGCCATTTCGCGCTTGGGGCATCGTCAAAGCCGAACAGGGAGATATCCTGCGGGATTTTCAGCCCCGCCTGGTGCAACGCTTTGGACGCACCCAGCGCCATATCGTCGTTACAGGCAAACAGGGCGCTAAACGGTACTCCGTCGGCAATCAATTCCTTGCAAAGCTCGTATCCCCGCGTCATTCCTGCATCGCCGTACTTTATCCGACGCTCGTCCAGACGGATACCGTGCTTTTCCAGCGCCTTGCGATAGCCCATCAGCCGCGCTTTACCCGTGGGAGTGTGGATCGGGACGGTGATACAGGCGATCTCCCGATGGCCCTGGCCGATCAGGTAATCCACGGCCTTGAATGCGGCATCCTGCTGTTCGAAGAACACGCAGCGATCCGGCGCCTGGCTCACTTCACGGTTAATGACCACCAGCGGCGTTTTCACGGTGTTCATCAGTTTGACGATCGCTTTTTCGCTCATGTAGCGCGTGTAAAGCACGATGGCGTCGCACTGGCGATCGGCCAGCATCTGCACCGCCTGCTCTTCCTGTTCCGGCGCGTCGTGACCGTCGGTGACGATCAGCTGTTTCCCGTGAGTTTCGGTCTGCCGCGACGCCTGCTGGAGAAGGCGGCCAAAATAAAAGCCGTCAAAGGTCGAGACGACCAGACCAATGCTGTTGCTGGTCTGGTTAGCCAGCGAGCGCGCGAGAAAGTTCGGGCGATAGCCCAGCTCTTCCATCGCAGCAAACACCTGCTGACGCGTACTCTCTTTTACCTGACCTGTGCCGTTCAGCACGCGCGATACCGTGGCCTTCGACACGCCCGCGCGCAGTGATACATCCAGCATTGTTGCCATTCTATATTCCTGCTTCCACGTAACGATCTGCAGTTTACCACAGAGCTTATGCCGTATAAGCGATGCGGGAAGCGCAAAAACTCTGCCACGATCACGCTTTTTGGTAACGATTCGTCCGGCCAGCCTGAAGTCAAACTCAATAGCCTGACTCTGGTAAGATAATCACCGAACCGGGCTGGAGCATCAGGCCAGTAAATACATGAGAAAATGCAGGTGAAACATGAATAAGGCTGTCATCCTCCCGCTTTACAAGGCGCCACACTTCGCAGAGCAGGTTACTGACTGGATCTGGCAGGCCTTTGGCGAAGGGCTTCCTCGGGAATTTTTCCACAGTATTGTTGAGCACAGCCAGACGCCGGGGGCATTACCATTGACGTTTATTGCCGTTGAAGGCGAACAGCTTCTCGGCACGGTGGGACTCTGGCGCTGCGATTTGATCACCCGTCAGGATCTCTGTCCGTGGCTGGCGGCGCTCTACGTTGACGACGCGGCGCGAGGCAAAGGGCTGGCGGGGCAGCTTCAGCAGCATGTTATCGCTTACGCCGCGCAGTCCGGGTATGAGGAGCTCCATCTCTGGTCTGCCTGCCGCGACTTCTACGAACGTTACGGCTGGCAGTATATCGGTGATGGGCTGGAATACCCCAACACGCGGGTGCACCTCTACCGTTATTCGCTCTGCGCTTCTGCAGGCGACGCAACGGAGTGACGACGGACCAGCGTCGGGCTAAACAGATGGGTAATTTCCGGCGGCTGGCGCTGTTCAGCCAGCGCTAGCGCCAGCTCGGCGGCCTGCGTTGCCATGGTGATGATCGGGTAGCGCACGGTGGTCAGACGCGGGCGAACGTAGCGGGAGACCAGCACGTCATCGAAGCCAATCAGCGAAATTTCCGCCGGTACCTCAATTCCGTTGTCATTCAACACCCCCATTGCCCCTGCGGCCATAGAGTCGTTATAGCTGGCAACCGCCGTGAAATTCCGTCCGCGGCCCAGCAGTTCGGTCATGGCCTGTTCACCGCCGCTCTCGTCCGGTTCACCGTAGGCCACCAGACGGTCATTACACGGCAGCCCGTTTTCACGCAGGGCATCGTAGTAGCCCTGCAGACGGTCTTCCGCATCAGAAATGGGGTGATTGGAACAGAGATAGCCAATCCGGGTATGGCCCTGCTGAATCAGGTGCCGCGTGGCAAGCCAGGCGCCGTAGCGGTCGTCGAGCGCCACGCAGCGTTTCTCAAAGCCGGGAATGATACGGTTGATAATCACCATTCCGGGCATCTGCTTCATCAGGTGAATCAGTTCGGCATCCGGGATCATTTTAGCGTGAACCACCAGCGCCGCGCAGCGGTGGCGGATCAGTTGCTCGATAGCCTGGCGTTCCTTTTGTTCGTTATGATAGCCATTGCCGATCAGCAAAAAATTGCCTGTCTGATAGGAAACCTGTTCAACCGCTTTCACCATGGCGCCGAAAAAAGGATCAGAAACATCGCCCACCACCAGACCAATCGTTTCTGTGGACTGCTGGGCGAGCGCGCGAGCGTTGGCATTGGGATGATAATTCAGGGATTCCATGGCGCTTTGTACCGCCTGACGTGATGCGTCACTGGCCTTTGGTGAATCATTAATCACGCGCGAGACGGTTGCCACCGACACGCCAGCCAGACGGGCCACATCCTTTATTGTCGCCATTCATTACCTTCTTATTGGGGGTAAGCGTTTACACACCAAATAGTGTTGCGGAAAAGCGGCGTGCATTCAAGGGGAGCGGATTTCCGCTCTCCACAAACGTGACGCAGCACACCCCTGGCGGTGTAATCGTTACACGCCCAGTCATGTCTGAAAAATGTGAATCTGAACCTTTAGTTACACTTTGCCTCAGGCTGTTGCGATTGTCCGATAGCAAGGGTGTTAAAGAGGTTGATACAGTTGAGATCCCAGAGGTATTGATTGGTGAGAATTCTTAGTACGGTTTCGTACTCATCTCTTGCACCAACCTGCGCGGATGCGCAGGTTTTTTTTCGCCTCCACTTTTGCTGTCGCTCCCTTATCACTTCTCGTGTAATCTGCCACCATTTACTAATAACCCTCCACACTGGCTGGCAAAGGGAGTTGAGATGCTATTTGGGTTCTTCCGTACGCTTTTCCGTATTCTTTTTCGCATCCGCATCACTGGCGACACCCGGGCGCTTAGCGGCGAACGCGTTTTGATCACACCAAACCATGTTTCCTTTATAGACGGCATCCTGCTGGCGCTGTTTTTGCCCGTGCGTCCGGTGTTTGCGGTGTATACCTCCATCAGCCAGCAGTGGTACATGCGCTGGCTCTCGCCGCTGATTGATTTTGTGCCGCTCGACCCGACAAAGCCGATGATGATTAAGCATCTGGTACGTCTGGTCGAGCAGGGGCGCCCGGTGGTCATTTTCCCTGAAGGACGGATCTCCGTGACCGGTTCGCTGATGAAAATCTACGACGGCGCGGGGTTTGTTGCGGCGAAGTCAAAAGCGACCGTGGTGCCGCTGCGTATTGAAGGCGCGGAGCTGACCCATTTCAGCCGTCTGAAGGGGCTGGTGAAGCAGCGTCTGTTCCCCAAAATCACGCTGCATATCCTGCCGCCAACGTCATTACCGATGCCCGACGCGCCGCGTGCCCGCAATCGCCGTAAAATCGCCGGGGAAATGTTGCATCAGATCATGATGGAAGCGCGTATGGCCGTGCGCCCGCGCGAAACGCTCTACGAATCCCTGCTTTCCGCGCAGTACCGCTATGGCGCGAAGAAAAACTGCATCGAAGACATTAACTTTACTCCGGATACCTATCGCAAGCTGCTGACCAAAACCCTGTTTGTGGGGCGTATTCTGGAGAAGTACAGCAAAAAGGGCGAAAAGATTGGCCTGATGCTGCCTAACGCGGGCATCAGCGCGGCGGTGATTTTCGGTGCGGTTTCCCGGGGCCGTATTCCGGCGATGATGAACTACACGGCGGGCGTGAAGGGGCTGACCAGCGCGATAACCGCTGCGCAAATCAATACCGTATTCACCTCCCGCCAGTTCCTGGACAAAGGCAAGCTCTGGCATCTTCCCGAGCAGCTCACTCAGGTGCGCTGGGTCTTCCTGGAAGATCTGAAAGCGGACGTGACCACCGGCGACAAGCTGTGGATTTTTGCGCATCTGCTGATGCCGCGTCTGGCCCAGGTCAAACAGCAGCCGGAAGATGACGCGATTATCCTCTTCACGTCGGGTTCTGAAGGCAACCCAAAAGGCGTCGTCCACAGCCACAAGAGCATTCTGGCAAACGTTGAGCAGATCAAAAGCATTGCCGACTTTACCGCGAACGACCGGTTTATGTCGGCGTTGCCGCTGTTCCACTCCTTTGGCCTGACGGTGGGGCTGTTTACCCCGCTGCTGACCGGCGCTGAAGTGTTCCTCTATCCCAGCCCACTGCATTACCGCATCGTGCCGGAACTGGTGTATGACCGTAACTGCACCGTGCTGTTCGGGACCTCTACCTTCCTGGGGAACTATGCGCGTTTTGCCAATCCGTATGACTTCTATCGCGTGCGGTACGTGGTGGCTGGCGCAGAAAAACTGCAGGAGAGCACGCGGCAGATCTGGCAGGACAAGTTTGGCCTGCGCATCCTCGAAGGCTATGGCGTGACCGAGTGTGCGCCCGTGGTCTCGATTAACGTGCCGATGGCGGCGAAACCGGGAACGGTTGGCCGCATTCTGCCGGGGATGGACGCGCGTCTGCTGGCGGTGCCGGGCATAGAGGACGGCGGCCGTCTGCAGCTGAAAGGGCCAAACGTGATGAACGGGTATCTGCGCGTGGAAAACCCAGGCGTGCTGGAAGCGCCGACGGCGGAGAACGTCAACGGCGAGGTTGAAACCGGCTGGTACGACACCGGTGATATTGTCCGCTTTGATGAACAAGGCTTTGTACAGATCCAGGGACGCGCGAAACGCTTCGCCAAAATCGCCGGTGAAATGGTCTCTCTGGAAATGGTGGAGCAACTGGCGACAGCCGTGTCCGCCGAGAAGATGCACGCCACCGTCGTGAAGAGCGATGCCAGCAAAGGTGAGGCGCTGGTACTGTTTACGACCGACAGTGAGCTTAAGCGCGACAGATTACTGAGCTATGCACGCGAACACGGTATTCCTGAACTGGCCGTGCCGCGCGATATTCGCTACCTGAAACAGCTCCCGGTGCTGGGCAGCGGGAAGCCCGATTTCGTGACCCTGAAAGGCATGGTTGAAGAGGCGGAACAGCAAAATGCGTGAGTCAGTACACACTAACACTTCACTCAGGTCGAAAGGCATGATGGCCGTCATTGCCGCGCAGTTTCTCTCTGCGTTCGGCGATAACGCGCTGCTGTTTGCCACGCTGGCGCTGCTGAAAGCCGAGTTTTACCCCGACTGGAGTCAGCCGATCCTGCAGATGGTGTTTGTGGGCGCTTACATTATCTTTGCCCCGTTTGTGGGACAGGTGGCGGACAGTTTCCCGAAAGGCCGGGTGATGATGTTTGCCAACGGCCTCAAGCTGCTGGGTGCCGCCAGCATTTGCTTTGGCTTCAATCCGTTTATTGGCTACACGCTGGTGGGCATTGGAGCCGCCGCCTACTCCCCGGCGAAGTACGGCATTCTCGGCGAGTTGACCACCGGGGATAAGCTGGTGAAAGCCAATGGTCTGATGGAGTCATCCACTATTGCCGCTATCCTGATTGGCTCCGTTGCGGGCGGCGTGCTGGCCGACTGGCATGTGTTGGCGGCACTGGGCGTGTGTGCAGTGGTGTATGGCGGGGCGGTCGTGGCGAACCTGTTTATTCCGAAGCTGCCTGCGGCTCGCCCGGGTCAATCCTGGCGATTTAAACCGATGACCGGCAGTTTCTTTACCGCCTGCCGCGTGCTGTGGCATAACGGTGAGACGCGTTTCTCCCTGATGGGGACCAGCATGTTCTGGGGCGCGGGCGTCACGCTGCGCTTCTTGCTGGTTCTGTGGGTGCCGGTGGCGCTGGGCATTACTGATAATTCGACGCCAACCTATCTTAATGCGATGGTGGCCATCGGCATTGTGGTTGGGGCGGGCGCGGCGGCGAAGCTGGTCACGCTGGAGACGGTCGCACGCTGCATGCCCGCAGGGATCCTGATTGGCGTTGTGGTGCTTATCTTCTCGCTGCAGCATGCGTTATTGCCCGCGTATGCTCTCCTCATCCTGATTGGTATTCTGGGGGGCTTCTTCGTGGTGCCGCTGAATGCGTTACTGCAGGAGCGGGGCAAGCAGACCGTCGGGGCAGGCAATGCCATTGCGGTACAAAACCTGGGTGAAAACCTGGCGATGCTGTTAATGCTGGGGCTCTACTCGCTGGCGGTAAAAGTGGGTGTGCCGGTGGTGGGGATTGGCGTCGGGTTTGGCGGGCTGTTTGCGATTGCGATTGCGAGCTTGTGGATGTGGCAACGTCGCCGTTGATATCTGGCCGGGTGGCGGCTTCGCCTTACCCGGCCTACGTTTGCGCACCTGCAGGCCCGGTAAGCGTAGCGCCACCGGGCAAAAGTATCAGGCTACGGTGCAGGATAAGTATAAACCTGGTGCACCGCTTCAATCTCCGCTAACACCTCTTCACTCAGGTTCAGATGGAAACTCTCAATATTGGTTTTCAGCTGTTCCATCGTGGTTGCGCCCAGCAGGGTACTGGCAACAAACGGCTGACGACGCACGAAGGCCAGCGCCATCTGCGCAGGGTCAAGACCGTGACGCTTCGCGATATCCACATAGGCGGCAACGGCTTTCTGCGTCTGCTCGCCGCTGTAGCGGGTAAAGCGGCTAAAGAGGGTATTACGCGCACCGGCCGGTTTCGCACCGTTCAGGTATTTCCCCGTCAGCGTGCCGAAGCCGAGACAGGAGTAAGCGAGCAGCTCCACCTCTTCATACTGCGTCACTTCGGCCAGACCCACTTCATAGCTGCGGTTAAGCAGGCTGTACGGGTTCTGGATAGTCACGATACGCGGCAGATCGTGCTTATCCGCCAGGTGTAGATAGCGCATGACCCCAAAGGCCGTTTCGTTAGACACGCCAATGTAGCGGATTTTTCCCGCACGCTGGCATTCGGTCAGCGCTTCCAGCGTTTCCAGTAGCGTCACGGTGGGGGCGCTCTCATTCCAGCTGTAGCCGAGCTTACCAAAGCAGTTGGTTGACCGCTGCGGCCAGTGCACCTGGTAGAGGTCGAGATAGTCGGTTTGCAGACGCTTGAGGCTGGCATCCAGCGCGGCGCGGATATTTTTGCGATCGAGGATCTGGTTCGGGCGGATCCCGGTATCGTTGTTGCGCGCGGGGCCACTGACTTTGGAGGCAATTACCAGCTTTTCACGGTTGCCGCGTTTTGCCAGCCAGTTACCGACGTAGGTTTCGGTAAGTCCCTGCGTCTCAGGACGTGGCGGAACAGGGTACATCTCTGCGACATCAATCAGGTTAATGCCCTGGCTGACGGCGTAATCGAGTTGTGCATGGGCATCGGCTTCGCTGTTTTGTTCACCAAATGTCATCGTGCCCAACCCAAGTTGGCTAATTTCCAGAGCGCTGTGGGGGATACGGTGATAATGCATAGCCGGCTTCCTCAGTAGACTTATAGACCGCGTCAGGCCGTGCCCGACAAAGGAATATAAACATGGCAGAGGGGAAGCAAAAGGGGAAGAAAAAAATCAAAAAGGCCAGCAAGCGACTGACCTCTCTCTGTTTATCGCTCGATAATTTGCGAGACTTCGTCGCGATTGATCTGCATTTTATTGCCTTCCTGGTCGCGGTAGCTGACCAGACCGGTATCATCGTCGACTTCGGGTTTGCCGTCGGTCAGGATCATTTGACCATCTTTTGTCGCCATGACGTAATCGCTGCTACAGCCCGATACAGCAAACGCTAAACCGACTGCTGACACTAACACTGCCCATTTTTTCATCGTTATCGTCCTCATCTGGCTTGTATCAAATCATAATCTAGTATTAACCCGATATAGCGACTTGAGGAAGCGGTAAAATCTTAAAAAGCAGTCGATTATGTTCGAGAGCTCTCAAAATAAGTAAAAAACTATGTTTTCAACAGGAAATGACGTGCAAGTAGTGCACCGGTGAAATTCTTTTTGAGATAAAAACCGCGCGGCAACGTCAGGATAGGCTCGCCCTGCGCGCCGATTGCCTCGGTAAGTGCTTTACTGTTGGCCGCTTTCGGACGCAGCTGTAATACTTCTCCGTGTCGGGCGGTGATACGCTCTACCTGCCCAAGCACAATCATGTCCATCAGTTCCTCCCAGTCCAGACGCAGCTGATGCTCCTCATCCTCGTCAGGGCTCCAGAGCAGCGGCGCGCCAACGCGACGGTCAGCCAGGGGGATCTGACGCTCACCCTCAACCGGTACCCACAGTACGCGCTTCAGCTTGTGGCGAACGTGGCTGGTTTCCCAGGTTACGCCGGTATTGCCGGTTAATGGCGCAACGCAGACGAAGGTGGTTTCAAGCGGCTTGCCCTGGCGGTCTACTGGGATGGTTTTTAACTCCACGCCAAGGGCTGCAAAATCCTGCTCGGGTTTGCTCCCTGCGCTGGCACCCAGCCACAGCTCCAGCAGCATACCGATCCAGCCTTTATCCCGCTTCAGATCCTTTGGGATCGGAAGCCCGGCCATTGCCGCCAGCTCGCCAAGCGAAAAGCCAGCCAGACGCTGTGCCTGCAGTAGCAACTGGCTCTCGCTGGACGGTGGTGAGAGCAAGGGTGTAAGCGGGTGCATGACGGTAACCTTTTGATTAAAAAATAAACGAAGAAAATGTCCCCTGTGGATAGAGTTTAACTATTTCTGTACCAATATGACATCTCTATGATTTATAGGATTTTTTATTGGTCTGAAATCGTTCCGCCTGGGTGAGAAAACCGGTTGTTCAAATCTGGTCACTGACAATGAACAGGATCTTACACCATGTTATCCACAGAAAAATGGGATAACTGGGCATAACCCTGACTACTGTTTCCATTTACAGCCTTGACGTGCGATGAAAATCGAATTTTCAAACAAATTGTGACTAACTTATTGGCACAATCTGTGGATAAAACCGACGCTGTTCGATCTTTCATCAGTGCGACGATCCCTGATGTGACGATCGTCACGCTAATCAGTTTTTTGTTTATCTCAATGCGTATAACAATATGAAAATAATCATATTAATGGAGTGGGGTATAAAAAGACGTTTTGTGGTGCTTGAGGTTGTTCATCGGTAATCAGACACTTCTTCACAACTATATCCACAGAAAAGGTGAATAAAATTCCCTTTGCTGTCTCATATCTGTTTATAACTCCGCACATATTTGTGAGTTATTCAATTGTTATTAGCTTGCAGGCCTGTAAGAGAGTGGTTTACCGCCTCCCTGTAGTGTGAAACAATCATTCATATATAAGGTTTAGTTTGGGGTAGTCCGGTGATTGATGACGATGGCTACCGCCCAAACGTAGGAATAGTAATTTGTAATCGTCAGGGCCAGGTGATGTGGGCCCGTCGATATGGTCAGCACTCCTGGCAGTTCCCGCAAGGCGGGATCAATCCTGGAGAGTCCCCAGAACAAGCGATGTACCGGGAGCTTTTTGAAGAGGTCGGTTTGAGCCGAAAAGATGTTCGCATCCTGGCTTCGACCCGCAACTGGTTGCGTTACAAGTTACCGAAACGTTTGGTGCGTTGGGACACAAAGCCGGTTTGTATCGGCCAGAAACAGAAGTGGTTTCTGTTGCAGTTGGTGGGCAACGATTCAGACATCAATATGCAAACCAGCAGTACGCCGGAGTTCGATGGCTGGCGCTGGGTGAGCTATTGGTATCCTGTTCGTCAGGTCGTGTCATTTAAGCGCGATGTTTACCGTAGGGTGATGAAAGAGTTTGCAAGTGTGGTGATGCAGCTTCAGGAGATCCCGCCTAAGCCGCAGAGCGCACCTGCCTGGCGACGTAAAAGAGGTTAAGCTACGCAAATCATGCTCACCCGCTTGCGAGAAATAGTCGAGAAGGTGGCCAGCGCGCCGCGTCTGAACGAGGCGCTGAATATTCTGGTCACCGACATCTGTCTTGCGATGGAGACCGAGGTCTGTTCGGTGTATCTGGCCGACCACGATCGGCGCTGCTATTACCTGATGGCGACCCGTGGTTTGAAAAAACCGCGTGGACGCACCGTAACGCTCGCATTTGATGAGGGTATCGTGGGTCTGGTTGGGCGACTGGCTGAACCCATTAACCTTGCTGACGCGCAAAAACACCCCAGCTTTAAATACATTCCTTCCGTAAAAGAAGAGCGCTTCCGCGCTTTCCTTGGCGTGCCGATTATCCAGCGTCGCCAGCTGCTCGGCGTGCTGGTTGTCCAGCAGCGTGAGCTACGTCAGTACGACGAAAGCGAGGAGTCATTCCTCGTCACGCTTGCCACGCAGATGGCGGCGATCCTCTCCCAGTCTCAGCTTGCCGCGCTCTTTGGCCAGTATCGCCATACGCGCATTCGTGCCCTTCCGGCCTCGCCAGGCGTGGCGATTGCTGAAGGCTGGATGGATGCCACGCTGCCGCTCATGGAGCAGGTTTACGAAGCCTCAACGCTTGATGAAGCGCTGGAGCGCGAGCGTCTTACCGCCGCGCTGGAAGAGGCCGCGAATGAATTTCGTCGCTACAGCAAGCGCTTTGCCGCAGGCGCGCAAAAAGAGACGGCGGCCATCTTTGACCTCTATTCGCACCTGCTTTCCGATGCGCGCCTGCGCCGTGAGCTTTTTGCGGAAGTGGATAAAGGCTCGGTCGCGGAGTGGGCGGTTAAGAAGGTCATCGAAAAATTTGCCGATCAATTTGCGGCACTGACCGACGGTTACCTGAAAGAGCGCGCAGGCGATCTGCGCGCCCTGGGGCAGCGCCTGCTGTTCCATCTTGATGACACCATTCAGGGGCCTAACGCCTGGCCAAAACGGTTTGTTCTGGTCGCCGATGAACTCTCAGCAACGACGCTGGCTGAACTGCCGCAGGACAGGCTGGCTGGTGTGGTGGTGCGCGATGGTGCCGCCAACTCGCACGCCGCCATTATGGTGCGCGCGCTGGGTATCCCTACCGTTATGGGGGCGGACATTCAGCCGTCGGTGCTTCATCGCCGTACGCTGGTGGTCGACGGCTATCGCGGTGAGCTACTGGTCGATCCTGAGCCGGTTCTGCTCCAGGAATACCAGCGTCTTATCAGCGAAGAGAATGAATTAAGCAAGCTGGCGGAAGATGACGTTAACCTGCCCGCCCAGCTTAAGAGCGGTGAGCGGATCAAAGTCATGCTCAACGCCGGTTTAAGCCCTGAGCATGAAGAGAAGCTGGGCAGCCGCATCGACGGCATTGGCCTGTACCGCACTGAAATCCCGTTCATGCTGCAAAGCGGTTTCCCCTCTGAAGAGGAGCAGGTGGCGCAGTATCAGGGCATGCTGCAGATGTTTAACGACAAACCTGTCACCCTGCGAACCCTGGACGTCGGGGCGGATAAACAGCTGCCCTATATGCCGATCAGCGAAGAAAACCCGTGCCTGGGCTGGCGTGGGATCCGCATTACGCTCGATCAGCCGGAGATCTTCCTGATCCAGGTGCGCGCGATGCTCCGCGCCAACGCGGCGACGGGCAATCTCAGCATCCTGCTGCCGATGGTCACCAGCATCGATGAGATCGACGAAGCGCGTCGGTTGATCGAACGTGCAGGCCGTGAAGTGGAAGAGATGATCGGTTATGCGATTCCGAAACCGCGGATCGGCGTCATGCTTGAAGTGCCGTCTATGGTCTTTATGCTGCCGCAGCTGGCGAACCGGGTTGATTTTATCTCTGTCGGCACGAACGACCTGACGCAATATATTCTGGCCGTCGACCGTAACAACACCCGCGTCGCCAGTATCTATGACAGCCTGCATCCGGCGATCATTCGCGCCTTAGCGATGATTGCCCGTGAAGCGGAGCAGTACGGCATTGATTTACGCCTGTGCGGTGAAATGGCCGGGGACTCCATGTGCGTTGCGATCCTGATTGGTCTGGGATATCGCCATCTGTCGATGAACGGTCGCGCTGTTGCCCGCGTGAAGTATCTGTTGCGGCATATTGACATCAATGATGCCCGCGAGCTGGCTGAACGTAGCCTTGAGGCGCAGCTGGCTGCTGAGGTTCGCCACCAGGTCGCGGCGTTTATGGAACGACGCGGTATGGGCGGTCTGATCCGCGGCGGCCGCTAAAGCCTCTCTCCCTCTCCCTGTGGGAGAGGGCACCAGCGCGCATAAAACCCTATACACATCTTTTACATCTCGGGCGCATCCTCCGCGCCCGCCTTGTGCTATGATTCGCAACTTTGGAGCCTCTGCTTACGGCAGAATCGCATTTCTACCGCTGTCCACTTTCAGCGGAATAACAACATCTTGTGGTGACAGATGAACAGTGGTTATCTGCATTTTCCGGAATTTGATCCGGTCATTTTCTCAGTAGGACCTGTTTCGCTTCACTGGTACGGTCTGATGTACCTGGTGGGCTTCATTTTTGCCATGTGGCTCGCTGGCCGTCGCGCCAGCCGTCCTGGCAGCGGCTGGACTAAAAACGAAGTTGAAAACCTGCTCTATGCGGGCTTCCTCGGCGTGTTCCTGGGTGGCCGTATTGGGTATGTGCTGTTCTATAACTTCCCGGTATTCCTGAATGACCCTCTCTATCTGTTCCGCGTCTGGGACGGCGGCATGTCCTTCCACGGCGGCCTGATTGGGGTGATCCTGGTGATGGTGATTTTTGCCAAACGCACCAAACGCAACTTCTTCCAGGTGTCAGATTTCATCGCACCGCTGATCCCGTTTGGTCTCGGCGCTGGTCGTCTGGGCAACTTCATCAACGGTGAGCTGTGGGGGCGTGTCGACCCGAGCGTTTCCTTTACCATGCTGTTCCCGGGGTCGCGCGCGGAAGACATGGCGCTGTTGCCGTCGCACCCTGAGTGGCAGTCCATTTTCGATACCTACGGCGTGCTGCCGCGCCATATGTCCCAGCTGTACGAGCTGGCGCTGGAAGGCGTGGTGCTGTTTATCATCCTCAACCTGTTTATCCGCAAACCGCGCCCGATGGGGGCTGTCTCCGGCTTGTTCCTGATTGGCTATGGCGCGTTCCGCATCATCGTCGAATTCTTCCGCCAGCCGGACGCCCAGTTTACCGGCGAGTGGGTACAGTACATCAGCATGGGGCAGATCCTCTCCATTCCGATGATTGTCGCGGGTGCCATTATGATGATTTGGGCGTATCGTCGTCGTCCACAGCAACAACTTTCCTGAGGAACCATGAAACAGTATCTTGAATTGATGAAAAAAGTGCTCGATGAGGGCACGCCGAAAAATGACCGCACCGGTACCGGTACGCTCTCCATTTTTGGCCACCAGATGCGCTTCAACCTGCAAGAAGGCTTCCCGCTGGTGACGACAAAGCGCTGCCACCTGCGCTCGATCATTCATGAACTGCTCTGGTTCCTGCAAGGCGATACTAACGTTGCGTATCTGCACGAAAATAACGTCTCCATCTGGGACGAATGGGCAGACGAGAACGGCAACCTGGGCCCCGTTTACGGCAAGCAGTGGCGCGCATGGCCCACGCCTGATGGCCGCCATATTGACCAGATCACCACCGTGATGAACCAGCTGAAAAACGATCCGGACTCGCGCCGCATCATCGTTTCCGCCTGGAACGTTGGCGAGCTGGATAAAATGGCGCTGGCGCCGTGCCACGCGTTCTTCCAGTTCTATGTCGCTGACGGCAAGCTCTCCTGCCAGCTCTACCAGCGCTCCTGTGACGTGTTTCTCGGCCTGCCGTTTAACATTGCCAGCTATGCGCTGTTAGTTCACATGATGGCGCAGCAGTGCGACCTGGAAGTGGGTGATTTCGTCTGGACCGGTGGGGATACCCATCTCTACAGCAACCATATGGAACAGACGCATCTCCAGCTAACCCGCGAACCGCGTGCGCTGCCGAAGCTGATTATCAAACGCAAACCGGCATCCATCTTCGACTACCGCTTTGAAGATTTCGAGATTGAGGGCTACGACCCGCACCCGGGCATCAAAGCGCCTGTTGCGATCTGATGCGGTAAAGCCTGACATAACCGGTGCTCTTTAGCGCCGGTTTTTTTTCGCCTTTCTCCCGTTTCCCGAAGCGCTATCCAGAAAGCGTGCAACGCGCTGCAACCCTCCTAATGCTGCGGATAACGCCTCGCAAAACGATAATCCGATGCTCGTCATGTTCACGGCGCTTCGCCACACTCCCGGTATGAAAAAAGAGAACGGTTTTACGCTTATCGAAATGCTGGTCGCTGTTTCGCTTGTCGTCATCCTCAGCGCTTCAGGTCTGTACGGCTGGGACAGCTGGCAACGGCATCAGCGGCTGTGGCAAACCGCCAGTCAGGTGCGAGATTACCTGCTGTTTCTGCGCAACCATGCCAACCGCCACAACCGCGACCATCAAATCACCCGTCAGCGGGTTGGCGACAGGGACTGTCTGGTGAGCTCTGCCGTGCAGGGCTGTGAGAAGGACAGCCCCTTTGTGCTGCTCCCCCTCTGGCCTGAGGTCGCGATCGGCGAGGTCACGCCGTCGCTGGGGTTCTATGGATTACGGGATACGGCATGGGCAGGGCGGATACGCGTTCAAAGTCGTGCCGGAGACTGGCTGATTATCGTTTCAGACGGAGGGCGCATCAGGATGTGTAAGGTCTCCGAGGGAGGACAATGTCGATGAGACAGGGCGGCTTTTCGCTTACCGAAGTGCTGATTGCTACGGTCATCAGCAGCCTGTTATTGATAAGCACATCGCGCTTTTTACCCGGATTACAGCGGGCGGTATTACTGCAATCTACCCAGCGAGAGCTGGAAGAAGAGATCTGGCAACGCCTGTTCGCCCTCGGCAAACAGCTTCAGCGTGCAGGGTACTGCGCGGGAAATTGCCAGGGACAGGCGCTGACGATCGGCAGGCAGGGGCGCTGCATCATTGCGCGGTGGGATGCCAACAGTAACGGCTACTGGGATAGCAGCGCGTCAGAAAATGACAGCACTGGTTTTCGTCTGGAATCGGGGGCGCTGGAAACCCTGCGTGGCGCGACGTCGTGTGAAGGAAAAGGGTGGGAAAAGCTCACGGACCCGGACAGGCTTGCGATAGCACACTTTGTGGTGAGGAGAGTCGAACATGCCGGTTTTGCGCCAGAGCTGAATATCGAACTGGCCGCGAGGCGTAAAGATGAAAAAGGGGAACCCTGGCAGGCGTTGTATACGGTCACGGGGTACAACCTGTGAATCGTCAACGCGGCATATCTTCGCTGGCGTTGGTTCTGCTTTTACTGGTGCTCGGTACTTTGATCCTGACGGGCCTCAATCAGCAGCTCACAACGTTCAGTGCGCTCGTCGGCGGTGAGAGCCGCTCGCTTCAGCAGCAGGCGACGGTTCAGTCCGCGCTTGAGTGGGGACGTGTTCAGCGCTGGGCGTCAGCGCCACCAGTCCAGTGCAAAACGACATCGGCATGGCGGGTGTGTTTGCGTCAGCTGAGCGAGGCGCGGGTACTGCTGATAGCCGGCGGCAACGACCTGCTGCTCTGGCGCAGGGGAGAGATCGTCGACGGGATAGTGCGCTTTTCGCCTCACGGCTGGAGCGATTTTTGCCCCCTTAAGGAGAGTGCGTTATGTCAGCTGCCGTGAGCAGAGAAAAAGGGTTTAGCATGGTTGAGGTCCTGCTGGCGATGATGCTGCTGGTGGTGGTCGTGACGGCACTGTCGGGGTATCACCGGGCGCTGGCGGCGCGGTTCACCGTGTTTAATCAGTATCGCCAGCTCTGGCACCATGCCTGGAACCAGTCTCAGCTCTCAACAAATGTTCTCCCGGCAGGCTGGCAGGCCAGTCGGGGGCAGACAACGCTCGCAGGATGTGTCAGCATCACGGTTACACTTATTTCTCCTCTGGGTCGGCGCGGTGAGTTAACGCGTCTGCATTGCCCGGTTAGCCAGTAGTCGGGAGCGTCTATGTTAAGGGTCTACCACTCAAATCGTCTGGATGTGCTGGAAGCACTGATGGAGTTTATCGTTGAGCGCGAGCGGCTTGACGATCCTTTTGAGCCTGAAATGGTGCTGGTGCAGAGCACCGGTATGGCGCAGTGGCTGCAAATGTCGCTTTCCCGCAAGTTTGGTATTGCCGCGAATATTGATTTCCCGCTGCCTGCGAGCTTCATCTGGGAGATGTTTGTCCGCGTGTTGCCGGATATCCCGGAGCAGAGCGCCTTCAACAAGCAGGCCATGAGCTGGAAGCTGATGGCGCTGCTGCCGGAAATGCTGCAGCACGATGAATTTGCCATGCTGCGCCACTACCTCAATGACGATACCGACAAGCGCAAGCTGTTCCAGCTGGCGTCGCGCACTGCCGATCTCTACGACCAATACCTTGTTTACCGCGCTGACTGGTTAATTCGTTGGGAAGCGGGCGAGTTGGTTGAAGGCCTGCCGGAGGCGCAAATATGGCAGGCCCCGCTGTGGAAAGCGCTGGTGGAGCATACCGAGAAACTGGGCCAACCTAAGTGGCACCGTGCCAATCTCTACGATCGGTTTATCTCAATACTTGAAAATGCGTCGGAACGCCCGGCCCGACTGCCGTCACGCGTTTTTATCTGCGGGATATCCGCATTACCCCCTGTCTATCTGAAGGCGCTGAATGCGCTGGGTAAACATATTGATATTCATATTTTGTTTACCAACCCTTGCCGACAGTATTGGGGGGATATTCTCGACGAACGCTGGCTTGCACGGCTGGTAACTCGCCAACGAAAACGCCTTTTTGAAGAACGATCCATCCCGCTGTTTAAAGACGGCTCGACGGCCGGGCAGCTTTTCGATGAAGACGGTATCCAGAACCTGCCCAATCCGCTGCTTGCCTCGTGGGGGAAGCTGGGGCGTGACTACATTCACATGCTTTCAGACATCACTTCCTCAGGTGAAGGTGATGTGGATGCCTTTGTTGAGATCGCCCCGGACTGCCTGCTGCATAATATTCAGTTAGATATTCTGGATCTGGAAAACCGCGCCGTCATGGGCGTGACGGCGAACGAGTTCGAACGCAGCGACAATAAGCGAAAACTGGATCCTGACGATCGCAGCGTCACGATCCACGTTTGCCACAGCCCGCAGCGTGAGGTCGAAGTGCTTCACGACCAGCTGCTGGCGATGCTGCAGGAGGATCCCGATCTGACGCCACGCGATATCGTGGTGATGGTGGCGGATATCGATAGCTACAGTCCCTTTATTCAGGCCGTCTTTGGCAGCGCGACGGGGGAACGGTACCTGCCTTATGCGATATCTGACCGTCGTGCCCGCCAGTCGCATCCGGTATTGCAGGCGTTTATCACTCTCCTGTCACTGCCGGATAGCCGGTTTATCTCCGAAGATGTCCTGGCGTTGCTGGATGTTCCCGTGCTGGCCGCACGCTTCAACATTAATGAAGAGGGTCTGCGCTACCTTCGTCAGTGGGTGAATGAGTCTGGCGTGCGCTGGGGGATCGATGACGATAACGTTCAGGAGTTCGAGCTTCCCGCAACCGGACAGCACACCTGGCGATTTGGCCTGACGCGTATGCTGTTGGGCTATGCCATGGAAAGCAGCCAGGGTGAGTGGAATGAGGTGCTGCCTTACGATGAGTCCAGCGGGTTAATTGCTGAACTGGTGGGGCATTTAGCATCGCTATTAATGCAGCTTAACCGCTGGCGATATGCGCTGTTGCAGCCGCGTCCACTTGAAGAATGGCTCCCGGTCTGCAGGGCGTTACTCAATGATTTCTTCCTGCCGGACAATGACACCGAAGCGGCGATGGCGCTCATTGAAACCCAGTGGCAGGCTATCATCGACGAAGGCGTGAATTCCCACTACCACGAGGCCATCCCGCTGTCGCTGTTGCGTGATGAGTTGACGCAGCGGCTTGACCAGGAGCGAATCAGCCAGCGTTTCCTGGCGGGGCCTGTCAATATCTGCACCCTGATGCCCATGCGTTCTATCCCGTTCAGGGTGGTCTGCCTGCTTGGCATGAACGACGGTGTGTATCCGCGCGCGCTGCCGCCGCTGGGGTTCGACTTAATGAGCGCAAACCCAAAACGGGGCGATCGTAGCCGCCGCGATGATGACCGCTACCTCTTCCTTGAAGCGCTCATTTCCGCGCAGAGCAAGCTCTATATCAGCTATATCGGCCGTTCTATTCAGGACAACAGCGAGCGTTTCCCCTCCGTACTGGTGCAGGAGCTGGTGGACTATATCGGCCAGAGCCACTACCTGCCGGGAGATGAAGAGCGCAACTGTGATGAAAGCGAGCAGAGGGTGAAAGCCCATATCACCTGTTTCCACAGCCGCATGCCGTTTGACCCGGTGAACTATATTGCCGGCGAGCGCCAGAGCTATGCCCATGAGTGGTTACCGGCGGCGAAAAAAGAGGGGAATGCGCATACCGATTTCATTCAGGAACTTGACCCGCGCCCCATCGACACCCTGACCTTCGAGCAGCTTCAGCGGTTTTGGGCACATCCGGTGCGCGCCTTCTTCCAGCAGCGACTGCAGGTCAACTTCCGCTCTGAAGAGAGTGAAATTCCTGATGCAGAACCGTTTACGCTGGAAGGTCTGGAGCGCTACCAGTTAAACCTGCAGCTGCTGAATGCGCTGGTTGAAGAGGAAGATGCGGACAAACTTTACCGTCGCTACCGTGCTGCGGGTCAGCTGCCCTACGGAGCGTTTGGGGAGATCGTCTGGGAGGCGCAGTGCCAGGAGATGACCGCTCTGGCAGAGCGCGTAAGAGCGTGCCGACAGCCGGGGAAAAGTATTGAAATTGATCTCAACTGCAACGGGGTACAGCTCACGGGCTGGTTAACCCAGGTACAGCCGGATGGGCTGCTGCGCTGGCGGCCCTCAATGCTAAGCGTTTCGCAAGGATTGCAACTCTGGCTGGAACATCTTGTCTACAGTGCGGGTGGGCATAAAGGCGAAAGCCGCATTTTCGTGCGCAAAGAGGGCGAATGGCGCTTCCCGCCGATGGAAGCCGAGCAGGCGTTAGGTTATCTGTCTTTGTACATTGAAGGCTACCGTCAGGGAATGAACAAACCGCTCCTGTTACTACCGGAAAGTGGCGGCGCCTGGATAAAAGCCTGTTATGACGCGCAGAATGATGCGATGTTAACGGATGAGGCTTCGCTCCAGAAAGCGCGCAGTAAGTTTATGCAGGCCTATGAAGGAAACATGATGGTGCGGGGTGAAGGTGAGGATGTCTGGTATCAGCGTTTGTGGCGAGCGCTCGAGCCAGAATACTTTGAGGCTATCACGGAAGAGGCGCAGCGCTACCTGTTGCCGTTGTTTAGATTTAATCAGTCCTGAGTGCTGTATAAAAATTGCGCAGATAAAGGTGTTCATTTATGATGCACTTCTTATCACGGACTGATGTACCCAAAGAAAGAGATGTTGGCGTGTCCAGCACGCAGTTTGTTAATGATGTAGCCGTGATAAAGAGGTCGTAATGCCAGGCAGCACCTTGTTTAAAGCGTTTGTTTTGTTTATTGCCCTTTGGGCGCCCGTCACTCACGCAGACTCCGGTTGGCAACCCGTTCAGGAAACTATCCGTAAGAGCGAAAAAGATACCCGTCAATATCAGGCTATTCGCCTTGATAACGGGATGACCGTGCTGCTGGTTTCCGACCCGCAGGCGGTGAAATCCCTGTCGGCATTAGTGGTGCCGGTTGGGTCGCTGGAAGATCCTGACGCTCATCCTGGGCTTGCACACTATCTGGAACATATGACGCTGATGGGGTCAAAAAAATACCCGCAGCCAGATAGCCTGTCCGAATTTCTGAAGATGCATGGCGGTAGCCACAATGCCAGTACGGCACCGTACCGCACGGCCTTTTATCTCGAAGTTGAAAATGATGCGCTGGAAGGGGCGGTCGATCGCCTTGCTGATTCCATTGCCGCGCCGTTGCTGGATAAAAAATACGCCGATCGTGAACGCAATGCGGTGAATGCCGAGCTGACCATGGCCCGCACGCGAGACGGTATGCGCATGGCGCAGGTCAGCGCCGAAACCATCAACCCTGCGCACCCGGGTTCGCGCTTCTCCGGCGGTAATCTGGAAACCTTGAGCGACAAACCGAACAGCCCGGTGCTGGATGCCCTGCACGCGTTTCGCGATAAATACTACTCCGCCAACCTGATGAAAGCGGTCATCTACAGCAATAAACCGTTGCCGGAGCTGGCAGCCATGGCGGCCAAAACCTTTGGCCGGGTGCCGAATAAAAATATCGACCTGCCGCAAATAACCGTTCCGGTGGTCACGGACGCGCAAAAAGGCATCGTGATCCACTACGTTCCTGCCATG
This sequence comes from Enterobacter cloacae complex sp. BZL2005, assembly GCF_049238885.1. Taxonomy (NCBI): domain Bacteria; kingdom Pseudomonadati; phylum Pseudomonadota; class Gammaproteobacteria; order Enterobacterales; family Enterobacteriaceae; genus Enterobacter; species Enterobacter cloacae complex sp. BZL2005. The sequence goes on along the minus strand of NZ_JBMKGI010000007.1, from coordinate 178,786 downwards.
CCGCGCAAAGTGCTGCGCGTGGAATTCCGCATTGATAACAACACGGCACAGTTTCGCAGTAAAACCGATGAGCTGGTCACCTATCTGATTGGTAACCGTAGCCCGGGTACGCTGTCTGACTGGCTGCAAAAGCAGGGGCTGGCGGAAGGCATTCGCGCCGACTCCGATCCGGTTGTGAACGGCAATAGCGGCGTGCTGGCGATCTCCGCGACCCTGACTGACAAAGGACAGGCCAACCGTGATGAAGTCGTAGCGGCTATCTTTAGCTACCTCTCCTTACTGCGTGAGAAAGGCGTCGATAAGCGCTATTTTGATGAACTCGCGCACGTGCTGGATCTCGATTTCCGCTACCCGTCCATCACCCGCGACATGGATTATGTGGAGTGGCTGGCGGACACCATGATCCGCGTGCCGGTGGAACATACCCTCGACGCGGTGAATATTGCCGACCGGTATGATGCCGGGGCGTTAAAAGACCGCCTGGCGATGATGACGCCGGAGAATGCCCGCATCTGGTACATCAGCCCGAACGAACCGCATAACAAGACGGCGTACTTTGTCGATGCCCCTTATCAGGTGGATAAAATCAGCGCCCAGACCTTCGCCGACTGGCAGAAGAAGGCCGGTGAGATTGCGTTGAAGCTGCCGGAGCTGAACCCCTATATTCCGGATGACTTCTCGCTGATCAAAACGACGAAAGATTACCCGCATCCGGAACTCATCATTGATGAGCCCACGCTGCGCGTCGTGTACACCCCAAGCCGCTATTTCGCCAGCGAGCCAAAGGCCGATGTCAGCGTGGTGCTGCGTAACCCGAAAGCCATGAACAGCGCCAAAAATCAGGTGATGTTCGCGCTCAATGACTATCTCGCCGGTATCGCGCTCGATCAGCTCAGCAACCAGGCCGCCGTGGGCGGGATCAGCTTCTCCACCAACGCCAATAACGGTTTGATGCTTAATGCAAACGGCTATACCCAGCGCTTGCCTCAGCTGTTCCAGGCCCTGCTGGAGGGCTACTTCAGCTACACGCCGACGGAAGAGCAGCTTGAGCAGGCTAAATCCTGGTATGCCCAGATGATGGATTCAGCCGAGAAGGGCAAGGCTTACGATCTGGCGCTTATGCCGGCGCAAATGCTGTCTCAGGTTCCTTATTTCCAGCGTGAGGATCGCCGCGCGCTGCTGCCTTCCATCTCCTTAAAAGACGTGCTGGCGTACCGCGATGCGCTGAAAACCAACACGCGTCCGGAGTTCCTGATCGTCGGCAACATGAGTGAGGATCAGGCCAAAACCCTGGCGCAGAATGTTCGCACTCAGCTCGGCTCTAAAGGCGACGAGTGGTGCCGCAACCAGGACGTGCTGGTTGAGAAAAAGCAGAATGTGATCTTTGAAAAAGCGGGTAACAGCACGGATTCCGCGCTGGCCGCGGTCTTTGTGCCAACGGGCTACGATGAATTCGCCAGTTCAGCGCAGAGCGCCGTGCTGGGACAGATTATTCAGCCGTGGTTCTATAACCAGTTACGCACAGAGGAGCAGCTTGGCTACGCGGTGTTTGCCTTCTCCATGAACGTCGGTCGTCAGTGGGGGCTGGGTTTCCTGCTGCAAAGCAGCGATAAACAACCGGCGTATCTCTGGCAGCGTTACCAGGCCTTCTTCCCGCAGGTGGAAGCAAAACTGCGTGCCATGAAGCCGGAAGAGTTTGCCCAGATCCAGCAGGCCGTCATCGCGCAGGTGATGCAGCCGCCGCAGACGCTGGGTGAAGAAGCCTCGCAGCTGAGCAAAGATTTCGATCGCGGTAATCTGAAATTTGATTCGCGTGATAAAGTAGTGGCCGAGATAAAACAGCTGACGCCGCAGAAGGTTGCCGACTTCTTCCATCAGGCGGTCATTAAGCCGCAGGGAATCACCATCCTGTCCCAGGTTTCCGGTAGCCAGAACGGGAAAACGGAATACGTGAACCCGAAAGGCTGGAAAGTCTGGAAGAGCGTCAGCGCGCTGCAGCAATCTATGCCCTGGAGTAAGAAAGAATGACCGATACCGCTGAGTCCCTTGATCCCTTACGTTTACCTCTGCAGGGTGAACGATTGATTGAAGCCTCAGCGGGAACGGGAAAAACCTTCACCATTGCCGCCCTCTATCTGCGTCTTCTGTTAGGGCTTGGCGGCAACGCCGCTTTTCCGCGCCCTTTGAGCGTGGAAGAGCTGCTGGTGGTCACCTTCACCGAGGCCGCTACGGCGGAGCTGCGGGGCCGTATTCGTACCAATATCCACGAGCTGCGCATTGCCTGTCTGCGTCAGAGCACGGATAACCCCCTCTACGCGAGCCTTCTGGAAGAGATTGCCGATAAGCAGCAGGCAGCCCAGTGGCTGCTGCTCGCTGAACGGCAGATGGACGAAGCGTCCGTCTTTACCATTCACGGTTTTTGCCAGCGCATGCTGAGCCTGAACGCGTTCGAGTCCGGTATGCTGTTCGAACAGCAGCTCATTGAAGATGAGTCCGTGCTTCGCTATCAGGCCTGCGCGGATTTCTGGCGTCGCCACTGCTACCCCTTACAGCGCGATATTGCCGAAGCGGTACACGCGCTCTGGAAAGGCCCGGAGGCGCTGCTGCGCGCGATCGATCGTTATCTACAGGGGGAAGCGCCGGTCATCAAATCCCCGCCGCCGGCAGATGATACCCTGGCCTCGCGGCATGAAAAAATCATCGCGAAAATTGCGGACATCAAGCAAAAGTGGATGGAGTCAGTCGGCGAGATTGACGCCATTATCGAAAATTCTGGGATTGACCGTCGCAAGTTCAATCGTGGCAATCAGGGAAAATGGATCGACAAGGTCAGCGCCTGGGCGCAGGAAGAGACGCGGGGCTACCAGCTCCCGGACGCGCTGGAGAAATTCTCCCAACGTTTCCTGGCTGAGCGGACAAAAGCCGACGGCATTGTGCCTGAGCATCCCCTGTTTGTGGCGATTGAAACCCTGCTGGCGGAGCCCCTTACGCTCAACGATCTGATGATCGCTCGCGCCATGACGGAAATTCGTGAGGCCGTGGCGCGCGAAAAGCGCCGCCGTGGCGAGCTGGGGTTCGACGATATGCTGAGCCGCCTGGATGCGGCGCTGTGCAGTGAAAATGGCGAAGCGCTTGCCGCCGCGATTCGCACCCGCTTCCCGGTGGCGATGATAGACGAATTCCAGGACACCGACCCTCAGCAGTACCGCATTTTCCGCCGTATCTGGCGCCAGCAGCCCGACACCGCGCTGCTGTTAATCGGCGATCCGAAACAGGCCATCTACGCCTTCCGCGGTGCGGATATTTTTACCTATATGAAGGCACGCAGCGAGGTTGCCGCGCACTACACGCTCGATACCAACTGGCGCTCCTCTCCCGGCATGGTGGAAAGCGTCAACGCGCTGTTTAGCCGCATGGATACGGCGTTTATGTTCCGTGAGATCCCGTTTCAGCCGGTAAAATTTGCCCCGAAAAACGCCTCGTTGCGCTTCGAGTTTAACGGCGTGACGCAGCCTGCCATGAACTTCTGGCTGCTGGATGGGGAAGGCTGCGGCGTTGCCGACTATCAAAATGCCATGGCCCAGCACTGTGCTGCGCAAATCCGTGACTGGCTCAGTGCGGGAGCGCGGGGCGAGGCGCTGCTGTGGAAGGGGGATAACTCCACTCCGGTAAAGGCATCGGATATTACGGTGCTGGTGCGCAGCCGTCAGGAGGCCGCATTCATCCGCGACGCCCTGACGTTACTGAATATCCCCTCCGTCTACCTCTCGAACCGCGACAGCGTCTTTGAAACGCTGGAGGCGCAGGAGATGTTATGGCTGCTGCAGGCCGTGCTGGCCCCGGAGCGGGAAAGTACATTGCGCAGCGCATTAGCCAGCGCGATGCTCGGACTGAACGCGCGCGATATTGATGCGCTCAACAATGACGAAGCCGCGTGGGATGCGGTGGTGGAAGAGTTTGTCCACTACCGGGAAAGATGGCAGAAGCGCGGCGTGATGGCGATGGTGCGCGAGCTCATGGCTCAGCGGCACATTGCCGAGAATATGCTGGCTACCGCAGGCGGGGAGCGGCGGCTAACCGATATTTTGCACATCAGCGAACTCTTGCAGGAGGCGGGTACGCAGCTGGAGAGCGAGCACGCCCTGGTGCGCTGGCTGGCGCAGCAGATTGCCGATCCGAACAGCAATTCCTCCAGCCAGCAGATGCGCCTCGAGAGTGATAAACATCTGGTGCAGATCGTCACCATCCACAAGTCGAAAGGCCTGGAATATCCGCTGGTCTGGCTGCCGTTTATCGCCAATTACCGCGTGCAGGATCAGGCTTTTTACCACGATCGCGAGTCTTTTGAGGCGGTGCTCGATCTCAGCAACGCGGAGTCCAGCGTTGAGCTGGCAGAGGCCGAACGTCTGGCGGAAGATTTGCGCCTGCTCTACGTGGCGCTGACCCGCTCGGTATGGCACTGCAGCCTGGGCGTTGCGCCGCTGTTCCGTCGCCGTGGCGAAAAGAGCGGAGAGAGCGATTTTCATCTGAGCGCGCTGGGGCGGCTTATTCAGCAGGGTGAACCCAAAGACGCGGCGGGCCTGCGCCAGTGCATCGAATCGCTTTGTACTGATCATGTTGCCCTGCATATTCCATCGCTGCCCGACAACAGCCGCTGGCACATGCCGGAGCCGCACGAGTCAGATCTCCATGCCCGTCGGGTGATACGCACGATTGCCGACGACTGGCGCGTTACCAGCTACTCCGGCTTACAGCAGCACGGGCAGAGTATTGCGCAGGATCTGATGCCAAAACTGGACGTGGATGCCGCAGGCGCCGGTAGCGTACCCGCTGAGCCGGTGCTGACGCCGCACCAGTTCCCGCGCGGCGCCTCGCCGGGCACGTTTTTACACAGCCTGTTTGAAGAGCTGGATTTTACCCAGCCGGTTTCCGAAGAGTGGGTGCTGAAGATGCTACAGAGCGGTGGTTACGACGCGCAATGGCAGCCGGTTCTTACTGAATGGATCAGCGCGGTTCTGCACGCCCCGCTCACCGCACAGGGGATCTCGCTTAGCCAGTTGACCGCCAAAGATAAGCAGGTGGAGATGGAGTTTTACCTCCCCATCGCCAGCCCGCTCAGGGCCGAGGCGCTTGATGCGCTGATCCGCGAGTACGATCCGCTATCCGCCGGGTGCCCGCCGCTGAACTTCCGCCAGGTGCAGGGAATGCTAAAAGGCTTTATCGACCTGGTTTTCCGCCACGACGGGCGCTACTACCTGCTGGATTACAAATCGAACTGGCTGGGCGAAGACAGCACAGCCTATACCCAACAGGCGATGGCGTCGGCTATGCAACTGCATCGCTACGATCTGCAGTACCAGCTTTATACCCTGGCGCTGCACCGTTACCTGCGCCATCGTATTGCCGATTACCGTTACGACGCGCATTTTGGTGGCGTGATTTACCTGTTCCTGCGCGGCGTGGATGCCAACGACCCGCGTTCCGGCGTCTTTAGCACGCGTCCGGCTGTGGAGCTGATTGAAAAAATGGATAACCTGTTTGCCGCAGGCACGGAGGAGATGGCATGACGATGCAGGCGCTACTGCTGGACGCGGTTGAACAACGATTACTGCGCCACCTGGACGTGCAGTTTGCCATGATGGTGGCAGGCGAGGAGCCAGCCGTCATGCTTGCCGCCGCGATTCTGAGCAAAGACGCGGGGGAGGGGCACGTATGCCTGCCGCTGTCGCGTCTGGCGGTGGATGAGAAAATGCCGCCGGCTTTACAGGCGTGTTTCGCGCTGCTGGGTGACGCACTGGACTGGCAGGCGATACTACGCGGTTCGCCTGCCGTGAGCGGAGCCGATACCGGGACGCCAATGATTCTGGTCGGCGAGCGTTTGTATCTTAACCGGCTGTGGCGTAACGAACTGACGGTGGCGCGCTTCTTCAGCGAGACCAACGCCCCGCTTCCCTGCGATGAAACGCAGCTCCGGCAAACGCTGGATGCGCTGTTTTCCTCTGACGAGGCGACAGACTGGCAGAAAGTGGCGGCAGCCGTGGCCTTAACGCGTCGGATCTCGGTGATTTCAGGCGGACCGGGCACCGGGAAAACGACCACCGTGGCAAAACTGCTTGCCGCGCTAATTCAGCTGTCGGGTGAGCAAAAGTGCCGTATTCGCCTGGCGGCCCCCACCGGTAAAGCCGCGGCGCGTCTCACGGAATCGTTAGGCGGCGCGCTGCAAAAGCTGCCGCTTACCGGGGAGCAGCTGGCGCTTTTCCCCAACGAAGCCAGCACGCTACACCGTTTGCTTGGCGCTCAGCCCGGCAGCCAGCGTTTGCGCTACCATGCCGGTAATCCCCTGCACCTGGATGTGCTGGTGGTGGATGAGGCGTCGATGATTGACCTGACGATGATGTCGCGTTTGATTGATGCCCTACCGCCGCACGCGCGCGTTATTTTCCTGGGCGATCGCGACCAGCTTGCCTCCGTGGAGGCAGGGGCTGTGCTGGGCGATATCTGCACCTATGCCAGCCTGGGATATACCGCAGAACGCGCTCAGGAGCTCGCCCGTCTCACCGGATGCTCGCTCACCTCTGAAAACCATTCGCTTGCAGGAGCGCTGCGCGACAGCCTGTGTCTGCTGCAGAAAAGCTACCGCTTCGGCAGCGATTCCGGTATCGGCCAGCTTGCGGCGGCCGTGAACCGGGGCGACCGGCGCACAACCACTGCGGTGTTTGACGGCACCTTTACGGATATTGAGAAAAAATCGCTGCAGACCGGGGAAGAGTATCAGGCGATGCTGGATGATGCCCTGCAGGGGTATCAGCACTTTCTGACGGGCGTACAACAGCAGCGTTCGCCGGAGCAGGTCATTGCCGCGTTTGGTGAATATCAGCTGCTTTGTGCGCTGAGGGAAGGTCCCTTTGGTGTCCGGGGCCTGAACGACAGGCTGGAACAGCTGCTGGTGCAAAAGCGTAAAATAAACCGCACCCCGCACTCGCGCTGGTATGAAGGGCGACCGGTGATGATTTCCCGCAACGACAGCGCGCTGGGGTTGTTTAACGGGGATATCGGGATTGCGCTCGACTGCGGCCAGGGGCTGCGCGTCTGGTTCCAGATGCCGGACGGGAGCGTGAAGTCTTTCCAGCCCAGCCGTTTGCCCGAGCATGAAACCGCCTGGGCGATGACGGTGCATAAGTCCCAGGGCTCCGAGTTTAACCACGCGGCGCTGATCCTGCCCACGCAGCTTTCCCCCGTCATTACCCGCGAGCTGATCTATACCGCCATTACGCGCGCGCGTCAGCGCCTGTCGCTGTATACCGATGAACGCGTGCTGGTGCAGGCGATTGCCACCCGCACGGAACGCCGAAGCGGGCTGGGCGCGATATTTGAGTCCCTCTGAACGAACGCCCTCGCCGTACGGTGAGGGCGTCGTATCATCCCAGGTCCGCCATCAGCACTTTTGAACGGCGCTGATAGTTGTACATCTCTTTCTTCGTTTCCGGCAGAGAATCGATATCCACCGGCGTGAACCCGCGCTCCTGGAACCAGTGAATGCTGCGCGTCGTCAGGACGAACAGCTTGCTCAGCCCCATCTGGCGCGCCTGTGCCGCCACGCGCTCAAGCAGCATTTCACCGCGTGAAGAGCTGCGGTAATCAGGATGCACCGCCACGCAGGCCATTTCACCGATCTTCTCTTCCGGGAACGGATAGAGCGCGGCGCAGGCAATCGTCAGGTTATCGCGCTGAATAATGGTGAATTTGTCGATTTCCATCTCAAGCTGCTCGCGTGAACGACGCACCAGAATACCCTGCTGTTCCAGCGGGCGGATCAGCTCCAGAATACCGCCGATGTCGTTGATGGTGGCGCGGCGGATCTGCTCTGCGCTCTCCATGACAATCTGCGTACCAATACCGTCGCGGGAGAACAGCTCCTGCAGCAGGGCGCCGTCTTCCTGATAGCTGATCAGGTGGCTACGACGCACGCCGCTGCGGCAGGCCTTCACGGCGCCACGCAGGAAGCGGACCGTGCCGGAGTGATAATCGCCTTCGGCTTCCAGCGCTTCCACGCGGGCCTGGGCTTCATTCGGGAAGAGTTCCGGCACGATCGTTCCTTCATCATTCACGACGCCCTGGGAGGAGCAGAACCCAATCATTTTTTCCGCCTTCAGCTTGATCGCCAGCTGCGTGGCGATCTCTTCGGACGTCAGGTTAAAGCTTTCGCCGGTCACGGAAACGGCGACCGGGCCCATCAGGACGATGGCGCCGCTGTCCAGCTGGCGGTGAATGGCTTCTTCATCAATACGACGAATGCGGCCGCTGTGGCAGTAATCCACGCCATCGTCCACGCCGAGCGGCTGGGCAATGATGAAGTTGCCGCTCACGACGTTGATATGCGCGCCCTGCAGCGGCGTGTTGTTCAGGCTCATGGACAGGCGAGCGGTGATATCCAGCTGCAGCAGACCTGCCGCCTGCTTCACCAGCTCAAGGGTTTTGGCATCCGTGACGCGGGTATGCTTGTGGTAAATCGGCTCGTGATGGTGAGCGGCCAGGTTAGCGTCGATCTGCGGGCGCGCGCCATAGACCACCACCAGGCGGATCCCCAGGCTGTGCAGCAGGCCAATGTCATTGACGATGCTGGAAAAATTTTCATGCTCAATGGCTTCGCCGCCAAGCATTATGACAAACGTTTTTCCTCGATGGGCGTTGATATAGGGAACAGAATGGCGGAATCCCTGGACCAGTTCGGTTCTACGTTCCTTCACCATGGCACAACCCTTAATGAATGTTTATTCGTAATTTCTGTATTTTTATTCGATTATAGCCGCGTGTGCAAGCGCAAATTTTCCGCGACCCACAGAAAATGATAAGTAATCCGTGCGTTAGCGTATGATTGTTTACCCTTTTATAGATGACAGTTTATGCGTCATTCGTTAAAGTTTTCGGTCAATCTGGACATTTTGTATATCAGTCAGTGTTCTTGCTCGGGAGAAGCATGTCGGGATCCAATTCAGCAATAAGCCGCCGCCGTTTGTTAAAAGGGGCCGGGGCAATGTGGTTGCTTAGCGTCAGTCAGGTCGGTCTTGCCGCCACCAGTCAGGTCGTGGCGGTGCGCGTCTGGCCATCGTCGACCTATACGCGCGTGACGGTCGAATCCAATCGCGTGCTGAAATATAAGCAATTTGCCCTCAGCAACCCGGAACGTGTGGTGGTGGATCTCGAAGGCGTTAACCTCAACTCCGTGCTGAAAGGGATGGCGGCGCAGATCCGCGGCGACGATCCGTTTATTAAATCGGCGCGCGTCGGGCAGTTCGATCCGCAAACCGTGCGCATGGTGTTTGAACTGAAGCAGAACGTGAAGCCGCAGCTGTTTGCCCTGGCGCCTGTCGCGACGTTCAAAGAGCGCCTGGTCATGGATCTCTACCCGGCCAATGCGACGGATATTCAGGATCCACTTCTTGCCCTGCTGGAAGATTACAACAAAGGCGATCTGCAGCGTCAGGTTCCGCCGGCGCAAAGCGGTCCGCAGCCGGGGAAAGCAGGGCGCGATCGTCCGATTGTGATCATGCTCGATCCAGGCCACGGCGGCGAAGACTCCGGTGCGGTGGGGAAATACCGCACGCGTGAAAAAGACGTGGTTCTGCAAATTGCCCGTCGTCTGAAGGCGCTGATTGATAAAGAAGGCAATATGCGCGCCTATATGACGCGTAATGAAGACGTCTTTATTCCGCTGAAGGTCAGGGTGGCGAAAGCACAGAAGCAGCGCGCAGATTTGTTCGTCTCGATCCATGCGGATGCGTTTACCAGCCGTCAGCCAAGCGGCTCGTCGGTGTTTGCGCTCTCAACCAAAGGCGCGACCAGTACCGCAGCAAGATACCTGGCGGATACCCAGAACGCCTCGGACCTGATCGGTGGCGTGAGCAAAAGCGGCGACCGCTACGTCGACCACACCATGTTCGACATGGTGCAGTCGCTGACCATTAACGACAGCCTGAAGTTTGGTAAAGCGGTGCTGGGCAAGCTGGGCAACATCAATAAGCTGCACAAGAACAGCGTTGAACAGGCCGGATTTGCGGTACTCAAGGCGCCGGATATCCCGTCCATCCTGGTTGAAACCGCGTTTATCAGTAACGTGGAAGAGGAGCGTAAGCTCAAGACGGCAAAATTCCAGCAGGAAGTGGCGGAGTCGATTCTGGCAGGGATTCGTGCGTATTTCTCTGACGGGGCGACGCTGGCGCGGCGCGGGTAGATCTTTTGGCCGGGTAAACGCCCGGCAAATTCACAAACGACAGATACAAAAAAACACCCTTAAGGGTGTTTATTGTTTTAGAAGTATTGGTTGCGGGGGCCGGATTTGAACCGACGACCTTCGGGTTATGAGCCCGACGAGCTACCAGGCTGCTCCACCCCGCGTCCGTCTTTCTACTCTCGCAGAAACTTACTTCTTCAAATTTGATTGGTTGCGGGGGCCGGATTTGAACCGACGACCTTCGGGTTATGAGCCCGACGAGCTACCAGGCTGCTCCACCCCGCGTCCGTCTTTCTACAGTCGTAGAAGATACTTCATCAAATTTTAATTGGTTGCGGGGGCCGGATTTGAACCGACGACCTTCGGGTTATGAGCCCGACGAGCTACCAGGCTGCTCCACCCCGCGTCCGTGGATGCGCACTATACTCGGATAGACTTGTGATGCAACCCCTTTTTCACATTTATCATGATTTTGTATGCAAATTGAACGACATGGCGCTGTTTGGACTATTTTTTGCGCAAAATTTGCCAAAGGGCATGCGATCGCATTTCATTAGCCCTGGCGGTTTGTTATCTTCATCACGCGGAAATGGGCAACTTAAAGACGAGACAGAATGAAAGGACGTTGGGCGAAGTATCTGATGGCGGGCGCAATGGTAGCGATTCTTGCGGCCTGTTCTTCCAAACCGACCGATCGCGGTCAACAGTATAAAGACGGGAAGTTATCCCAGCCTTTCTCTTTAGTTAATCAGCCTGATGCGGTCGGCGCACCGATCAATGCCGGTGATTTCTCCGAGCAGGTCTACCAGATCCGCAACGCGTCACCGCGTCTGTACAGCGCACAGAACAACGTTTATAGCGCGGTGCAGGACTGGCTGCGCGCGGGCGGCGATACGCGCAACATGCGCCAGTTTGGTATCGACGCCTGGCAGATGGAAGGGGCCGATAACTACGGCAACGTTCAGTTTACCGGCTACTACACCCCGGTTATCCAGGCGCGACACACGCGTCAGGGCGAGTTCCAGTACCCTATCTACCGTATGCCGCCAAAACGCGGCCGTCTGCCGTCGCGCGCTGAGATCTACGCCGGTGCGCTAAGCGAAAACTACGTTCTTGCTTACAGCAACTCCCTGATGGACAACTTCATCATGGACGTTCAGGGCAGCGGCTATATTGATTTTGGCGACGGCTCGCCGCTTAACTTCTTCAGCTATTCCGGTAAAAACGGCCACGCCTATCGCAGTATTGGCAAGGTGCTGATCGACCGCGGCGAAGTGAAGAAAGAAGACATGTCGATGCAGGCGATCCGCGAGTGGGGCGAAAAGCACAGCGAAGCCGAGGTGCGTGAGCTGCTGGAGCAGAACCCGTCGTTCGTCTTCTTTAAACCGCAAAACTTCGCGCCGGTGAAAGGGGCGAGTGCGGTACCGCTGATTGGCCGTGCGTCGGTGGCATCGGATCGTTCGATTATTCCTGCGGGCACCACGCTGCTGGCTGAGGTCCCGTTGCTGGACAACAACGGCAAGTTCAACGGCCAGTATGAGCTGCGTCTGATGGTGGCGCTGGACGTTGGCGGCGCGATCAAAGGGCAGCACTTCGATATCTATCAGGGCATTGGCCCGGATGCAGGCCACCGCGCAGGCTGGTATAACCACTACGGACGCGTGTGGGTGCTGAAGGCCGCACCGGGTGCCGGAAACGTATTCAGCGGCTGATTGTGGTATTCTGAGCGCAATACGGATTACTGTTCAGGGTGAGGAGAACCTCACCCTTTTTACATCTGAGGTGTTATGTCTGTGGTAATCAGCGATGCCTGGCGCCAGCGTTTTGGCGGCACGGCACGTCTCTATGGTGAAAAAGCCCTGCAGCTGTTTGCGGATGCGCATGTCTGCGTCGTGGGCATTGGTGGTGTGGGGTCGTGGGCCGCAGAAGCGCTGGCGAGAACCGGTATTGGCGCAATCACGCTGATTGATATGGATGACGTGTGCGTCACCAACACCAACCGTCAAATCCATGCCCTGCGTGATAGCGTCGGCCTGGCAAAATCTGAGGTCATGGCGGAACGTATCCGCCTGATTAACCCGGAATGTCGGGTCACGGTGATTGATGATTTTGTGACGGCAGATAACGTCGCTGAATACATGAGCAAAGGCTACAGCTATGTGATTGACGCCATCGACAGCGTGCGTCCAAAAGCGGCGCTGATCGCCTACTGTCGTCGTTACAAGGTTCCCCTGGTGACGACCGGCGGCGCGGGCGGGCAAATCGACCCTACGCAGATCCAGGTGGCCGATCTGGCGAAAACCATTCAGGATCCTCTTGCCGCCAAGCTGCGTGAACGCCTGAAAAGCGACTTTAACGTCGTGAAGAACAGCAAGGGCAAGCTGGGCGTAGACTGCGTGTTCTCGACCGAAGCGCTGGTCTACCCGCAGGCCGATGGTTCCGTGTGTGCGATGAAAAGCACGGCTGAAGGGCCAAAGAGAATGGATTGCGCCTCAGGCTTTGGCGCGGCCACTATGGTGACCGCTTCCTTTGGCTTTGTGGCGGTGTCTCACGCCCTGAAGAAGATGATGGCGAAGGCGGAACGTCAGGCCTGAGCCTGACGAGCGGCGTCCAGTACCGCCTCGTTGAGCGCGATCAACCCCTGACCGCGCGAGGCGCTGAGCTGCGCGCGCAGCCCCAGCTCATCAAATAACGCCAGCGGCGAATGCGCCAGCAGTTCCGCCGCGCTTTTCCCTTCCACTGCCGTCAACAATACGGCCAACAGGCCCCGCACGATGCGGCCTTCGCTGTCGCCGAAGAAGTGCATCTTCTCACCGGAAACGCTCACGCCCAGCCAGACGCGATTTTCACAGCCTGCAATCTCTTTCGCCTGCGCCTTGAGATCGTCAGAGAGGGTCGGTAACTGCTTACCGAGAAGAATCAGCTGGCGATATTTATCTTCCCACTGTGAAAGCGGGGCAAAGGTCTGTTTTAACGTCTCTTCAGTGATGACCGTGCCAAACGGATGTCCGGCTAAAGCAGCGCTAGTCATTAATCCACCAGTATTTCAAGGGCGCGGTCAACGGCGCTAACCAGCGCGTCGACATCGCTTTGGGTATTATACGGCGCAAACGAGGCGCGCAGCGTACCGCTTACGCCGAGCGCCGCCAGCAGCGGCTGGGCGCAGTGCTGTCCTGCGCGCAGGGCAATGCCGTATCCGGCCAGCAGCGTCACCATATCGCTATGATGCACGCCAGCAAAATCAAAGGCGAGCAGGCTGGAATCCTGAACGCGGAACGAGCGGAAACCCGGGCGCTTTTTCAGTTCTTCCTCTGCCAGCGTCGCCAGCCCCCGGCTCCAGCTTTCAGCCTGAACACTGTCTGTTTCTGCCAGCCACTCCAGCGCCGCGCTTAGGCCAATCACGCCGGCCACGTTCGGCGTACCGGCTTCAAGGCGATAGGGGACATCCTGCGTTCTGAAGCCCTCGAACGACACTTCAGCGATCATCTTGCCGCCCCCGAGCCAGGGCGTCATTTTTGCCAGAAGTTCCGGCTTGCCGTACAACACCCCAATACCGGTTGGCCCGTAGAGCTTATGTCCTGAGAAGGCATAGAAGTCAATATCCAGCGCCTGCACGTCGGCGGGGAAATGCACCACGCCCTGGGCGCCGTCGACCATCACCACCATCCCGCTGGCATGGGCTATCCGAATAGCCTGAGCCAGGTCCGGGCAACCACCGGTAACGTTGGACATCTGTCCGAGCGCCAGAATGCGGCTGCGGGGGGTAATCAACTCGGGGAGACGGGCCACATCGGGCAGAAGGTCTGCGCCCAGCGGAAGCTTCACCACGCGTGCACCCGTTTGTTCGGCCACCATCAGCCACGGCACCAGGTTGGCGTGATGTTCCGCCTCGCTGACGACGATCTCATCGCCCGGCTGAAGCAGCGGGCGCGCGTAGCACTGGGCCACCATATTGATGGCCTCGGTGGTGCCGCGCGTCCAGACGATATTTTTCCCGCTTTCGGCATTGATCAGGTGCGCCACGCGATCGCGTGCGGCTTCATAGCGCGCGGTCAGGCGCTGCGCTTCGGCAAACTGGCTGCGATGTACGTTGCCGGCGCTCAGGCTGTAGAACTGCTGCGTGGCCTCGATCACCGCCTGGGGCTTCAGGGCCGTGGCGGCGCTATCAAGGTAAATACCGGCATCGGCCAGTGCCGGAAACTGTGCGCGAAACTGCGCAGGACTGAAAGCGTTCATGGAATTCCTCGTGTCGATAGAGAGATCGTCGCGCAATTTCAGCGGCAGGGCAAGGAGGTTGATATCTATCAGATTTGTCTGCTTATCCTGGCGACCTCGAAAAAGCAGGTTATGCTAAATAGTGTTAGGCGGATGTTTTAGCCTGTTATAAATCGAGGTTTGAATAGCATTAATTGCTAAAGGAGAATAATCATGAATAAGACAGCTGCAATCATCTCTGCCTGTGCGTTTACTTTTGCCCTGAGCGCCTGTTCCGGTAACAACTACGTGATGCACACCAACGATGGTCGTTCCATCGTTTCGGAAGGGAAACCGACAACCGATAACGATACCGGGATGATTTCGTACAAAGATGCTAACGGGAACAAGCAGCAGATCAACCGCACGGACGTGAAAGAGATGAAAGAGATCGAGCATTAACCGATCGCAGGCGAAAAAAAAGCACCGCAAGTTGGCGGTGCTACATTAATCACTATGGACAGACAGGGTAAATGTACAGGAAGTGAAAAATTGGTAGCGTTGCTACCGTGGTCTGAATCGCAGACCAATTGCAAACACAACAACACAACATCACAACCGTAAGCCAAAAGCCCTTCAGAACACGCATTCCGAAAAAAGCTCTTCGTTCCGGCTCAGGAAGTGCCGCCACTATAGGTATTTGCTGGTAGTTCCTCAACGGACAAATTATAATGGCTCAGATAAAAAAAACTAATAGGTTAAACGTTGTTTCCTATTTGTTAAATTCCTTTAACATCTAAGCCATATAACCATGTCAAAGCGATTGCCCCCCCTCAACGCATTACGTGTTTTTGATGCAGCAGCACGTCACCTGAGCTTCACCCGCGCAGCCGATGAGCTTTTTGTGACACAGGCCGCAGTAAGTCACCAAATCAAGTCTCTGGAGGATTTTCTGGGCCTTAAGCTGTTTCGTCGACGCAACCGCTCGTTGCTGTTGACCGAAGAGGGGCAGAGCTATTTTCAGGATATTAAAGAGATTTTTTCGCAGCTTACTGAAGCCACGCGTAAACTACAGGCCCGCAGTGCAAAAGGTGCTCTGACTGTTAGTTTATTGCCCAGTTTTGCCATTCAGTGGCTGGTGCCAAGACTCTCAAGCTTTAACTCAGCTTATCCGGGGATAGACGTTCGAATCCAGGCCGTGGATCGTCAGGAAGACAAGCTGGCCGATGACGTGGATGTCGCGATTTTTTATGGGCGCGGTAACTGGCCGGGCTTGCGTGTTGAGAAATTATACGCAGAATATCTCCTGCCGGTCTGTTCCCCTCTGCTATTAACGGGCGACAAAGCGCTGAAGTCTCCCGCTGACCTGGCGCAGCATACGCTTTTGCATGATGCCTCTCGACGCGACTGGCAAACTTATACCCGTCAATTAGGTCTTACACATATAAACGTGCAGCAGGGACCCATCTTTAGCCACAGTGCGATGGTGTTACAGGCTGCCATTCACGGGCAGGGCGTGGCGTTGGCGAACAACGTCATGGCGCAGTCCGAAATAGAGGCAGGTCGCCTGGTCTGCCCTTTTAATGATGTACTGGTCAGCAAGAATGCGTTTTATCTGGTTTGTCATGACAGTCAGGCAGAACTGGGTAAAATAGCCGCCTTCCGGCAGTGGATACTGGCGAAAGCGGCAAGCGAGCAAGAAAAATTCCGCTTCAGGTATGAACAATAACGTTTGTGTGCCGGGCACGCATCAATTCAGGACTTAAACATGACCAGCCGATTCATGCTGATTTTTGCCGCGGTGAGTGGCTTTATTTTTGTTGCACTGGGCGCCTTTGGCGCACATGTCTTAAGCAAGTCGTTGGGCGCTGTAGAGATGAGCTGGATCCAGACCGGCCTTGAATATCAGGCGTTCCATACGCTGGCAATCTTTGGGCTGGCGGTGGCGATGCAGCGCCGTATCAGCATCTGGTTTTACTGGAGCAGCGTCTTCCTGGCGCTGGGTACGGTGCTTTTCAGCGGCAGCCTTTACTGTCTGGCACTTTCCCATTTACGCCTGTGGGCGTTTGTTACACCTGTCGGTGGCGTCAGCTTCCTGGCGGGTTGGGTATTAATGTTTATCGGAGCTATCCGTCTGAAACGCAAGGGCGTTGTTCATGAATAAGGTTGTTTTATATTGTCGCCCGGGGTTTGAGAAAGAGTGCGCCGCGGAAATTACCGATAAAGCGGCGAAGCGCGAAATCTTCGGCTTTGCCCGCGTAAAAGAAAACGCGGGCTATGTGGTATTCGAATGCTATCAGCCTGAAGATGCGGATAAGCTGGCGCGCGAGCTGCCGTTCAGCTCGCTGATTTTTGCGCGCCAGATGTTTGTCGCGGGTGAGCTGCTCAAAGACCTTCCCCCTGAAGACCGCATCACGCCAATCGTGGGCATGCTGCAGGGCGTGGTGGAGAAGGGCGGCGATCTGCGCGTTGAAGTGGCGGATACCAACGAAAGTAAAGAGCTGATGAAGTTCTGCCGTAAGTTCACTGTTCCGCTGCGCGCGGCGCTGCGTGATGCGGGCGTGCTGACGAACTACGAAACGCCGAAGCGTCCGGTGGTGCATATCTTCTTTATTGCACCGGGCTGCTGCTATACGGGCTACTCGTACACCACCAACAACTCTCCTTTCTTTATGGGCATCCCGCGTTTGCGCTTCCCGGCCGATGCGCCAAGCCGTTCTACGCTGAAGCTGGAAGAGGCGTTCCACGTCTTTATCCCGGCGGATGAGTGGGATGAGCGTCTGGCAAACGGCATGTACGCTGTCGATCTCGGCGCGTGCCCGGGCGGCTGGACCTATCAGCTGGTGAAACGCAACATGTGGGTATCGTCCGTTGATAACGGCCCAATGGCGCAAAGCCTGATGGACACCGGACAGGTCACCTGGCTGCGTGAAGACGGTTTCCGCTATCGCCCGAACCGCAACAACATCTCATGGATGGTGTGCGACATGGTTGAGAAACCGGCGAAAGTGGCCGCGCTGATGGCCTCCTGGCTGGTTAACGGCTGGTGTCGCGAGACCATTTTCAACCTCAAGCTGCCGATGAAAAAGCGCTATGAGGAGGTGTCGCAGAACCTGGCCTACATTCAGGAGCAACTGGACGAACACGGGATTAACGTGGAGATCCAGGCGCGTCAGCTGTATCACGACCGCGAAGAGGTGACGGTGCATATTCGTCGCTGGTGGGCGGCCGTAGGCGGGCGTCGCGACGAGCGATAGCACGTACTTTGTTTTGCCCGGTGGCGCTGCGCTTACCGGGCCTACAAAAACCCTGTAGTCGTTTTAACGTTCTAAGCGCAATTGCTGTAAATTCCCGTCCAGCTGTAAATCCGTCTGTAGCGTTGCGATTTCCCGGCAGATAAACGCCATCTCTTTATGCGCCTCCAGCTTCTTGCGCCATTTTTCGGGCTCCTCGTCCAGACGGGCGTAAATGCCCTCCAGACTCTGAAAATCGGTCAGCAACTGCGCGGCGCTCTTCGGCCCAATACCGGCCACGCCCGGAACTTTAGAGCTGCTGATGCCTGCCAGGCCCCAGTAATCCGGCAATTGCTCAGGCGATACGCCAAACTCGCTGGCAATGAACGGCGCGTCCAGCCAGCGTTTTTGAAAATAGTCGCGAATGCGAATAGTCGGGGAGAGCAGCTGGCAGTAGCCTTTATCCGTTGAAACGATCGTGGCCTGATGCCCGGCACTCGCCACCTTTACGGCCAGGGTGGCCGCGAGATCGTCGGCTTCATTTCCCTGTGCGCCCCAGCAGGGGACGCCCCGCTGTTCAAATGCGGCGCGCAGCATGGGTAATTCGGCGTGAAGATCGTCCGGCATCGGTGCGCGTCCGGCTTTGTAGTCGGGCAGACGCTGGTGCCGCCAGCCCGTGTTGCGGGCTTCGTCATCAAAAACCGCGACCGCGTGGGTGGGCTCGCTGTGGCGGATAAGCTGTTCCAGCGCGTGCAGGCAGGTGTCTTTACAGGGCGTCCCCTGTACCGCATGGATACGGCGAATCAGGTTAAGTGCATCGACGATAAGTAAATGAACGGCCACAGATAATCTCCCTTCTATCTCATGCAAGAAGGGTAACACTGTCAGCAGCGTGAAACTATGAATGGTGGGGAAATCAGGAAGAAGCCTCGCAAAACGAGGCTTCCTGAGAGGCTTAATCGCAGGTCACGATCTTCATCGCCAGGCCGCCGCGAGAGGTTTCGCGGTATTTGGCGTTCATATCTTTACCCGTTTCGTACATGGTTTCGATAACCTTATCGAGACAGACGCGCGGTTCGCTGGTGCGGCGCAGCGCCATACGCGCCGCGTTTACCGCCTTCACGGAGGCAATCGCGTTACGCTCGATGCACGGAACCTGTACCTGTCCGGCAACCGGATCGCAGGTCAGCCCCAGGTTGTGTTCCATGCCGATTTCCGCAGCGATGCACACCTGCGCCGGGCTTGCGCCTAACAGCTCCGCCAGACCTGCCGCCGCCATGGAGCACGCCACGCCGACTTCACCCTGACAGCCCACTTCCGCACCGGAAATGGAGGCGTTCATCTTATACAGAGAACCAATCGCACTGGCCACCAGCAGGTAGCGTGCCAGCGAGTTCGCGTTCACTTCACGGATAAACTTGTCGTAGTACGCCAGTACGGTCGGAACGATGCCGCAGGCACCGTTGGTTGGCGCGGTGACCACACGGCCCCCTGCGGCGTTTTCTTCGTTTACCGCCAGGGCGAACATGTTGATCCAGTCCACCACGGCCATCGGGTCCGTTGTCGTTTTGTCGGTGCTCACCAGCATACGGCGCAGCGCCGCCGCACGACGCGGTACGCGAAGCTTGCCCGGCAGAACGCCTTCGGTGGTGATCCCGCGCTCAATACCGCCGCGCATCACGTCCCAGACGTTAGCGAAGTGCTGTTCCAGCTCCTCTTTGCTGTGCAGCGCCAGCTCGTTTTTCATCATCAGACCGGAGAGGGAAAGGCCCGTCTCCTGGCAGTGGCGCTGGAGGTCTGCCGCCGTTTTGTACGGATACGGCACCTCGACAGAAGAGGTACTGGTTTGACCAAAGTGGTCTTCGTCGACGATAAAACCGCCGCCGATAGAGTAGTAAGTCTGGCTGTATACCGCTTTGTCGCCGGCCAGCGCGGTAATGCGCATGCCGTTTTCGTGTAGCGACAGGTTGTCCGCATGGAAATTCATGCAGTGGTCAACCGGGAATTCAACCTCATGCTCGCCGTTCGCCAGCAGCAGGCGCCCGTGGGTGTTCACGTCCTGGATAAAGCCAGGGATCGCATCAATATCAACGGTGTCCGGCAGGTTTCCCGCCAGGCCCATGATAATGGCGATATCGGTGTGGTGGCCTTTCCCGGTCAGGGAAAGTGAGCCGTATACATCGACAACCACGCGGGTGATGTCGTGCAGGATGCCGCGTGCAATCAAGTCATCCGTGAACTGCTTACCGGCTTTCATCGGTCCGACGGTGTGAGAGCTGGAAGGACCAATACCGATTTTGAAGATATCGAATACGCTAATCATGATGCGTCCATTGCTTTCAGTCAGAGAGGAGGGAGTGCGCCGTCCGGGGACGGCGCGGGTGAGAATCAGAACATGGTGTACAGGGAGTAGAAGATCGCAGAGATAGCGATAAGCCCCATGATAACCACAAAGACGTTGCTGACATGACCGCTGTACTTACGCATAGCCGGGACTTTCTGAATCGCGTACATCGGCATCAGGAACAGAATCATCGCGATGACCGGGCCGCCAAGGGTTTCAATCATGCCCAGGATGCTTGGGTTCAGCGTCGCTACCGCCCAGGTGGTGAGCAGCATGAACAGTGCAGTGATTTTGTTCAGCTTGTTGATTTCAATGCTCTTGCCTTTACCGCGCAGAGATTTGATCACCATACCGTTGAAGCCTTCACGTGCGCCGAGGTAGTGGCCCAGGAAGGATTTGGTGATGGCGATCATCGCGATGATCGGTGCCATCCACGCAATCAGCGGTGCGTTAAAGTGGTTCGCCAGGTAAGACAGAATTGAGATGTTCTGCTCTTTCGCTGCCGCCAGGTCCGCCGGGGAGAGGCTCAGTACGCAGCTGAAGACGAAGAACATAACGGTCAGCACCATCATGATGTGAGCGCGTGCCAGGATGCTGGAGCACTTCTTCTCTGCGCCATTACCGTACTCTTCACGTTTCGCCACGGCGAAAGAGGAGATGATTGGGGAGTGGTTGAAGGAGAAGACCATTACCGGGATCGCCAGCCACAGGGTCATCAGCAGGCCGTTACCGGTTGCAGACGCGCTGCTCAGGGACAGGGTTTCCAGCGCTGCGCCGTTCCACTGTGGGATCAGGTAGCAGGCCAGCAGCATCAGTGCGGCCACAAACGGGAACACCAGCACGCTCATCGCTTTCACAATCATCTGCTCACCGAAGCGCACGATGGTCATCATGCCGACAATCAGGATCAGAGACAGGATGGCACGCGGTGGCGGCGTCATGTGCAGCTGGTGCAGCATGAAGCTTTCAACGGTGTTGGTGATCGCCACGCTGTAAACCAGCAGGATAGGGTAAATCGCAAAGAAGTAGAGCAGGGTAATCAGTTTACCTGCGCCCACGCCGAAATGCTCTTCAACCACTTCAGTGATGTCTTCGCCCGGGTTTTTACCGGACAGCACGAAGCGGGTCAGACCGCGGTGTGCAAAGAAGGTCATCGGGAAAGCAATGATAGCCATAATGATCAGCGGAATCAGACCGCCGACGCCTGCGTTGATAGGAAGGAACAGTACACCAGCGCCGATTGCCGTGCCGTAAAGGCCAAGCATCCACATGGTATCCGTTTTGCGCCAACCACTTCGGGATTCAATCGAAGCAACGGTGCTGGTTTGAGTGGTTTCCATCTGTATCTCCTGGAGGAAGCAAATTGTCAGGTTTTTAGTCAAATCCGATGAAAAAGTGCCTGACGGTAATATGAAATTCGTTCAGTGACGGTTTTTTAATAATTTTCGCCCGTAACTATTGGCGGGCGGAAAGATACATTCTCGTTATGAATCTATCAGTGATCGCGATCCCAAATGCAATAATCCACTTATGATGTGGGCATCTTTAGACCATTTATCTGTTAAAAAAACATCAAAGAGAATTTACGCGCGCGAAGGCTACCACCAACGACATGTGCGCTGAAAGACTGGCCCTTGATATAGGTGTCTTTCGCTGTAAAGAAATGGGTTTTTAGTATTTTCTGGCAGGTAATTTGGATTAAGGCTGATAATTTACGGTTGAAAGATATAGGTAATCGTTTGCGTTTGTGGCGATTTTGTAAAAGATATAAGTGATGCCTATGAATTACATCAGGAATAAAAAAAGCCGGAACGCGCGACAGGGCGACCCGGCTTTGATGAGATGCCGCTAAGCGTTATGTGCAGATTTCGTAGCAAGGAATATAGGCGGAGCCCGGCAGCTTCATGCGGTGCTGGGCGACAAAGCCCTGCAGCATGTCATCCATGCGGCGCATCATCTCCGGGTCGCCGTGGATCTTGTACGGACCGTACTGCTCAATGGCGCGGATACCGACCTCTTTGACGTTGCCCGCCACAATCCCGGAGAAGGCGCGACGCAGATCGGCGGCCAGGACTTCCACCGGCTGGTCCGGGTAGAGTTTCAGGTTCGCCATGTTCTCGTGTGAAGGCTCGAACGGGATCTGCAGGTCCGGCGCAATGCGGATTGACCAGTTAAAGCTGTAGGCATCCCCGGTATCGCGACGGTTCTCCTTCACCAGCGGCATCGCTTTTTTCATCTGGCGCGCCACTTCCGCAGCATCGTCGATGATGATGCGATAGTGACGACGCGCGGCTTCACCCAGCGTGTGTACGATAAACTCGTCCAGCACGCGGAAGTAGTCGGCGCTCTCTTTCGGCCCGGTCAGGATCAGCGGCAGGACCTGATCTTTGTTGGCCGGGTTCATCAGAATACCCAGCAGATAGAGCAGCTCTTCCGCTGTCCCCACGCCGCCCGGGAAGATGATGATGCCGTGGGCGATACGAACAAACGCTTCAAGACGTTTTTCGATATCCGGCATGATAATCAGCTCGTTAACCAGCGGGTTAGGTGGCTCAGCGGCGATGATGGACGGCTCGGTCATGCCGATAAACCGTCCCTCTTTGTAGCGTTGCTGCGCGTGACCCACTGCGGCCCCTTTCATTGGCGCTTCCATCGCACCCGGACCACATCCGGTACAGATATTCAGCTCGCGCAGGCCAAGCTGGGTGCCCACCCGACGCGCATAAAGGTATTCGGTTTCGTTAATGGAGTGACCGCCCCAGCAGACGACCATGTTCGGCGCTTCACCCACGTGCAGGGCACGGGCGTTGCGCAAAATAGAGAACACCAGGTTGGTGATATGGACCGAACTTTCCAGGTCGAGATGCTGGAAGCGGCCTGCGTTGTGGATCTGCCCGTTAACAAACAGGATGTCACGCAGCACGGCAAACAGGTTAGCCTGAAGTGAACGGATGATGCGTCCGTCGACGAATGCCTCTTCCGGCGGGTTGATGACTTCAAGCTTCACGCCGCGCTCGCGGCGCAGCACGTTGATATCAAAGCTTTCGAAGCGGGACAGCAGTTCTTTACTGTTGTCTGTCAGGCTTCCGGAGTTCAGAACGGCAAGTGAACAGTTACGAAACAGTTGATAAAGATCGCTGCTGGCCGTGCGTTTAAGCATGTCCACTTCCAGCTGCGACAACATATCCATTGAGCCAAGCGGGCTAATATGTGTAATCAAGTGAGCTCCTTACGGGACGATTATCGTCTTTCCCTGTTGATTACAATAGCCCTGCCGCGTGACGTTTCACAACCTAAAGCGCGGAAGATACCGCGCATATTGTGAAAATATTTATATTACTGACGCACCAGCCGGCCCGTCGCCGGGACAAAATCGGTATTGGTGCGCCACGGGTTAATGTCCAGGCCGCCGCGGCGGGTGTAGCGCGCGTAAACGCTCAATTTTTCTGGCTGGCAGAAGCGTTGGATATCGCTAAAGATGCGCTCCACGCACTGCTCGTGGAATTCATTGTGATGGCGGAACGACACCAGATAGCGCAGCAGCTTTTCCCGGTCGATTTTTGGCCCGCGATACTGGATCTGCACCGAGCCCCAGTCCGGCTGGTGGGTAATCAGGCAGTTGGATTTAAGCAGATGGCTCACCAGCGTCTCTTCAACCACCTTGCCGCTCGCCGCGTTTTCGAGGTAATCGGCGCTGAATTCATAATTCTCCACCTCGATATCCTGATCGTCGATGCAGGTCCCGTTGAAGTGGGCGACTGGCTGGCCTTCCAGCTCGTGCAGGCGGTACAGTGAAACGCTCACCTTTCCCTGCGCGCAGGCGCTTAAATCACGTTCCAGGGTGCGCTGAACGTCGTCCCAGCTGTTGAATTTGGTCTGGTTAAAACTGTTGAGATAGAGCTTAAAGCTTTTGGACTCGACGAGATTCACGCTGGCATAGTCCAGCTCAACGTGTCCCACCGCCACCTGCGGCAGGCCGCGCGCGTTGAGCCACGAGAGTTCGTACAGCGTCCAGATATCGCCACCCACGAACGGCAGCGCGTCCGCGTGCAGTCCCAGAGGGTCGCGGTTCAGGCTACGCGGCACGCCCTGCAGCAGGCTTGCATCGTAGGTATCGCGGTAATCGGTCGATTTACCCAGCGTTAAGCCGGTTAACGCCTGATGATTTTCGTAAGACATGTTTCATAGCCACTTTACAGGTACACTTATGGCCTGAGTTTATCCTGTCTGACAAGAAGAGAGAAATCGGTGGACATCGAAACTGCAAATGCCCTCACTACCTTTACGACCCGCTATTGCGACGCATGGCATGAAAAGCAGGGCACGTGGCCGCAAAGTGCTGATTTATATGGCGTCCCTTCGCCGTGCATTATCTCTTCGCTTGAGGATTACGTGATCTGGCAGCCGAAGCCGAATAACGGTGAGCAGAATGTAAATGCGGTTGAACGAGCAATGGACATTGTGGTACAACCAGCGGTTCATGCGTTTTATGCCACGCAGTTTGCAGGGGATATGCCCGCGCGTTTTGCGGACATGACGCTGACGCTGTTGCAGACCTGGAGCGAAGACGATCTGCAGCGTGTTCAGGAAAACCTGATTGGTCATCTGGTCACGCAAAAACGCCTTAAGCTTTCTCCGACGCTCTTTATCGCCACGCTGGACAGCGAGCTGGACGTTATCTCCGTCTGTAACCTGTCAGGCGAAGTGATTAAAGAGACTATCGGTACCCGCAATCGCGAGACTCTCGCCTCTTCTCTTGCGGATTTCCTCACCCGACTTGAGCCCCTTCTGTAATCCATGCTGCTACAGCGCGTGTGAGAGATCTCTTACAAGGTTTGTGAGAGATCGCTGGAACATTCAGTATTACCTCATTAAATTCAGATTAATATCACTCTATTTTTCAACGAATTAGTTGTTCCTCCTATTATTTTTAGGGAGTCCCCGCGTCTTACAACGCTGGCTGAGTGGGTTGTAAGACGAAGCGGAATAGCGAATTCTATCTCCGTCGACAGGAAGCCGACACGAGAAACGAACATCAGGATGATGGCGTTTCTCACACAGGACTCGTCAGGATGGCGCAGCAGGAAGGCTTCTGGATGAAGCGAAGTGGATAACGCAGGATGCGTAAGGGACACCTCCAGGAAGGAGAACGAGAGCCGGTCAGGATGGTCGGTGGGTCAGGAAGGCCAGGACGTTTCAGGATGAAACAAACACGTCAGGAAGATGTGTGCAGGATGCGAAAGGTAGACGGATGACCAGGCCTTCGGGCTTCAGGAAAAGTTGTCACGGATGAGCAGGGAGCACGAATTGTAGCTGGAATGCTGCGGAACGAACCGGGAGCACTGTTTTTACAGTGCTCCCTTTTTTATTTCTGCCTTTCGCAATGCTATGCTGCGCGCCGTTCACATTTTCAGTTGAGGTTACTATGACGCAACACGATAGCGTTCGTGCTCAGTTGCACGCCATCGAAGCCCTTTTGCGCCAACATCAGCTGTGGCAGGAGACCGCGCCGCAGCCAGAAGCGTTCACCAGCACCCAGCCTTTCTGCCTGGATACGCTGGCCCCTTTCGAGTGGCTACAGTGGGTGTTAATTCCGCGCATGCACGCCCTGCTTGAGGGGGGGCACCCCTTACCGCAGGCGTTTGCTGTCTCTCCCTATTATGAAATGGCGCTCGACGCGACGCACCCTGCGCGCGACGTCATGCTGGTCGAACTGGAAAAGCTGGATGCCCTGTTTGCCGGTGAAGATGCATGACGCTTGAGATCCTCTATCAGGACGAGTGGCTGGTGGCGGTGAATAAACCGTCAGGCTGGCTGGTGCACCGCAGCTGGCTGGATCGCGATGAGAAAGTGGTGGTGATGCAGACCGTTCGCGACCAGATTGGTCAGCATGTGTTTACCGCCCATCGCCTCGACAGGCCGACCTCCGGCGTGCTGCTGATGGGGCTTTCCAGCGAAGCTGGCCGTCTGCTGGCGCAGCAGTTCGAACAGCACCAGATCCAGAAGCGCTACCACGCGATCGTGCGTGGCTGGCTGACCGAGTCCGCCACCCTGGATTATCCGCTGGTGGAGGAGCTGGACAAAATCGGCGATAAATTTGCCCGGGATGACAAAGGCCCGCAGCCGGCCGTGACCGATTATCGCGGCATGGCAACCACGGAAATGCCGGTAGCCACCAGCAAATTTCCGACCACACGCTACAGCCTGGTTGAGCTTCTGCCGAAAACCGGGCGCAAGCACCAGCTGCGACGCCATCTGGCGCATCTGCGCCACCCGATTATTGGCGACAGCAAACACGGTGATTTGCGCCAGAACCGCAGCGCGGCCGAACACTTTGGCTGCCATCGTCTGATGTTACACGCAAGCGAGCTGAGCTTGATGCACCCGTTTACCGGCGAGCCGCTGACTCTCCGCGCGGGGCTGGACGACGTCTGGATGCAGGCGCTGTCACAGTTTGGCTGGCTGGGACAACTCCCCGAAAATGAAAGGGTTGAGTTTGTATCGGGCAACGTTCAGGATGAAGAGTAAGCGCATTCACTATGGGAAAATAGCATGGCTGAAGTAGGCATTTTTGTCGGCACAATGTACGGCAACTCGCTGCTGGTCGCGGAAGAGGCGGAGGCGATTCTGGCAAGCCAGGGTCATAAAGCCACGGTCTATGAAGACCCGGAGCTGGCGGACTGGGAAAAGTATAAAGATAAATACATTCTGGTGGTGACCTCCACCACCGGGCAGGGCGATCTGCCGGACAGCATCGTGCCGCTGTTCCAGGGCATTAAAGACCAGCTTGGCTATCAGCCAGACGTTCGCTACGGCATCATCGCCCTCGGCGACAGCGCTTACGCTAACTTCTGCGGCGGCGGCAAGCAGTTCGATGCGCTGTTGCAGGAGCAGAGCGCCCAGCGCGTCGGCGAGATGCTGCTGATTGATGCGGGTGAGCACCCGGAGCCAGAAAGCGAATCAAACCCGTGGGTGGAGAACTGGGCCTCACTTCTCAAATAACACTCTGCCCGGCGGCGCTTCGCTTGCGCGGGCCTACGGGTTTTCCAGGCCGGGTCAGGCGTAGCCGCCACCCGGCATTACACTTCGCACCAAACGCCATTTCCGTGAACCACCTTCCACTCCTCTGGGCTTATGCCCTAAACAACCTCCCTCACGCCCTTTAATACTGTGTTTTTGCACGGTGAGGTGAAGAGGCACTCCTTCATATACTTTTCCGGTCACGATAAAACGGCTTCAGGCCGTACCAAAACGACAAAAACCAATCTCATTCTGCTTACCCTACCGGTGCTGTACAGAATGAACCAGGCGAAAGCTATGTTTCAGGAGTGCAACAATGAGTTCATTAAGCCACGCAGCGAGCAGCGCTGAAAAGCGCACCAATGCCCGCTACTGGATAGTGGTGATGCTGTTTATCGTCACGTCCTTTAACTATGGTGACCGCGCCACGCTGTCGATTGCCGGCTCGGAAATGGCAAAAGATATCGGCCTTGATCCCGTGGGCATGGGTTACGTTTTCTCCGCCTTCTCGTGGGCCTACGTCATCGGGCAAATTCCTGGCGGCTGGCTGCTCGACCGCTTTGGCTCGAAACGGGTCTACTTCTGGTCCATCTTCATCTGGTCTGCCTTTACTCTGCTGCAGGGCTTCGTCGATATCTTCAGCGGCTTCGGCATTATCGTCGCGCTCTTCACGCTGCGCTTCCTGGTGGGCTTAGCGGAAGCGCCTTCCTTCCCGGGCAACAGCCGCATTGTGGCGGCCTGGTTCCCGGCGCAGGAGAGGGGAACGGCGGTGGCGATTTTCAACTCCGCACAGTACTTCGCGACGGTGATCTTTGCGCCCATTATGGGCTGGCTAACCCATGAGGTGGGCTGGTCGCACGTGTTCTTCTTTATGGGCGGACTCGGGATCGTCATCAGCTTTATCTGGCTGAAAGTAATCCACGAACCCAATCAGCATCCTGGCGTAAACAAAAAAGAGCTGGAGTACATCGCGGAAGGCGGCGCGCTGATTAACATGGATCAGAAATCCTCGACGGCGAAAGTCCCGTTCAGCCAGAAATGGGCGCAGATCAGGCAGCTTGTCGGCTCGCGCATGATGATCGGGATCTATCTGGGCCAGTACTGTATCAACGCCTTGACCTACTTTTTCATCACCTGGTTCCCGGTGTACCTCGTGCAGGCACGCGGCATGTCGATTCTGAAAGCGGGGTTTGTTGCCTCGGTCCCGGCCATCTGTGGCTTCGTGGGGGGCGTGCTCGGCGGGGTGATTTCCGACTGGCTGATGCGCCGCACGGGTTCACTGAACATCGCGCGTAAAACGCCCATCGTGCTCGGCATGCTGCTCTCCATGACCATGGTGTTCTGTAACTACGTCAATGCCGAGTGGATGATTATCGGCTTTATGGCGATGGCCTTCTTCGGCAAAGGCATTGGCGCGCTGGGCTGGGCGGTAATGGCGGATACGGCCCCGAAAGAGATCAGCGGCCTGAGCGGCGGTCTGTTCAACATGTTCGGCAACATCTCCGGGATTGTGACGCCCATCGCTATCGGCTACATCGTCGGTACCACCGGCTCTTTCAACGGTGCGCTAATCTACGTGGGTGTGCATGCGCTGGTGGCGGTCCTGAGTTACCTGGTGCTGGTGGGGGATATCAAACGCGTCGAACTTAAACCTGTTGCGGAGCGTGGCTGATGACAACGCAATCGAGCCCTATCGTCACCGAGATGAAGGTCATCCCGGTGGCCGGGCAGGACAGCATGCTGCTCAATATTGGCGGCGCGCATAACGCCTGGTTTACCCGTAATATCGTCGTGCTAAAAGACAGCGCAGGGAATACCGGCGTGGGCGAGGCCCCTGGCGGAGAGGTGATTTACCAGACGCTGGTCGATGCCATTCCGCAGGTCGTGGGGCAGGAGATTGCCCGTCTGAACAGGGTGGTTCAGCGGGTGCATAAGGGCAACCAGTCGGCAGACTTTGAGACGTTTGGTAAAGGTGCCTGGACGTTTGAACTGCGCGTCAATGCGGTCGCCGCACTAGAAGCGGCTCTGCTTGATTTACTGGGTAAGGCGCTCAATGTCCCGGTCTGCGAACTGCTGGGGCCCGGCAAACAGCGCGATGCGGTCACCGTGCTGGGCTATCTGTTCTACATTGGCGATCGCAATAAAACCGATCTCCCCTATCTGGCTCGCTCCAGGGGCGAACACGACTGGTATCGCCTGCGCCACCAGGAAGCGCTCTCCAGCGACGCGGTGGTGCGGCTGGCCGAGGCGGCGCAGGATCGCTACGGCTTTAAGGATTTCAAGCTGAAGGGCGGCGTGCTGCCCGGCGAGCAGGAGATTGAAACGGCCCGGGCGCTGAAAAAGCGCTTACCGGATGCGCGGATCACCGTCGATCCCAACGGCGCATGGCTGCTGGATGAAGCGATTAGCCTGTGCAAAGGGCTGGGGGATATCCTGTCCTATGCGGAAGACCCCTGCGGCGCGGAACAGGGCTTTTCGGGCCGCGAAGTGATGGCCGAGTTCCGTCGGGCCACCGGACTGCCGGTGGCGACCAATATGATCGCTACCAACTGGCGCGAACTAGGTCATGCGGTGATGCTGAACGCCGTGGACATACCGCTGGCGGACCCGCACTTCTGGACGCTCTCAGGCGCGGTCCGCGTGGCGCAGCTGTGCGATGACTGGGGACTCACCTGGGGCTGTCATTCGAACAATCACTTTGATATTTCGCTGGCGATGTTTACCCACGTTGGCGCGGCGGCGCCGGGTAACCCGACCGCCATCGACACGCACTGGATTTGGCAGGAAGGCGAAGCCCGCCTGACGAAAAATCCGCTGGAAATCATCAATGGCAAAATTGCCGTACCGGATGCGCCGGGCCTGGGCGTGGAGCTGGATTGGGATCGGATCCATAAAGCCCATGAGGCGTATAAAAAATTGCCGGGCGGCGCGCGAAACGATGCGGGCCCGATGCAGTACCTTATTCCCGGCTGGACATTTGACCGTAAGCGCCCTGTTTTCGGACGTCACTGATAAAAGGATTACACGATGAGTACTTTTACGACCCCTGTCGTCACTTCCATGCAAATCATTCCGGTTGCGGGCCATGACAGCATGCTGATGAATCTGAGCGGCGCGCACGCGCCGTTCTTCACGCGCAACATTGTCATCATCAAAGACAATGCCGGCCATACCGGCGTGGGTGAAATTCCGGGCGGGGAGAAGATCCGCAAAACGCTGGAGGACGCCATTCCGCTGGTGGTGGGCAAAACGCTGGGTGAGTACAAAAATGTCCTCAACACCGTGCGTAACACCTTTGCCGATCGCGATGCCGGGGGCCGGGGTCTGCAGACCTTCGATCTGCGCACCACTATCCACGTGGTGACCGGCATTGAAGCCGCGATGCTGGATCTGCTGGGCCAGCATCTGGGCGTTAACGTTGCGTCGCTGCTGGGCGAGGGGCAGCAGCGCAGCGAAGTGGAAATGCTGGGCTATCTGTTCTTTGTCGGCGACCGCAAGCTGACGCCACTGCCGTATCAGAGCCAGCCGGATGAACAATGCGACTGGTACCGGCTTCGCCACGACGAGGCAATGACCCCGGATGCGGTGGTGCGCCTGGCGGAAGCGGCATACGAAAAATATGGCTTCAACGATTTCAAACTGAAGGGCGGCGTGCTGGCCGGGGAAGAAGAGGCGGAAGCCGTCACCGCGCTGGCAAAACGTTTCCCGCAGGCGCGTGTGACGCTCGATCCGAACGGGGCCTGGTCCCTTGATGAAGCGATTGCGATCGGCAAGCAGCTGAAAGGTGTGCTGGCCTACGCGGAGGACCCGTGCGGGGCTGAGCAAGGCTTCTCTGGCCGTGAAGTGATGGCGGAATTCCGTCGCGCTACGGGGCTGCCGACCGCGACCAATATGATTGCGACCGACTGGCGTCAGATGGGACACACCTTATCCCTCCAGTCAGTCGATATTCCGCTGGCTGACCCGCACTTCTGGACGATGCAGGGGTCGGTTCGCGTGGCGCAGATGTGCCATGAGTTTGGCCTGACCTGGGGTTCGCACTCCAACAACCACTTCGATATCTCGCTGGCGATGTTCACGCACGTCGCCGCCGCTGCGCCGGGCACGATCACTGCTATCGACACCCACTGGATCTGGCAGGAAGGTAATCAGCGTCTTACTAAGCAGCCGTTTGAGATCAAAGGTGGCATGGTGCAGGTGCCTTCTACGCCGGGGCTGGGGGTTGAGCTGGATATGGATCAGGTCATGAAGGCCCATGAGCTGTATCAGAAACACGGTCTGGGCGCGCGCGACGATGCGATGGCGATGCAGTATCTGATCCCTGACTGGACATTCGACAATAAACGCCCGTGCATGGTACGATAAACGCATTGGGACCGCTCCCATGAGCGGTCTTTTACGTGGTGTATGCTTAACGTAACGACTATGCGTAAGGATGGCTTATGAAAATTGTTATCGCACCGGACTCGTATAAGGAAAGTTTGAGTGCGCTTGAGGTTGCGACAGCGATAGAGCGTGGTTTTCGCGAGATCTTTCCCGAGGCGGTTTACGTGAAGCTGCCGGTCGCGGACGGTGGCGAAGGGACGGTTGAGGCGATGATCGCGGCAACGCAGGGAAGCATTGTACATGTTCCGGTGACCGGCCCGCTGGGCGAGCGCGTGGAGGGGTTTTATGGCTTGTCCGGTGATAAGCAGAGCGCCTTTATTGAAATGGCGGCGGCAAGCGGCCTGGAGCGGGTTGCGCCTTCGCAGCGTAATCCGCTGAAAACCACCTCCTGGGGCACGGGCGAACTGATTCGTCACGCGCTGGATGCGGGCGTTAAGCATATTATTATTGGCATTGGCGGCAGCGCTACCAATGACGGCGGCGCAGGGATGGTGCAGGCGCTGGGGGCGAAGCTGCTGGACGACAATGAACAGCCTCTTGGGCAGGGCGGGGGCGAGCTGGGAAAACTCGCGCGTATCGACCTGAGCGTGCTGGACAAGCGTCTGGCGGAATGCCGGATTGAGGTGGCCTGCGATGTAACCAATCCGCTTACCGGGAAGGATGGCGCGTCAGCCGTATTCGGCCCGCAAAAGGGGGCCACTCCCGAGATGATCGTCACCCTGGACAATGCGCTTGCGCACTATGCGAGCGTCATTGCCCGGGATCTGGATATCGACGTACTGAACCTTGCTGGCGGCGGCGCGGCGGGGGGCATGGGCGCGGCGCTCTACGCCTTTTGCGGCGCGCAGCTGCGCCAGGGCATTGAGATCGTGACCGATGCGCTACACCTGGCCGACCAGGTGGCCGATGCGGATCTGGTGATCACGGGGGAAGGCCGCATTGACAGCCAGACGATCCACGGCAAAGTCCCGGTGGGGGTGGCGAAGGTGGCAAAACGCTTTAACAAACCCGTTATTGGCATTGCAGGCAGCCTGACGGCGGACGTTGGCGTGGTACACGATCACGGCATTGATGCCGTGTTTAGCGTGATCTACACCATCTGCACGCTGGAAGACGCGCTGGAAAATGCCGGCGAGAACGTCAGGATGGCCGCAAGGAATATCGCGGCGGTGCTGAAAGTGGGGCAGGCATTTTAACTGTGATTGCCGGGTGGCGGCTTCGCCTTACCCGGCCTACGTTAGTGCACCTGTAGGCCCGGCAAGCGTAGCGCCACCGGGCTTTTACCTCAGCTCCCCAACACCTTCATCGCTTCCCGCGTCACGTTATCCATTTCATCCAGCAGCTCCAGGAACTCCGGTTCAAGCTCCGATTCCGGCGTGCCCGCACGCAGCTGCTGCTCCAGAAGCTGACAGAGGTTTTTCAGCCGCGGTACGCCGCTGTACCCGCAGCTGCCGTGCAGCTTGTGGATTGCGTCCAGCAGATCTTCCGGGTTTTCACCCACCAGCTGCTCTTCCACCTTATTGCGAATTTCCGGCAGAAACGCGACCAGCATTTGCAGCATGTCGCGGGCCAAATCGGGTTTACCTGCCGCCTGGCGCAGCGCGAGCTGCCAGTCAAAGGTGGCGTTCTGATTAACGCTTATCTCAGCCTGCTCGCTGGAAACCGTGTACGTTCCGCCAATATGACCCGGCTTGTAGCGCAACAGCAGGCTATGAAGTTTCTCTTCATCGATGGGCTTTGCCAGATAGTCATTCATCCCGGCGCTCAGCAGCTTCTCCTTCTGGCCCGCCATCGCGTGCGCGGTGACAGCAATAACCGGCGTTTGCTGCTGATGCGGCAGCTGGTGGATCAGCTCGCAGGCCCGGATGCCGTCCATGCCCGGCATCTGAATATCCATCAGGATTAAATCGAACTGCATCTGCTTAGCCTGTTCAACCGCCTGCGCGCCGCTGGTGCACAGCTCCACATGCTGAACCTGGTCCTCAAGCAATGCGCCAATGAGCTTCAGGTTGGCCGGATTATCATCCACCGCCATCACGCTCATCGGCAATTTTTGCTCATCGTTAATCAGCGGAAGGGCATGCTGGCTAAGACGGCAATATTCCGTGAGGGCTGGCAGCAAACGGGTTGCGGTCAGTGGTTTCAAAAGACACGCGGCCGCGCCGTCGTTTTTCAGTTCTTCCGCGTTGAGCTGCCCATGGCACGGCAGCGCCAGCAGCAGGTAGTCGGTCATCGACGCGGCTTTCGCCAAGCGCTCCTGCTGCATGGTCAACTCGCCGGTGAAGGTGACCGGAATGCCCATCAGCAGAATATCGTAATGCTCTACGGCAAGCGCCGAGAAGGTGGGGCTGTAGACCACCTCCAGCGGCGTGGTGCTTAAGATGTCGAGCGTACACTGCGCCGCCGCAGCGTTAGGCTCAACGTAGGCCAGACGCTTGCCTTTCAGGCAGTCCGTCACCGGGCCATCGGTCAGCACGTTCGGATTAAGGTCCAGATTAATGTGGAACCAGAAGGTTGAACCGCGGTTTGGCTGGCTGTGGAATGAGATATCGCCGCCCATCTCGTTCACCAGGCGCTGGGTGATCACCAGCCCCAGACCGGTACCGCCATGACGGCGGGAGATGCTAGCGTCCGCCTGACGGAACGCCTGGAACAGACGCGACTGGTCGCGCTCCGGAATACCGATGCCGGTATCGCGGATCTGGACTTCAATCTGGACCTTATTGCTGCTGATCGAGCGTTTCTCTACCAGGATGTCGATATTACCGCTTTCGGTGAACTTAATGGCATTCCCGACAAGGTTGGTTATGACCTGCTGCAGGCGCAGCGGATCGCCAATAACGTTATCCGGCACGTCGTTTTTAATGTTAAGCGTCAGCTCCAGGCCTTTGTCGTGCGACGAGTGCGCGAGCAGCGTCACCACTTCATCCAGCGTGCTGCGCAGCGGGAAGGGGATACTCTCGAGGATCAGCTTGCCCGCTTCCAGCTTGGAGAAGTCCAGCACGTCGTTAATGATCGCCAGCAGGTTGTTGGCCGAGCGTTCAATGGTATGCAGGTGATCCCGCTGAGTGGGGTTGAGCTCGCTTTTCAGGGTCAGACGGGTAAAGCCGATCACGCCATTGAGCGGCGTGCGCAGCTCGTGCGACATATTGGCAAGGAATTCCGATTTAATACGCGCCGCTTCCTGAGCGCGCTTTTTCGCCAGATCCAGCTCAACGTTCTGGATCTCCATCTGCTCCAGCGTTTCGCGCAGGTCGGACGTCGCCTGGTCAACGTTGTGCTGCATCTCTTCGTGATACGCCGCCAGCGACATCGCCATCGAGTTGATGCCGTTTTTCAGCATGTCCAGCTCGCCCAGCATAAACCCTTCCACACGGCTGTCGAGCTGTCCCCGGCGGATGCGGTCAACCGTGTTAACCATGTTGCGGATGGGACCCGTCACGTCGCGCATCAGGCGCCAGCCGAAGATCAGCGCAATGCCGATGCAGAACAGCATCATCACGCCGGAAATGAAAATCTCTTTGTACTGCTGTAGCCGGACCGACTTGAGATCCAGCTCCAGCGCCACATATCCCAGCATATTATTGCTGGATTTGGCGTCGGACTGTGCAGACTCATCGGGGGAATAGCTTTCCGACACGATCGGCGTGCGCAGGATCATGATATCGCCGCGCCGCAATACGGTGAGGTGGCGCGGGAACGGCGTACCGTCCGGGATTTTCAGGGCCGCAGGATCGAGATGAAAGTTTGAGGTCACAAACAGGCGGTTATGTTCGTCGTAAACGGAAATGGCGCGTACGATGTCCGAGTGGCGGCGGTGGAGTACGCTGATTAACTGCCCAATGGATTCGCGGTTTTGCAGGTTCATGCCGTACTCGCTGGAGACGGCAAGCGGTTCGATAATACTGGCGCCTGCATCTTCCAGCTGTCGCTGCAAATCGTTATAGCGGTGCACCACAAAGAAGATACTCAGCAGCAAACCGATGAGAACGGTGGGGGCGAGGATCAAAATCATCATGCGCGCGCGCAGGCTGTAGTTGGTCATGGCGTTCCGTTATGGGACAATTAAGATAATTATGGTTATGTGAGAAAAATCTCGGCGATGGCGCAATTCTACTCTGCAAAGCGACGCGTGACGACGCGTCAAATCATCACTGTTGAGGCCACGGACCTCGATCCGTTTGGCCAGGGAGTGGCACGCCACAATGGTAAGGCTCTGTTTATAACAGGTTTACTGCCAGCAGAACGAGCAGAAATTACGCTGACGGAAGATAAACGCCAGTTTGCGCGCGGGCAGGTTAAGCGTCGCCTCAGCGATAGCCCGGAGCGTGTGGCACCCCGCTGCCCCCATTTTGGCGTGTGCGGCGGCTGCCAGCAACAGCATGCGAGCACAGAATTACAGCAAAAAAGCAAAAGCCGCGCGCTGGCGCGTCTGCTCAAACATGACGTTAACGAAATTGTTGCCGATCAGCCCTGGGGCTATCGTCGTCGCGCGCGCCTGAGCCTCAGCTATCAGCCAAAAACGGAGCGGCTGGAGATGGGGTTTCGCAAGGCCGGCTCCAGCGACATCGTTGACGTGAAGCGGTGCCCCATTTTGGTGCCCCATCTTGAGGCATTGCTCCCGGAAGTGCGCATCTGCCTCTCCGGGCTGGACGGCGTACGCCATCTTGGGCACGTCGAACTGGTCATGGCAAACAATGGCCCGCTGATGGTGCTGCGCCATACCGCGCCGTTGTCGAAGAAAGATCGCGAAAAACTGGAACGCTTTTCGCATTCCCACGACCTGGCACTTTTCCTTGCACCACAAAGCGAGATACTTGAACAGGTTACCGGTGAGTCGCCCTGGTATGCGTCAAACGGGCTACGCTTAACGTTCAGCCCGCGGGATTTCATTCAGGTGAATGATGGCGTTAACCAGCAGATGGTGGCGAAAGCGCTGGCGTGGCTGGACGTTCAGAAAAGCGACCGGGTGCTCGATCTGTTCTGCGGAATGGGCAACTTCACGCTGCCGCTGGCGCAAGAAGCGGCCAGCGTCGTCGGTGTGGAAGGCGTTGAGGCGCTGGTGGCGAAAGGGCAGGAGAACGCGCGGCAGAACGGCTTGCAAAATGTGACATTCTTTCATCAAAATCTTGAGGACGATGTCACCCAACAGCCGTGGGCAAAGCAGGGCTTTGATAAAATTTTGCTCGACCCGGCACGTGCCGGTGCCCCGGGCGTGATGGCACATATTATTAAACTCGCGCCAAAGCGTGTGGTCTATGTTTCCTGTAACCCGGCAACGCTTGCCCGGGACAGCGAGGCACTGCTCAGCGCGGGTTACCAGATTCAGCGTCTGGCAATGCTGGACATGTTCCCGCACACTGGGCATCTGGAATCGATGGTGTTGTTCAAGCACATCTAATTTGTTTGGCTTGTCGACTTCGACAGGCCCTGGTCCCTAAAGGAGAGGACAATGGTTGCGGTAAGAAGTGCACATCTCAATAAAGCTGGGGAGTTTGACCCACAAAAATGGATCGCAAGTCTGGGAATTTCCAGCCAGCAGTCGTGTGAACGCTTAACCGAAACCTGGGCCTATTGTCTGCGCACCACGCAGGGGCATCCCGACGCCGATCTTCTCCTGTGGCGCGGCGTGGAGATGGTTGAAATCCTGTCCATGCTGAACATGGACATCGAAACGCTGCAGGCCGCGCTGCTCTTCCCCCTCGCGGATGCGGACGTGGTCAGCGAAGACGTGCTGCGCGACAGCGTCGGAAAATCCGTCGTCGCGCTGATCCACGGCGTGCGCGATATGGCAGCCATTCGTCAGCTCAAAGCCGCGCATACGGATTCTGTCTCCTCAGAGCAGGTCGATAACGTTCGCCGGATGCTGCTGGCCATGGTGGATGATTTCCGCTGCGTGGTCATCAAGCTGGCCGAGCGTATTGCCCATCTGCGAGAGGTGAAGGATGCGCCGGAAGACGAGCGCGTGCTGGCTGCCAAAGAGTGTACAAACATCTATGCGCCGCTGGCGAACCGGCTGGGGATTGGTCAGCTGAAGTGGGAGCTGGAAGATTACTGCTTCCGCTATCTGCACCCGGCGGAATACAAACGGATTGCCAAACTCCTGCACGAGCGCCGTATCGATCGCGAGCACTATATCGAGGAATTTGTCGGCGGACTGCGCCAGGCGATGAAAGAAGAGAACGTGCGCGCCGAAGTCTACGGTCGACCAAAGCACATCTACAGCATCTGGCGCAAAATGCAGAAGAAACACCTCGCCTTCGACGAGCTGTTTGACGTGCGCGCCGTGCGTATCGTGGCGGAGCGTCTGCAGGACTGCTACGCCGCGCTGGGGATAGTGCACACGCACTTCCGTCATCTGCCCGATGAGTTCGACGACTATGTCGCCAACCCCAAACCGAACGGCTATCAGTCAATCCATACCGTGGTGCTTGGCCCTGGCGGTAAAACGGTCGAGATTCAGATCCGCACCAAACAGATGCACGAGGACGCCGAGCTGGGCGTTGCCGCGCACTGGAAATACAAAGAAGGCACGTCCGGCGGGGCGCGTTCAGGCCACGAAGACCGCATTGCCTGGCTGCGTAAGCTGATTGCGTGGCAGGAAGAGATGGCCGATTCCGGCGAGATGCTCGACGAAGTGCGCAGCCAGGTCTTTGACGATCGCGTCTACGTCTTTACCCCGAAAGGGGACGTTGTCGACCTGCCGGCCGGCTCTACGCCGCTCGATTTTGCCTACCACATCCATAGCGATGTCGGGCACCGCTGCATCGGGGCGAAAATTGGCGGGCGTATCGTACCGTTCACCTATCAGCTGCAGATGGGCGACCAGATTGAAATCATTACCCAGAAGCAGCCGAACCCGAGCCGGGACTGGCTTAACCCGAACCTGGGGTATGTCACCACCAGCCGCGGGCGCTCGAAGATTCACGCCTGGTTCCGCAAACAGGATCGAGACAAGAATATCCTTGCCGGCCGCCAGATCCTTGACGACGAGCTGGAGCATATCGGGATCAGCCTGAAAGAGGCGGAGAAATTCCTGCTGCCGCGCTACAACTTCAACGAGCTTGATGAGCTGTTAGCGGCGATTGGCGGCGGTGATATTCGTCTGAATCAGATGGTGAACTTCCTGCAGGCGCAGTTCAATAAGCCAAGCGCGGAAGAGCAGGACGCGGCGGCGCTGAAGCAGCTGCAGCAGAAAACTTACGCGCCGCAGCAGCGCAGCAAAGACAACGGCCGCGTGGTGGTCGAAGGTGTCGGTAACCTGATGCACCACATTGCCCGCTGCTGTCAGCCAATTCCAGGCGACGATATCGTCGGCTTTATCACTCAGGGGCGCGGAATTTCGATTCATCGTTCCGACTGCGACCAGCTTGCCGAGCTGCAGTCCCATGCGCCGGAGCGCATCGTGGAAGCGGTCTGGGGCGAGAGCTACTCCGCCGGCTACTCGCTGGTGGTGCGCGTCACCGCCAACGACCGCAGCGGCCTGCTGCGCGACATTACGACCATTCTCGCCAACGAGAAGGTCAACGTGCTGGGCGTCGCCAGCCGCAGCGATACCCGCGAGCAGCTTGCCACCATCGATATGACCATCGAAATCTATAACCTGCAGGTGCTGGGCCGCGTGCTTGGCAAGCTGAACCAGGTGCCGGATGTGATTGACGCGCGTCGTCTGCACGGCGGCTAAACATCCTCTTCCGTAGGCCGGGTAAGGCAACGCCGCCACCCGGCATTTTTCATCAGGACAGTATTATGACTCAAATCGACCGCCTGCTCGGCATCATGAAACGCCTGCGCGACCCGGAAAACGGCTGCCCGTGGGACAAAGAGCAGACTTTCGCCACCATCGCCCCGTACACCCTTGAAGAGACCTACGAGGTGCTGGACGCCATTTCCCGTGAAGATTTTGACGACCTGCGCGGCGAGCTGGGCGATCTGCTTTTCCAGGTTGTGTTCTACGCGCAGATGGCGCAGGAAGAGGGGCGCTTTAACTTTGACGATATCTGCGCTGCCATCAGCGACAAGCTTGAGCGCCGTCATCCCCATATTTTCGGTGACGCTACCGCAGGAACCAGCACCGAAGTCCTGGCCCGCTGGGAGCAGATCAAGAGCGCCGAGCGGGCAGAAAAATCCCAGCACTCCGCGCTGGACGACATTCCGCTGAGCCTGCCCGCGCTGATGCGCGCGCACAAAATCCAGAAACGCTGCTCCGCCGTGGGGTTTGACTGGACCTCACTCGGCCCGGTGCTGGATAAAGTGCACGAAGAGATTGACGAGGTGATGCACGAAGCGCAGCAGGCAATGGTGGATGAAGCAAAGCTTGAGGAAGAGATGGGCGATCTGCTGTTTGCGACCGTCAACCTTTCTCGCCACCTGGGTGTAAAAGCGGAAACGGCGCTGCAAAAAGCCAACCTTAAGTTCGAACGCCGCTTTCGCGAAGTGGAGCGGATTGTCGCCTCGCGAGGCCTGGAAATGAGCGGTATTGACCTCGACGCGATGGAAGAAGTCTGGCAGGAAGTAAAGCGCCAGGAATCTGATCTCTAACGAAATTTTGCGATCAAGCGCAATTTGTGTGATTTTTTAAATGACAAGCGCTTGATTTGCGTCAAAAACATTTACCCAAAAGGGGCTATTTTCTCACTCCTTATGTTTGTCATGGCCTGGAATGGAGACGGAGAATGAAAGTTTGTGGCGCTCGCCGTGTTCGGGTATACTACTTTCCCGTCCTGGTTATTCCATCGTTTCACCCTAACTTCTCAGGTTCAGCATGACAACGAACTATATTTTTGTGACCGGCGGGGTCGTATCCTCTCTGGGTAAAGGCATTGCCGCAGCCTCCCTCGCAGCCATTCTTGAAGCCCGTGGCCTCAATGTGACCATGATGAAACTGGATCCGTACATCAACGTCGATCCTGGCACCATGAGCCCAACCCAACACGGGGAAGTGTTCGTTACTGAAGACGGCGCTGAAACCGATCTGGATCTTGGCCACTACGAGCGTTTCATTCGTACCAAAATGACCCGTCGTAATAACTTCACGACTGGCCGCATCTACTCTGACGTTCTGCGTAAAGAGCGCCGTGGTGACTATCTGGGCGCGACCGTGCAGGTTATCCCACACATCACTAACGCCATCAAAGAGCGTGTCCTTGCCGGTGGCGAAGGGCATGACGTTGTGCTGGTTGAAATCGGCGGTACCGTGGGTGATATCGAATCCCTGCCGTTCCTCGAAGCGATTCGTCAGCTGGCGGTAGACATTGGTCGTGAACACGCGCTGTTCATGCACCTGACGCTGGTGCCTTACATGGCGGCGGCAGGTGAAGTGAAAACCAAACCGACCCAGCACTCTGTTAAAGAGCTGCTCTCTATCGGTATTCAGCCTGACATCCTGGTTTGCCGTTCCGATCGCGCCATTCCGGCGAACGAACGTGCGAAAATTGCATTGTTCTGTAACGTGCCTGAAAAAGCCGTTATTTCAATGAAAGATGTCGATTCCATTTATAAAATCCCGGGCCTGTTGAAATCACAGGGTCTGGACGATTATATTTGTAAACGATTCAGCTTGAACTGTCCGGAAGCAAACCTGTCTGAATGGGAACAGGTTATTTACGAAGAAGCCAACCCGGCAGGCGAAGTGACTATCGGTATGGTCGGCAAGTACATTGAGCTGCCGGATGCCTATAAGTCCGTGATCGAAGCGCTGAAACACGGTGGTCTGAAGAACCGTGTCTCCGTGAACATCAAGCTGATTGATTCGCAGGATGTTGAAACGCGTGGCGTTGAAATCCTGAAAGATCTGGATGCTATCCTTATCCCTGGCGGCTTTGGCTACCGTGGTGTAGAAGGCAAGATCGCCACCGCGCGTTATGCGCGTGAAAACAATATTCCATACCTCGGCATCTGTCTGGGTATGCAGGTTGCGCTGATCGAATTTGCGCGCAACGTAGCGGGAATGGAAAACGCGAACTCTACGGAATTTGTGCCAGACTGTAAGTACCCTGTTGTGGCGCTTATCACTGAATGGCGTGATGAAGATGGTAACGTCGAAGTCCGTACCGAGAAGAGCGATCTGGGTGGCACTATGCGTCTCGGCGCACAGGCCTGCCAGCTGACTGACGATAGCGTGGTTCGCAAGCTGTACGGCGAGCCGGTCATCACCGAGCGCCATCGTCACCGCTATGAAGTCAACAACATGCTGTTGAAACAAATTGAAGCTGCGGGTCTGCGTGTTGCGGGCCGCTCCGGGGATGATCAGTTAGTCGAGATCATCGAAGTGCCAAACCATCCGTGGTTTGTCGCCTGCCAGTTCCACCCGGAATTTACTTCAACGCCACGTGACGGGCATCCGCTGTTTGCAGGCTTCGTGAAGGCCGCCAGCGACTACC
Source organism: Enterobacter cloacae complex sp. BZL2005 (assembly GCF_049238885.1). Lineage (NCBI taxonomy): Bacteria > Pseudomonadati > Pseudomonadota > Gammaproteobacteria > Enterobacterales > Enterobacteriaceae > Enterobacter > Enterobacter cloacae complex sp. BZL2005. The sequence goes on along the minus strand of NZ_JBMKGI010000007.1, from coordinate 136,996 downwards.
AGAAGCGTCAGGCGAAGTAAAAAAAGTTAGAACGGCAACGCGTACCTTTGGTACGCGTTGTTTGTCTGGAGTTTTAGTTTAACTTGTACTGAGGAAAATCTAATGTCCAAAATCGTTAAAGTCATCGGTCGTGAAATCATCGACTCCCGTGGTAACCCGACCGTTGAAGCCGAAGTTCATCTGGAAGGTGGTTTCGTCGGTATGGCAGCTGCTCCATCAGGTGCTTCTACCGGTTCCCGCGAAGCGCTGGAACTGCGTGATGGCGACAAATCCCGTTTCATGGGCAAAGGCGTACTGAAAGCGGTTGGCGCTGTTAACGGTCCTATTGCTCAGGCTATCGTTGGCAAAGATGCCAAAGATCAGGCTGGCATCGACAAGATCATGATCGATCTGGACGGTACTGAAAACAAATCTAACTTCGGTGCGAACGCAATCCTGGCCGTTTCCCTGGCGAACGCCAAAGCGGCTGCGGCGGCTAAAGGTATGCCACTGTTCGAGCACATCGCTGAACTGAACGGCACCCCAGGCAAATACTCCATGCCTGTACCAATGATGAACATCATCAACGGTGGTGAGCACGCAGACAACAACGTTGATATTCAGGAATTCATGATTCAGCCAGTTGGCGCGAAATCCCTGAAAGAAGCAGTACGTATGGGTTCTGAAGTGTTCCACAACCTGGCTAAAGTTCTGAAAGCTAAAGGTATGAACACGGCTGTGGGTGACGAAGGTGGCTATGCGCCAAACCTGGGTTCTAACGCAGAAGCACTGGCTGTTATCGCTGAAGCGGTAAAAGCAGCGGGCTACGAGCTGGGCAAAGACATCACCCTGGCGATGGACTGTGCAGCATCTGAATTCTACAAAGACGGTAAATACGTTCTGGCTGGCGAAGGCAACAAAGCGTTCACCTCCGAAGAGTTCACTCACTTCCTGGAAGACCTGACCAAACAGTACCCAATCGTGTCTATCGAAGACGGTCTGGACGAGTCTGACTGGGCTGGCTTCGCATACCAGACTAAAGTACTGGGCGACAAAATCCAGCTGGTGGGTGACGACCTGTTCGTAACCAACACCAAGATCCTGAAAGAAGGTATCGAGAAAGGCATCGTTAACTCCATCCTGATCAAATTCAACCAGATCGGTTCCCTGACCGAAACGCTGGCTGCGATCAAAATGGCGAAAGACGCTGGCTACACCGCGGTTATCTCTCACCGTTCTGGCGAAACTGAAGACGCGACCATTGCTGACCTGGCTGTGGGTACCGCTGCTGGCCAGATCAAAACGGGTTCTATGAGCCGTTCTGACCGTGTTGCTAAATACAACCAGCTGATTCGTATCGAAGAAGCGCTGGGCGAAAAAGCACCATACAACGGTCGTAAAGAGATCAAAGGCCAGGCATAATCGCTTAAGCCTTAACATGAAAATGCCAGTCGAATGACTGGCATTTTTTTTGGCTATTTAAAATCGACCGCCATTTGCTCCGGAATGGTCAGCCCCCGGGTGGTTTGCACGCAGCGGGCAATATAATCCGTAAACCGGGGTGGCTTCGGCATCCCCATGCTCAGCAGCTTATCGTTGCTGAATCGCACGTTAAGCGTGGCAAACGCACCGTATAACCGCATGGCTCTCAGCATCAGACGTTCGTTGCACGGGCCAAAAATCGTTTTCAGTTCACGGCGCATTCTGACCAGCGTTTCGTAGCTGACCTGTGCGTACTTATCGCCGACGGGGGCTTTCTCCAGCGCCTGCGCCATCGCATTATCAATATCCGCAAAGCGAACGCTGTTCTCTTCTCCGGCCGAAATGTGTACCACTTCCCCCGGACGCGCGTTGCTGTTGAGCAGCATTAACAGCGCGTCGGCACAATAATCCACCGGGACAACGTCGATCCGGTCCTCCATCGAGCACATAAACTTCTGCAGCATCAGGCCCATGCTGAAGACCCAGAAAATACTGCTCGAGGGCGTGCAGCCGTGGCGTGTATGGCCGACAACGATGGACGGACGCGCGATGAGCAGCGGCAGGTTCGGACATTCCTGGCGCATCAGCTGTTCGATGGTTGACTTCGAAAACGTGTATTCCACCAGGTGTTCAGCATTCTCTCTGAATTCGGCGCTTTCGGCGACCAGGGAATCCTGCTCCGGCGTACATGACATTGCCGTGCCCACGTGGAGGAAGCGTTGTAGCGTTGAAACCTGCTCCATGCGGCGCGCCAGTGCCAGCGTTCCTTCCACGTTGACCTTCCAGATGAGCGGGTTGTTACCAAATGAGGCAACAGCTGCACAGTTCACGACATGCGTGACCTGGTCCAGACGCGGATCGTTCAGGAAGGCTTCAGGCTGGCTGAGATCGCCAATGAGGATATTGTCCACGCTCAGAATGGCCAGTTTGTCCTCAGGAACGTTGAACTTGCGCATGTTCTCCAGCACGCGCTCCAGCCCGCTCTGCGGATCGCTGGCACGCGCGAGCAAAAGCAGTTTTACGGATTGATCGCTGGTCAGAATTTTTTCCAGTACTGCACCGCCCAGAAACCCCGTCACGCCTGTAATCATTAACATCTTCTTTAATACCGTCTCATTATGATTGATGAGGCGGATTGTAGGCGTGCAAAAGTAAACGGCATTTAAATAATAAAACGCCCAAATCGACAGCATCTTAAGCTTATTTTAAGGAAAGGAATTCAGGTGGAGATATTGGACATTACAGGCAGGGTGAAAATTCAATTTATTAAAATGAATATTTCAACGTGATGATTTGTAAGTTCTTTTTGTGGTGCTCATCGGATGATGAACTTAATTCTAAATGTAATAAATATAATACTTTGTTACACCAAACATTTACCGGATAAATGATTTAAACACCACTTAACTTAAATCAGGCGACATTAAGCGCAGGCTATTTTATTTAGCCTGCGAAGGGTTTTTAGAGTAACAGAGGAAGCGTGGCGCTGGCCGTTTGCTGGCTAACGTCGCCGTAACGGCCATCCAGCGCAATCATGGACGTGGTCAGCAGTTCGACCAGCAGCATGACCCCAACTTTGGCATTGAGCGCGCCCGCGCTAAGCGGCCCCTCTGGCTTGGCGGCCACCAGCTGCATGTCGCTCAGGGACGCCAGCGGGCTGCGGGGCGTATTGCTGAGTGCCAGAACCTTAACGCCGCGCTTGCGGGCAAGCTTCACCACGTGGAGTAGATCCCGCGTTGAGCCGGAACTGGAGATGGCCACCACCAGGGTTTCTGACGAAAGCGTTGTCGCATTCATGGCCGCGCGGTGCATATCGCTAAACAGCTGTGCGGGTTTGCCCAGACGCAACAGCTTGTAGTGCAGATACTCCCCGAGGATCGCGCTGGCCGCAACGCCATAAATCTGCACCGACTGCGCCTGATGCAGCGCCAGCGCGGCCTTTTCAAGCAGCGTGCGGTCAAGGAGCCTGGCGGTGTCCTGCAAAGCCTGCACCGACTCATCCACGACGTTATCAATCTCATCCCCCGCCTGACGCGCGGGCTGGCCCTGCTGAATATCCAGCGCAAGCGCCATTTTAAATTCGTTATAGCCCTTGCAGCCCAGCGTGCGGCAAAGACGCGTCACGCTGGCCTCGCTGGTGTGGCTCTCGCGCGCCAGTTCGGTGATCGTCAGGTAGAGCACCCGGGCAGGATCGCTGAGAACAAACTCACCGAGTTTTTGTTGTGTTGGGCTGTACCCGGAAGCCTCCTGGCGTAGCTTCAGCAGCAGGTTTTCATGGTCTGACATGCTCGATCCTTAATGCGTTTCTCTGCGACTAGTGTGGCGTAAAGCGGGGGCGGGATGCCAGTCATTTCGAAAAAGTATGATCGTCGTCCTGGTTTTTGATGATAATTTTCACTATTTAAAATTAATATGGTAAAAATTTTCATCTATTAATGGGGGGATGAAAAAATGATGCAAATATTCAGTGGGGCTTCTTCAGGGGGATGGTTTGAAAAAGCGCAGCGCTTTGGCAAATCCTTTATGTTGCCGATTGCCGTGCTGCCTGCGGCGGGTCTGCTGCTGGGGATAGGCGGCGCGCTATCCAATCCCAACACGCTGGCGGCCTATCCGTTTTTAGACGTGAGCTGGCTGCAGGCCATTTTCACCATCATGAGCAGCGCAGGATCCATCGTGTTTGCGAACCTCTCGGTGCTGTTTGCGGTTGGGGTCGCCGTCGGGCTGGCAAAAAGCGATAAGGGCACGGCGGGGCTGGCGGCGCTTCTCGCGTTTCTGGTGATGAATGCCACCATCAACGCGCTGCTGATCCTCACCGGCAAACTGGCGCATGAGAACCCGGGTGCGGTGGGGCAGGGCATAACGCTGGGTATTCAGACGCTGGAAACCGGCGTCTTTGGCGGCGTGGTGATTGGGCTGGTAACCTGCGCGCTCCATCATCGGTTTAACAAGATTGCACTTCCGCAGTTCCTGGGCTTTTTTGGCGGCTCGCGCTTTGTTCCTATCATCAGCTCGCTGGCGGCGATACTCGTCGGTGCGCTCATGACCGTGGTCTGGCCGCATTTCCAGAAGCTGATTTTTGGTCTCGGCGGGCTGGTGGATGCGACCGGCTATCTGGGTACTTTGCTGTACGGCTTCATTTTACGCATGCTGGGTCCGTTCGGTCTGCACCACATCTTCTATCTGCCTTTCTGGACCACCGCGCTTGGCGGGAGTGAAATCGTCAACGGACACCTCGTGGAAGGCACGCAGCGGATCTTCTTCGCTCAGCTGGCTGACCCGAACACGCAACATTTCTATGAGGGCACGTCACGCTTCATGTCCGGGCGCTTTATTACGATGATGTTTGGCCTGCTCGGGGCGTGCCTGGCGATGTACCACACGGCAAAACCCGAGAACAAAAAACGCGTTGCCGGGCTGCTGCTTTCTGCGGCGTTAACCTCGTTCCTGACCGGGATTACCGAGCCTATCGAATTCTCGTTCCTGTTTATTGCGCCGGTGCTCTACGTCATCCATGCGCTGTTTGACGGGCTGGCATTCATGCTCGCGCACATGCTGCATATCACCATCGGGCAAACCTTCTCCGGCGGTTTCATCGACTTCGTGCTGTTCGGCATTTTGCAGGGAGAAGCCAAAACCAACTGGATGTTCGTTCCGCTGGTCGGCGTACCGTGGTTCTTCCTTTACTACTTTACCTTCCGCTATCTGATTAACCGCTTTGATTTCGCGACGCCAGGTCGGGAAAAGGAGGCGATGGCTGATGAGGTCAGTCTGCCGCAAAACGAACGCGCAGCCGCGGTGATCGCCGGATTAGGCGGAAAAGAGAATCTGGACGAGGTGGACTGCTGCGCCACGCGTCTTCGCGTCACGGTTAAAGACGGCAGCAAAGTGAATGAGTCGGCACTGAAAGCCACCGGGGCGCGCGGCGTTATCGTGCGCGGCAACGGCGTTCAGGTCATTTATGGCCCGCACGTCACGATTATCAAAAACGAAGTGGAAGAGATCTTATCGTAATGAAAACTGTACTGGATACCCTGAAGGGAAAACTGGTCGTCTCCTGTCAGGCGCTGGAAAATGAACCGCTGCACAGCCCGTTTATTATGTCGCGCATGGCGCTGGCTGCGGCACAGGGCGGGGCTGCCGCCATTCGCGCGAACAGCGTGGTGGATATCGAGGCCATCAGGCAGCAGGTGTCTTTGCCGGTCATCGGCATCATCAAACGGGATTATCCCGAAAGCGAGGTGTTTATCACCGCGACAATGAAAGAAGTGGATGAGCTCATGAGCGTCTCGCCGGACATCATTGCGCTTGATGCGACGGCGCGGCCACGTCCCGGCGGAGAATCTCTGGAAACGCTGGTCTCACGCATCCGCGCACGTTATCCCGCGGTGCTGCTGATGGCGGATATCTCCTCCGTGGAGGAAGCCGTGACGGCGCAGGCGCTGGGCTTTGACTGCGTCGGCACCACGCTTTACGGCTACACGGCGGAAACGGCGGGCCATTCACTTCCGGAAAACGACTGCGCGTTCCTGAAGGCGGTGCTGGCGGCCGTGACGGTGCCCGTGGTTGCCGAAGGCAACGTGGATACCCCCGAGCGTGCGGCCAGGTGTCTGGCGCTGGGCGCGCATACGGTGGTGGTCGGCGGCGCGATCACCCGTCCGCAGCAAATTACCGAACGGTTTATGGCGGCGATTGACGCGCAAAGCACCGATGGAGCATGACCATCCGGCGGGGATCTGCGATACTTATCGTTTATCCCTTTTACTGAGATGACTATGCAGTACCCGATTAACGAGATGTTCCAGACCCTGCAAGGCGAGGGTTACTTTACCGGCGTTCCCGCTATTTTCATTCGTTTACAGGGATGCCCGGTTGGCTGTGCCTGGTGTGACACCAAACATACGTGGGATAAGCTCGCAGATCGGGAAGTGTCGCTGTTTAGCATTCTGGCGAAAACCAAAGAGAGCGATAAGTGGGGCGCGGGCAGTGCCGAAGATCTGCTCGCCATTATTGGCCGTCAGGGCTGGACGGCGCGCCACGTCGTGATCACCGGCGGTGAACCCTGCATCCACGATCTGACGCCGCTGACCGAGCTGCTCGAAAAGAACGGCTACAGCTGCCAGATTGAGACCAGCGGCACCCATGAAGTGCGCTGCTCGCACACCACCTGGGTGACGGTATCGCCAAAAGTGAATATGCGCGGCGGGTATGACGTGCTGTCTCAGGCGCTGGAGCGCGCGGATGAGATTAAGCACCCGGTAGGGCGCGTGCGTGATATCGAAGCGCTGGATGAACTGCTGGCCACGCTGACGGACGAAAAGCAGCGGGTCATTGCCCTGCAGCCTATCAGCCAGAAAGACGATGCAACGCGTCTGTGCATTGAAACCTGTATTGCGCGCAACTGGCGCCTGTCGATGCAGACGCACAAGTATCTGAATATCGCCTGAAAAAAAGCCCGGTGGCACGAGCGCTTACCGGGCCTGGGTTTCGAGGCTTTTGTAGGCCGGGTAAGGCGAAGCCGCCACCCGGCAAGCATCACTCGCCGCGATACACGCAGCCTGCCGTACAGGTCTCTTTGATCATCACCGCGCTCAGCAGCGGTACCCGCGGTTTCATCTGATCCCAAATCCATTTCGCCAGCACCTCGCTGGTCGGGTTTTCAAGGCCCGGGATCTCATTCAGGTAGTAGTGATCCAGACGATCGTAGGTCGGCTTAAACGCCGCCTTCAGCTCGGCAAAATCCATGATCCAACCGGTATGCGGATCAACTTCACCGGTGATCTCAAGACGCACCATGAACGAATGCCCGTGCAGACGGCCACATTTATGCCCTTCAGGGACATGCGGAAGGTGGTGGGCGGCTTCGAAGGTGAAATCTTTAAACAGTGTGGTGGACATGATCGCTCTCAGTAATGCGGAAAAAACCGCCGCATAGTACCGGAAAGCACAATTTTTAGCATTAACTAAAACGGCTCTGAGCGGCAACCGCCTCGTATACGGGGTGTTTATCGCTATTTGTTCTTATATTTCAAATAATTATTTAATCGGTTTTATCGCTAAGCATGACAACCAAAACAGGTTAGTCCATTTGGTTATTTATTATTTCCATCCCTTCTTTAATTGTTATTATCCTCGCCGTTAACCTTATCTTCAGTTTGGATTTATTCGCTTAAAGTCCGCTTGGCTACTGGAACATAACGACGCATGACAACACAGGCCCCACCTTCAAACTTGCTTCCCCTGAACCCGGAGCAGCTGGCGCGCCTTCAGGCTGCCACCTCTGATTTTTCTCCCACTCAGCTTGCCTGGGTCTCCGGCTATTTCTGGGGAATGCTCAATCAGCAGCCTGGCGCTGTGGCGGGTGCTCCGGCCACGGCCGTAGAAATTCCGGCCATTACCCTGATTTCCGCCTCGCAGACGGGTAACGCCCGCCGCGTGGCCGAAGCGCTGCGTGACGACCTGCTGGCCGCCAGGCTGAACGTGAACCTGGTCAACGCCGGGGATTATAAATTTAAGCAAATCGCGTCAGAAAAACTGCTGGTGGTGGTGGCTTCTACGCAGGGTGAAGGTGAACCCGCTGAAGAAGCGGTGGCGCTGCATAAGTTCCTGTTCTCGAAAAAAGCGCCGAAGCTGGATGGCACGGCGTTTGCCGTCTTTGGCCTGGGCGATACCTCCTATGAATTCTTCTGCCAGTCCGGCAAAGACTTCGACAGCAGGCTGGCGGAGCTGGGCGCAGAGCGCCTGCTGGACCGCGTTGACGCGGATGTTGAATACCAGGCCGCCGCCGCTGAATGGCGTACCCGCATCGTTGACGTGCTAAAAGCGCGCGTGCCGAAAGAGACGTCAGCCCAGGCCGCGTTCACCGCGACGGGTGCTGTTAACGACATCCACACCAGCCCGTACACCAAAGAGGCGCCGCTGACGGCGAGCCTGTCGGTGAACCAGAAAATTACCGGCCGCGATTCAGAAAAAGACGTTCGCCATATCGAAATCGATCTGGGCGACTCTGGCCTGCGCTATCAGCCTGGCGATGCGCTGGGCGTCTGGTATCAGAACGATCCGGCGCTGGTGAAAGAGCTGGTTGAGCTGCTGTGGCTGAAAGGCGACGAGCCCGTCACCGTTGACGGCAAAACGCAGCCGCTTTCTGAAGCGTTGCAGTGGCATTTTGAGCTGACGGTGAATACCCCGAATATCGTCGAAAATTATGCCACCTTAACGCGCAGCGAATCCCTGCTGCCGCTGGTGGGCGACAAGGCGAAGCTGCAGCATTACGCCGCGACGACGCCGATTGTCGATATGGTGCGCTTCTCTCCGGCTCAGCTGGATGCCGATGCGCTGATCGGCCTGCTGCGTCCGCTGACCCCACGCCTGTACTCGATTGCCTCGTCTCAGGCCGAGGTGGAGAGCGAAGTGCATATCACCGTCGGCGTGGTGCGCTACGACATCGAAGGCCGCGCCCGTACGGGTGGAGCATCGGGCTTCCTGGCAGACCGCGTGGAAGAAGAGGGCGAAGTGCGCGTCTTTATCGAGCACAACGACAACTTCCGCCTGCCTGCAAACCCGGAAACGCCGGTCATCATGATTGGCCCGGGCACCGGCATTGCGCCGTTCCGCGCCTTCATGCAGCAGCGTGCGGCGGATGGCGCACCGGGTAAAAACTGGCTGTTCTTCGGCAACCCGCACTTTACGGAAGATTTCCTCTACCAGGTGGAGTGGCAGCGCTACGTCAAAGAAGGCGTACTGACCCGCATCGATCTGGCCTGGTCCCGCGACCAGAAAGAAAAAGTATACGTACAAGACAAACTGCGCGAACAGGGCGCAGAGCTGTGGCGCTGGATCAATGACGGTGCCCACATTTATGTCTGCGGCGACGCCAATCGCATGGCGAAAGACGTTGAGCAGACTTTGCTGGAAGTGATTGCCGAATTCGGCGGTATGGATGCCGAAGCGGCGGATGAATTTTTAAGTGAGCTGCGCGTTGAGCGCCGTTATCAGCGAGATGTCTACTAATGAGCGAAAAACATCCAGGGCCACTGGTGGTCGAAGGTAAACTGACAGACGCCGAGCGCATGAAGCTGGAAAGCAACTATCTGCGTGGCACCATTGCTGAAGATCTGAATGACGGTCTCACCGGCGGTTTCAAAGGCGACAACTTCCTGCTGATCCGTTTCCACGGCATGTACCAGCAGGACGACCGCGACATCCGCGCCGAGCGTGCAGAGCAGAAGCTGGAGCCGCGTCACGCGATGCTGCTGCGCTGCCGTCTGCCGGGTGGGGTGATTACCACCAAACAGTGGCAGGCGATCGACAAGTTTGCCGGTGAAAACACGATCTACGGCAGCATCCGTCTGACCAACCGTCAGACCTTCCAGTTCCACGGCATTCTGAAGAAGAACGTCAAGCCGGTGCACCAGATGCTGCACTCCGTTGGGCTGGACGCGCTGGCGACCGCCAACGACATGAACCGTAACGTGCTCTGCACCTCGAACCCGTATGAGTCCGAGCTGCATGCCGAAGCGTACGAGTGGGCGAAGAAGATCTCCGAGCACCTGCTGCCGCGCACCCGCGCCTATGCGGAGATCTGGCTCGATCAGGAAAAAGTCGCGACTACGGACGAAGAACCGATCCTCGGCCAGACCTACCTGCCGCGTAAGTTTAAAACCACGGTAGTGATCCCGCCGCAGAACGATATCGACCTGCACGCCAACGACATGAACTTCGTGGCGATTGCCGAAAACGGCAAGCTGGTGGGCTTTAACCTGCTGGTGGGCGGCGGCCTGTCCATTGAGCACGGTAACAAGAAAACCTATGCCCGCACTGCGAGCGAGTTCGGCTTCCTGCCGCTGGAGCATACGCTGGCCGTGGCGGAAGCGGTGGTGACGACCCAGCGCGACTGGGGTAACCGTACCGACCGTAAAAACGCGAAAACCAAATACACCCTGGAGCGCGTGGGCGTCGAGACGTTCAAAGCGGAAGTGGAGCGTCGCGCGGGCATCAAGTTTGAGCCGATCCGCCCTTACGAATTCACCGGTCGCGGCGATCGCATTGGCTGGGTGAAGGGTATCGATAATAAATGGCACCTGACGCTGTTTATCGAAAACGGCCGTATTCTGGATTATCCGGGGCGTCCGCTGAAAACCGGTCTGCTGGAAATTGCGAAGATCCATAAGGGCGAGTTCCGCATTACCGCTAACCAGAACCTGATCATTGCCGGCGTGCCGGAAAGCCAAAAGGCGAAGATCGAGAAGCTGGCGCGCGATCACGGGTTAATGGATGCGGTCAAACCGCAGCGTGAAAACTCAATGGCCTGCGTGTCGTTCCCGACCTGTCCGCTGGCGATGGCGGAAGCGGAACGTTTCCTGCCGTCATTCACTGACAAGGTAGAAGCGATTCTGGAAAAACACGGCATTCCGGACGAGCATATTGTTATGCGCGTGACGGGCTGCCCGAACGGCTGCGGTCGCGCGATGCTGGCCGAACTGGGGCTGGTGGGGAAAGCGCCGGGGCGCTACAACCTGCACCTGGGCGGTAACCGTATCGGCACGCGCATTCCGCGTATGTTCCGCGAGAACATCACCGAGCCGGAAATTCTTGATTCCATCGACGAGCTTGTCGGGCGCTGGGCGAAAGAGCGCGAAGCGGGTGAAGGCTTCGGCGACTTTACGGTGCGTGCGGGCATCATTCGCCCGGTGCTCGATCCCGCCAGGGATTTCTGGGAGTAACCACGAGAGGTAATTATGTCCGTACTCGATCTAAACGCCCTTAATGACCTGCCAAAAGTCGAACGCATTCTGGCGCTGGCAGAAACCAATGCCCACCTTGAAAAGCTGGACGCTGAAGGGCGCGTGGCGTGGGCGCTGGAAAACCTGCCGGGAGAGTATGTGCTCTCGTCGAGCTTTGGTATTCAGGCGGCGGTCAGCCTGCATCTGGTGAATCAGATCCGTCCGGACATTCCGGTGATCCTCACCGATACCGGCTACCTGTTCCCGGAGACCTACCAGTTTATTGACGAGCTGACGGACAAGCTCAGGCTGAACCTCAAGGTCTACCGCGCGACGGAAAGCGCGGCCTGGCAGGAGGCGCGCTACGGCAAGCTGTGGGAGCAGGGCGTTGAGGGCATTGAGAAATACAATGAGATCAACAAGGTCGAGCCGATGAACCGGGCGCTGAAAGAGCTTAATGCCCAGACGTGGTTCGCGGGCCTGCGCCGCGAGCAGTCCGGCAGCCGGGCAACCTTACCGGTGCTGGCGGTGCAGCGCGGGGTCTTTAAAGTGCTGCCGATTATCGACTGGGACAACCGGACGGTGTATCAGTACCTGCAAAAGCACGGGCTGAAATACCATCCGCTGTGGGACCAGGGCTATCTGTCGGTGGGCGATACCCACACCACGCGTAAGTGGGAACCGGGAATGGCGGAAGAAGAGACGCGATTCTTCGGGCTGAAGCGCGAGTGCGGGTTGCACGAAGGGTGATAACCTTTTTGCCCGGTGGCGCTGCGCTTACCGGGCCTACTAAGGCTCGTTCCATATGTAGGCCCGGTAAGGCGTAGCCGCCACCGGGCTTAACGGCCTCAGGCTTTCCCCGCTTTCGCCAGCTCCTTCACCAGCGGCAGCATCACCTTCACCACATCACGACTGCGGTGTTCAATCCGCTGCGGCAGCGCGCGATCGATGTGCTGCTGATTGTCCAGCATCACGTTGTGCCAGCTCGTCCCGTCCGGGAAGGCCTTCGATTTAGCCCGCTGCTGGTAGCCATCTTTTTTGCCCAGCGCCCAGTTCGTCGCTTCCACGTACAGCACCGGAATGCCCGCCTTATCGAACACTTCCCCGTCGTTGCAGCAGCCTGTGCCTCGCGGATAATCCGGGTTACCGCCGGGATTGCTGGTGGCATAAACCCCATGGCTGCGGGCTATCGCCAGGGCCCGGTCGCGCGTCAGTTTCCGCACGGTACCCGGCGTACTCTGCCCGCTGTTGAAATAGAGCTTGTCGCCGACGATCAGGTTATCGAGGTTGATCACCAGCAGCGTATTTTTCTTCTCCTCAGCGCTCATACGCTTAAGGAGATTCTCAGCGCCGAGTTTGCCCTCTTCCTCACCGCTGGTGGCAACAAAACGAATGCCATATTGGGTGGGAATATCTTTCATCCGCTCGGCCAGTTCGAGCATCACGCCCAGGCCTGCGGCATTGTCGTCCATGCCCTGCAGCGTCAGCCCGCCAAGATTGTTATCCGTATCGGCGTCACTCATCGGGGCGTAGGTATCAAGGTGCGCCATAATGATAATTTGCTCTTTTGCGCTGCCTTCGTGGGCCGCAATCACCGTACTGCCGGTCACGTTATGCCAGTTTTTCGTTTTATTGCGTGAGGTATAGACGTAGCGGCTGTGAAACGATCGGATATCGCTCTGGTAACCCATGTCGGCAAACTGCTGGCGAAGATAGTCCGCAGAGAGCATTTCCGCAGGCGATCCGGTCATGCGGCCAGGGAAAACGGTGGCAATATGCCGCGCCTGCATAGTGGCGATTTCACCATAAGGTTGGTTTTTTGCCTGGGCAGGAAGAATAAAGCAAACGCCGAGCGCCAGGGCAGCAATACGGTGGCGCGTTGCGGAAAACATAGTGAGTCCTTAAAAACAGAGCAAAATAATAACCCGCCTAGTATGAAACTGTGATCGTCCATACACAATTTGAATCGTTCTTAAATGCCCGAAATGTCGCGCGTTAAGCACTTTTTGGTATTAGCTTTTTCACAGCGTTATTCCATTGAGTAACTACTCATTCCAATTCGTAATTTCATTCGGTCTAAGCCGCCCCCTATAGTCCCTCTATTCCTCGTTGTTAGTGAGTTGTTGCCTGTGGACTATCTGCCCTTATTTGCTGCGATTAAAGAGAAACCGGTGCTGGTGGTTGGCACGGGTGAAATCGCCGATCGTAAAATCGCGTTTCTGCAGCGCGCAGGGGCCCAGGTGCAGGTCGTTGAAGAGACGGATTTCGACGAGTCACAAATCGACAGCGTCGTGCTGGTAATTGCGGCGACCGACGATCGTGAACTGAACCAGCGGATCTCCGACGCCGCTCAGGCCCGTTACCGCCTGGTGAACGTGGTGGACGACCAGCCTTTATGCTCGTTTATTTTCCCGTCGATCGTTGACCGCTCGCCGCTGCTGGTGGCGATCTCCTCCGGCGGTACCGCACCGGTGCTGGCGCGCGTGCTGCGGGAAAAAATCGAAGCGCTGCTGCCGACCAGCCTCGGGCGCATGGCGGAGAAAGCCAGCTACTGGCGCAACCATCTGAAAACCCGCCTGACCAGCGTGACGGAACGCCGTCGCTTCTGGGAGCGCGTGTTTCGCGGCCGCTTTGCCAGCCTGATGCATGCCGGTAATGAGACAGCGGCGCAGAAAATCCTCGAGGACGAACTGGATAACCCCGGCAGTACGGGCGGGGAGATCATTCTGGTGGGCGCGGGGCCGGGCGATGCCGGGCTCCTGACGCTGCGCGGCCTGCAGGTGCTGCAGGATGCGGACGTGGTGTTCTACGACCACCTGGTCACCGACGGCGTGCGCGAGCTGATCCGTCGCGACGCGGAGCAAATCTGCGTCGGCAAACGGGCGGGCGAACACTCGGTGCCGCAGCACGACACCAACCAGATGCTAATTGACGCCGCGAAAGCGGGCAAAACCGTGGTGCGCCTGAAGGGGGGCGATCCGTTCATTTTCGGTCGCGGCGGCGAAGAGCTGCAGGCGGCAGCCGAAGCGGGCGTTCCGTTCCAGGTGGTGCCCGGCATCACGGCGGCTTCTGCGGTAACGGCCTACGCCGGTATCCCGTTGACCCACCGCGATTACGCCCAGAGCGTCACCTTTGTGACCGGCCACTACAAGGCGGACAGCACGCCGTTCGACTGGTCGCATCTCGCCCAGAGCCGCCAGACGCTGGCGATATACATGGGCACGATGAAGGCGGCGGACATCAGCGAACAGCTTATTCAGCACGGTCGCGAGGCGACGACCCCCGTCGCCGTCATTTCTCGCGGCACGCGCGTCGATCAGCATGTTGCTGTCGGCACACTTCAAGACCTTGCAACCCTGGCGAAAGATGCCCCGATGCCTGCCCTGATCGTGGTGGGGGAAGTGGTGCAGCTGCACAGTACGCTCGCCTGGTTTCAGCACACAACCGATACAGAAGGCTTTGGTTCTTCTGTTGTAAATTTGGCTTAAGGAACGGTTATGGACCAAAAACGTCTTACACACCTGCGGCAGCTCGAAGCGGAAAGTATCCATATTATCCGCGAAGTGGCCGCCGAGTTTTCTAACCCGGTGATGATGTACTCCATCGGCAAAGATTCCAGCGTCATGCTGCATCTGGCGCGTAAAGCGTTTTATCCGGGCACGCTGCCGTTCCCGCTGCTGCACGTGGACACCGGCTGGAAATTCCGCGAGATGTACGAGTTCCGCGATCGTACCGCGAAAGCCTACGGCTGCGAGCTGCTGGTGCATAAAAACCCGGAAGGGGTGGCGATGGGCATTAACCCGTTCGTGCACGGCAGCGCCAAACACACCGATATCATGAAGACCGAAGGGCTGAAGCAGGCGCTGAATAAATACGGTTTTGACGCGGCCTTCGGCGGCGCGCGCCGTGACGAAGAGAAATCCCGCGCCAAAGAGCGTATCTACTCCTTCCGCGATCGCTTCCACCGCTGGGACCCCAAAAACCAGCGTCCGGAGCTGTGGCACAACTACAACGGCCAGATTAACAAGGGCGAAAGCATCCGCGTCTTCCCGCTCTCCAACTGGACCGAGCTGGATATCTGGCAGTACATCTATCTGGAAAACATCGAGATCGTTCCGCTGTATCTGGCCGCCGAGCGTCCGGTGCTGGAGCGTGACGGCATGCTGATGATGATCGACGACGATCGCATCGACCTGCAGCCGGGTGAAGTGATCAAAAAACAGATGGTGCGTTTCCGCACCCTCGGCTGCTGGCCGCTGACCGGCGCGGTGGAATCCAACGCCCAGACGCTGCCGGAGATCATCGAAGAGATGCTGGTGTCGACCACCAGCGAGCGACAGGGGCGCGTGATTGACCGCGACCAGGCAGGCTCCATGGAGCTGAAGAAACGTCAGGGTTATTTCTAAGGAGCCGCCATGAATACCACTATTGCTCAACAAATTGCCAACGAAGGCGGCGTGGAAGCGTATCTGCACGCGCAACAACACAAAAGCCTGCTGCGTTTTCTGACCTGCGGCAGCGTGGATGACGGGAAAAGTACCCTGATTGGCCGCCTGCTGCACGATACGCGCCAGATTTATGAAGATCAGCTCTCCTCCCTGCATAACGACAGTAAGCGTCACGGTACCCAGGGCGAAAAGCTGGATCTGGCGCTGCTGGTTGACGGCCTGCAGGCGGAGCGCGAGCAGGGCATCACGATTGACGTGGCCTACCGCTATTTCTCTACCGAGAAGCGCAAATTTATTATTGCCGACACCCCGGGGCACGAGCAGTACACCCGTAACATGGCGACCGGCGCATCGACCTGTGACCTGGCGATCCTGCTGATCGACGCCCGTAAAGGCGTGCTGGATCAGACCCGTCGCCACAGCTTTATCTCCACGCTGCTGGGGATCAAACACCTGGTGGTGGCGGTCAACAAGATGGATCTGGTGAACTTCAGCGAAGAGAAGTTCGAGGAGATCCGCCAGAGCTACCTGACCTTTGCCGAACAGCTGCCGGGCAACCTGGATATCCGCTTTGTGCCGCTCTCGGCGCTGGAAGGGGATAACGTCGCCTCCCAGAGCGCGAACATGCCGTGGTACAGCGGCCCGACGCTGCTGGAAGTGCTGGAAACGGTTGAAATCCAGCGCGTGGTCGACACCCAGCCGATGCGCTTCCCGGTGCAGTACGTGAACCGTCCTAACCTCGACTTCCGCGGTTTCTCCGGCACCCTTGCGTCAGGCTCTGTGAAGGTCGGTCAGCGCGTCAAGGTGCTGCCATCCGGCGTGGAATCGACCATCGCACGCATCGTCACCTTCGACGGTGACCTGCAGGACGCAGGCGCCGGTGAAGCGGTTACGCTGGTGCTGAAAGACGAGATTGATATCAGCCGGGGCGATCTTCTGGTGGATGCCCGGGAAACCCTGGCCGCCGTACAGGGGGCTTCCGTGGATGTGGTGTGGATGGCGGAGCAACCGCTGACGCCGGGCCAGAGCTACGACATCAAAATTGCCGGCAAGAAGACCCGCGCCCGCGTGGACGGTATTCAGTTCCAGGTGGACATCAACAATCTGACCCAGCGCGAGGTTACCGAGCTGCCGCTGAACGGTATTGGTCTGGTCGATCTGACCTTCGACGAACCGCTGGTGCTGGATCCGTATCAGCAGAACCCGGTGACGGGCGGGCTTATCTTTATCGACAGGCTGACCAACGTTACCGTCGGGGCCGGTATGGTACGCGAACCGATTAAACAGGCTGCCGTGGCCTCTGAATTCAGCGCCTTTGAGCTGGAATTGAACACGCTGGTGCGTAAACACTTCCCGCACTGGGGCGCGCGCGATCTGCTGGGAGGCAAGTAATGGCCGCCCATGATGAGAACGTCGTCTGGCATCCTCATCCGGTCACCGTCGCCCAGCGCGAACAGCTCCACGGTCACCGTGGGGTTGTGCTGTGGTTTACCGGGCTGTCCGGCTCGGGTAAATCGACGGTGGCGGGCGCGCTGGAAGAGGCATTGCATCAGCAGGGCGTAAGCACGTACCTGCTGGATGGCGACAACGTGCGCCATGGCCTGTGCAGCGATTTAGGGTTCAGCGACGACGACCGCAAAGAGAACATCCGCCGGGTCGGGGAAGTCGCCAGCCTGATGGCCGATGCCGGGCTGGTGGTGCTGACCGCGTTTATCTCTCCGCACCGCGCCGAGCGCCAGATGGTGCGCGAACGCGTCGGTCAGGATCGCTTTATTGAAGTGTTTGTGGATACGCCGCTGGAGGTTTGCGAAGCGCGCGACCCGAAAGGGCTGTACAAAAAAGCGCGTGCCGGGGAGCTGCGCAACTTCACCGGCATTGACGCGGTATACGAAGCGCCTGAATCGCCTGAAATTCACCTGGAGGGTCAACAATTGGTAACAAATTTAGTAAGCCAATTATTAGACCTGCTCAGACGGGACGATATTATCAGATCCTGAGACGGTATCGTTCGGGAGCTGTCTTCCCGAACGATGAGTCACGGTCACAGGACTAGCTATGCGCAACAGTGAACATTACATTACCACTACCGGGTCGGAGCCGCTTGCGACCGACGACGAAACGACCTGGTCATTTCCTGGGGCCATCATTGGCTTCGTCTCATGGTTGCTGGCGCTGGGTATCCCGTTTCTTATCTACGGCGGAAACACGCTGTTCTTCTTTCTCTACACCTGGCCTTTCTTTCTGGCGCTGATGCCTGTGGCGGTTGTCGTCGGCATTGCGCTGCACTCGCTGCTCAATGGCAAGCTGCTCTACAGTACCGTGGTCACGATTGTGACGGTGGTGCTGATGTTTGGTCTGTTATTTTTGTGGCTCATGGGCTAACTTCAGCCATAATTCAAACCGTAACCAACTGTGTAACGATATTGAGCAGGACGATTCTGCGGAAAAAATGTGGTACATTTGCCCGCGATGTTGCGGCATCTCTGTTACCCCGGCGTAGTGCTCTGGGGAAGTCTTGGGATGATGATGCCGTTTTTCAGGGGGCAGGATGGGTAAACTAACGCTGCTGTTGCTGGCTTTGCTAATCTGGCTGCAATATTCGCTGTGGTTCGGTAAGAACGGACTGCACGACTATAGCCGGGTGAGCGATGACGTCGCGGCTCAGCAGGCAACAAACGCCAAACTTAAGGCGCGAAACGATCAACTCTTCGCTGAAATTGATGACCTCAATGGCGGGCAAGAGGCGATTGAGGAACGCGCACGCAATGAACTCAGTATGACTAAGCCGGGCGAAACCTTTTATCGTCTGGTTCCGGATGCGTCTAAACGCAATCAGGGCTCAGCACAAAACAATCGATAATCAGGCCCAGGATTACGACATGGCAGTAACTTTTTCGGACGTATGCGCCGTGGTGCCGGCCGCAGGTTTTGGCCGGCGCATGCAGACAGAATGTCCCAAGCAATACCTCTCTATTGGCGATAAAACGATCCTCGAGCACGCCGTGGCTTCGCTGCTGGCGCACCCGCGGGTGACGCGGGCGATCATCGCTATCAGCCCGGGCGATGCGCGCTTCGCGCAGCTCCCGCTGGCAAATCATCCACAGATTACCGTTGTCGATGGCGGTGCCGAGCGCGCCGATTCCGTGCTGGCAGGCATTCAGGCGGCCGGTAACGCGCCGTGGGTGCTGGTCCATGACGCGGCACGTCCGTGCCTGCATCAGGACGATCTCGCTCGCCTGCTGGCATTGAGCGAAACCAGCAAAGTGGGCGGCATTCTGGCCGCTCCAGTGCGCGACACCATGAAGCGTGCCGAGCCGGGCAAACGGGCTATCGCCCACACCGTCGATCGCGTCGATCTCTGGCACGCGCTGACGCCGCAATTTTTCCCCCGCGAACTGCTCCACGACTCCTTGACGCGCGCGCTTAACGAAGGTGCGACCATCACGGACGAAGCCTCTGCGCTGGAGTACTGCGGTTTCCACCCTGAGCTTGTTGAAGGACGTGCTGATAATATTAAAGTGACGCGTCCGGAAGATTTACAGCTCGCGGAATTTTATCTTACCCGTTTGACCCATCAGGAGAAGGCATAATGCGAATTGGACACGGTTTTGATGTACACGCCTTTGGCGGCGAAGGCCCAATTATCATTGGCGGCGTGCGCATTCCTTATGAAAAAGGGCTGCTGGCGCATTCTGATGGCGACGTGGCGCTGCATGCGCTGACCGACGCGCTGCTGGGCGCGGCCGCACTGGGTGATATCGGCAAGCTGTTCCCGGACACCGACCCGGCGTTTAAAGGGGCGGACAGCCGTGAACTGCTGCGCGAAGCGTGGCGCCGCATCCAGGCGAAAGGCTATACCCTTGGCAACGTCGACGTGACGATTATCGCCCAGGCCCCAAAAATGCTGCCGCACATTCCGCAGATGCGCGTATTTATTGCTGAAGATCTGGGCTGCCATATGGACGACGTGAACGTCAAAGCGACGACGACCGAGAAGCTGGGCTTTACCGGTCGCGGCGAAGGCATTGCCTGTGAAGCCGTGGCGCTGCTGGTGAAGGCGAGCAAATGACAGACTTTGACAACCTGACATACCTGCACGGTAAGCCGCAGGGGAACGGGGTGCTGAAAGCCAGCCCTGAAGATTTCCTCGTGGTGGAGGATCTGGGCTTTGAGCCGGATGGCGAAGGCGAACATATCCTGGTGCGTATTCTGAAAAATGGCTGCAATACCCGCTTTGTGGCCGACGCGCTGGCAAAATTCCTCAAAATTCATGCCCGCGAGGTGAGCTTTGCCGGGCAGAAAGATAAACACGCCGTCACGGAACAGTGGCTCTGCGCGCGCGTTCCCGGCAATGCGATGCCTGATTTAAGCAAATTTGAGCTTGAGGGCTGTAAGGTACTGGAATATGCCCGCCACAAGCGCAAACTGCGTCTGGGCGCGTTAAAAGGCAACGCGTTTACGCTGGTGCTGCGCGAAGTGACTGACCGTGAAGACGTTGAAAAACGCCTGAATGCCATCAGCGACCGCGGCGTACCGAACTACTTTGGCGCGCAGCGCTTTGGCATCGGCGGCAGCAACCTGCAGGGCGCACTGCGCTGGGCGCAAAGCGACGCGCCGGTGCGTGACAGGAATAAACGCAGTTTTTGGTTGTCGGCGGCCCGCAGTGCGTTGTTTAATCAGATTGTGAGCGAAAGGCTGAAAAAACCAGACGCGAATCAAGTTGTTGTTGGCGATGCGCTACAATTAGCGGGACGCGGAAGCTGGTTTGTGGCAACGGCCGAAGAGATGGCCGATGTCCAGTCGCGCGTGGACGCAAAAGGGCTGCTGGTCACCGCCGCGTTGCCCGGTACGGGCGACTGGGGAACCCAGGGGGAGGCCCTGGCCGCCGAGCAGTCAGCCGTGGCGGATGCGCCAGAATTGCAGTCCTTGCTGGTGCGGGAAAAAGTCGACGCGGCACGCCGCGCGATGCTGCTCTATCCGCAGCAGTTAAGCTGGAACTGGTGGGATGACGTGACCGTCGAGTTACGCTTCTGGCTGCCGGCAGGCAGCTTTGCCACCAGTGTTGTCAGGGAACTTATCAACACCTCGGGTGATTATGCGAATATTGCTGAGTAACGATGACGGGATCCACGCGCCAGGCATTCAGACCCTGGCGAAACACCTCCGTGAATTTGCGGATGTGCAGGTCGTGGCACCCGATCGTAACCGCAGTGGAGCGTCTAACTCGCTGACGCTGGAGTCGTCGCTTCGCACCTTTACCTTTGAAAATGGCGATATTGCCGTACAGATGGGCACGCCAACCGACTGTGTTTTTCTGGGCGTGAACGCGCTGATGCGGCCGCGTCCGGATATCGTCGTCTCCGGCATTAACGCCGGGCCTAACCTCGGCGATGACGTGATTTACTCCGGCACCGTGGCGGCCGCAATGGAAGGCCGCCATCTGGGATTCCCGGCGCTGGCGGTCTCGTTGAACGGCTACACGCACTACGACACCGCCGCCGCGGTGACCTGTTCGATCCTGCGGGCGCTCGGCCGCGAGCCGTTGCGTACCGGACGCATCCTCAACATCAACGTGCCGGATCTTCCTCTCGATGAAATTAAAGGCATCCGTGTCACCCGTTGCGGGAGTCGACATCCTGCCGATCAGGTGATCCCGCAGCAGGATCCGCGCGGCAACACGCTTTACTGGATCGGCCCTCCCGGCGATAAGTGCGATGCGGGTCCGGATACCGACTTTGCCGCCGTGGAGGAAGGCTATGTTTCGGTTACCCCGCTGCACGTAGATTTAACCGCGTATAGCGCGCATGATGTGGTGTCGGGCTGGCTGGATCGCGCAGGAGTGAACGCGCAATGGTAAACAAACGTGTACAAACTCTTCTGGAACAACTACGCGCGCAGGGGATCCGCGACGAGCACGTGCTCGAAGCGCTCGCCCTGGTTCCGCGTGAGAAATTTGTAGACGAGGCGTTTGAACACAAAGCGTGGGAAAACGTGGCGCTGCCCATCGGGCAGGGCCAGACGATTTCGCAGCCTTACATGGTGGCTCGCATGACGGAGCTGCTGGAGCTGACGCCCGACTCTCGCGTGCTGGAGATTGGCACCGGGTCGGGGTATCAGACCGCGATCCTGGCGCATCTCGTTCATCACGTATGCTCCGTGGAGCGGATCAAAGGTTTACAGTGGCAGGCGCGTCGTCGCCTGAAACAACTTGATTTACATAATGTTTCGACACGACACGCTGATGGATGGCAGGGTTGGAAGGCTCGTGCCCCGTTTGACGCGATCATCGTGACGGCGGCCCCGCCAGAAATTCCAGCAGCCCTGTTGTCGCAGCTGGATGAGGGGGGCATTCTGGTTCTGCCTGTCGGGGACGAGCAGCAGCTGTTGAAGCGCGTTCGTCGGCGCGGCGGCGAGTTTATTATCGACACCGTGGAAGCCGTGCGCTTTGTGCCTCTGGTGAAGGGGGAGTTGGCCTGAGACTCGGAATTATCCAGGGTTATTAAGGCAAATTCAGCGTATGGTGTGGCGCGAAAGATTCGTGCCATCACGGTAAATTTTAAGTCACTGGTAGTTAACACATTCCTGGGGGATAAATGAGCGCGGGAAGCCCTAAATTCACCATCAGCCGTGTTGCGGCATTATCACTGGTTTCGCTCTGGCTGGCAGGCTGTACAAGTTCTAACAACGCGCCTGCGCCCGTCAGTTCCGTCGGCGGAAACAGCGGCTCCGGTAACACGTCCAGCGGAATGTTAATCACGCCGCCACCTAAAATGGGAACAGCTGCGCCGCAGCAAACACCACAAATCCAGCCTGTGCAACATCCTGTTACACAGCCAATGCAGGTTCAGCCAGTTGAACAGCCTGTCCAGACCCAAAATGGCCGCATAGTCTATAACCGCCAGTATGGGAACATTCCGAAAGGCAGCTACACCGGTGGCAGCACCTATACCGTGAAACGCGGTGATACGCTGTTCTACATTGCGTGGATTACCGGGAACGATTTCCGTGACCTCGCGCAGCGCAACAACGTCCAGGCCCCATATGGTCTGGAAGTCGGGCAAACGCTCCAGGTGGGCAACGCGACGGGTACGCCGCTTACGCCTGGCAACACGGTTTCAGCGGCCGATGTGACGGCTCAAAACAACAGCGTTAAGCCTGCACAAAAATCCACCACGGTGGTTGCTTCACAACCTGTAATTACGTATTCTGAGGATTCAGGTGATCAGACTGCTAACAAAATGTTGCCGAATAATAAAGGGACTGCGACTGCTGTCACAGCACCGGTTACGGCACCTGTGGTTAGCTCTACTGAACCGACTGCCAGCAGTATGACCTCCAGTTCGCCGATTTCTGCATGGCGCTGGCCGACTGACGGCAAGGTTATCGAGAACTTCTCTTCCTCCGAAGGGGGAAATAAAGGGATCGATATCGCAGGGAGTAAAGGACAGGCTATCATCGCGACCGCAGATGGACGCGTTGTGTATGCCGGTAACGCTCTGCGCGGTTACGGTAATCTTATCATCATCAAACACAACGATGATTACCTGAGTGCCTACGCCCATAACGACACAATGCTGGTCCGGGAACAACAAGAAGTTAAGGCGGGGCAAAAAATCGCTACCATGGGTAGCACCGGAACCAGTTCTACACGCTTGCATTTTGAAATTCGTTACAAGGGGAAATCCGTAAACCCGCTGCAGTACTTGCCGCAGCGATAATTTGACGGGGCATGCCAGCCAGGGTGTCTCGTTCAGGGATCACGGGTAGGAGCCACCTTATGAGTCAGAATACGCTGAAAGTTCATGATTTAAATGAAGACGCGGAATTTGATGAGAACGGAGTAGAGGCTTTTGACGAAAAAGCCTTAGTAGAAGAGGAACCCAGTGATAACGATTTGGCTGAAGAAGAGCTGTTATCGCAGGGCGCCACACAGCGTGTACTGGACGCGACTCAGCTTTACCTTGGGGAGATTGGTTACTCCCCACTGCTAACGGCCGAAGAAGAAGTCTATTTCGCACGTCGTGCTTTGCGTGGTGATGTGGCCTCGCGTCGTCGCATGATTGAAAGTAACCTGCGACTGGTCGTGAAAATTGCCCGCCGTTACGGCAATCGTGGTCTGGCTCTGCTGGATCTGATTGAAGAGGGCAACTTAGGTCTCATCCGCGCAGTTGAGAAGTTTGACCCGGAACGCGGGTTCCGTTTCTCAACCTACGCGACCTGGTGGATTCGTCAGACCATCGAACGGGCTATTATGAACCAGACCCGTACGATTCGCCTGCCGATTCACATCGTCAAAGAGTTGAACGTGTATCTGCGTACCGCGCGCGAGTTGTCCCATAAGCTGGACCACGAGCCAAGCGCAGAAGAAATTGCCGAACAACTCGATAAACCGGTTGATGACGTAAGCCGTATGCTGCGTCTCAACGAGCGCATTACCTCCGTTGACACCCCGCTGGGTGGCGACTCCGAAAAAGCGCTGCTGGACATCCTGGCCGATGAAAAAGATAACGGTCCGGAAGACACCACGCAGGACGATGACATGAAACAGAGCATCGTCAAATGGCTGTTCGAATTGAACGCCAAACAGCGTGAAGTGCTGGCACGTCGTTTCGGTTTACTGGGGTATGAAGCTGCGACACTGGAAGACGTCGGCCGCGAAATTGGCCTGACCCGTGAACGTGTTCGTCAGATTCAGGTTGAAGGTCTGCGTCGCCTGCGTGAAATCCTGCAGGGGCAAGGTCTGAATATCGAAGCGCTGTTCCGCGAATAAGCAACCTTTCGTCAAAAAAGGCCCGTCGTGAGACGGGCCTTTTTCTTTTGTGTTACGGCTGCGTCGCCGTCTCGTGCAGCAGACGCCAGGTTATTTTGTCACCTTCCTGATTAAGCACCGCGGTTGACCAGCGCACGTTAACGGGCAGGTCTGGCCGGGTTTGCGTCTCCCGGTAGTGAAGCACTGCACCCCGTTCGCCGCTCTGGATCGTGGTTAATTCGTCAATGACGATTTTCAGCCCGGGACGGCTTCCGCGCTGTTTTTCCAGAAAACTGGCCAGGCCGTTATAGTCGACCTGTACACCGCCCGGCGGGATCATCAGAAAATCGCGCTGGAAACGGGCGAGCAGCGCGTCGGCCTCGCCTTCACCTTTGCCTAACCATGCTTCAAGCGCAATGTGGAGGTCGATAATGTCGTGTTCGAAAGGCGTCATGAATTCTCCTGTCGCAGCGGGTTTAGCACCTGCGTATTGTTAAGACGAAAAACGTACGGTACAGGCAGCAAGGTCATGCCTGCGGCAAAAATAAACATCCCGTGCCAGGCGGCGTGTGGCGTCAGCCACGCCTGCGCCAGGTTCAGCACCTGCGCCAGCAGCAGGGCACCGGCAAAAAAGCTCAATTGACGATTGAGATTCCACAGCGCGCTGGCATCCGGCATCTCGTCCCGGCGCGTTGTCAGAAACGCGCTGCTCTGAGCCGTGCTGCTGCACAGGCTTCCCCCGGCGCCCATCAGGGCAAACGCGACGGCAGGCAACAGCGTAGCCGAACTGACGTCAATCAAAAGCAGAATGCCCGTCGCCTGCAACAGGCAGCCGATGACGATCAGGGGGCGGGGGCCGATACGGTTAAAATAACGTCCCGTTGCCGTGATGGCGATAAACGATGCCACAGACCACGGCAGCATGAGCATGCCCGTAGCGGCGGGACTCATGTTCGCCACGTTCTGAAGATAAAACATGCCCGTGACGTTCACCCCAATAAATACGCCAGGAACGCAGATATAGACAAGCATGGAAAAACGCAAAAGCGGGTCCGCGAGCAAGGTCAGGTTTAGCAGTCTGGCCGCGTTCATCGCAGGCATTTCGTGTTTAAGCCACAGGCAGGCCAGAACGAAGGTCACGATAGCCACCGGAAGCGTGGCGAAAAAGATCCATCGCCAGCCTAGCGTCTGCACCAGCACGCCGCCAATAGCCGGGGAGCAGGCCGGGGCAAGCAACGCAACCAGCATTACCGCCGAAGAGAGCTTCGCACGCTCCTGAGGCCTGAACTGTTGCCAGGTCAGCGCCTGTCCGACGGGGATCAGTAAGCCTCCTCCCACGCCCTGAAGCACTCGCCAGGCAATCAGACTTTCCAGCGTTGCAGACAGGCCCGCCGCAGCGGAGGCGGCACTGAACAGAAAAAGCGAAAGCAGGATGACGCGCTTTTGTCCGATGCGGCGCGAGAGCAGGCTGCTGAACGGGATCGCCAGCGTCAGGCCGGCAATGTACCCGTTACTAACCCAGGTAAGGGCCGAAGGCGTGGCGTTAAAGGCGTGAGCCATTGCCGGGAACGCGACGCTGGCAATGAACATGTTGATCAAATCAAGAAAAAAGCCCAGCAGATAGACAACGGCGACTTTGCTGCGATACGTCATGGTGGATCCTCCGGTGAGGTGGCGTATCGTATCGATCCGGGAAGCACGGATAAACCTGACAAAGCGCGATATACTGTCAAAAATATTTTGACAGTAAAGGGCGTGATGATGATTAACCTGCAGCGGACGCAGATGCTTGTCGCGGTGGCCGACACCGGCAGTTTTACGGCCGCCGCCGATGCGCTGGGCCTGACAAAAGCCGTGGTCAGCTTCAATATCCGCCAGCTTGAAGATGAGCTGGGCGTTACGCTGCTGCTGCGCTCCACCCGCCGCCTGACGCTAACCGAGGCGGGCGTGCTTTTTCATCAGCGCAGCGTGGCGCTTCTGAAGGAGGCCGAACGGCTGCAGGATGATGTCCGCGCGAACCATGCGGGGCTCACCGGCGAACTGCGGATCACGACCACGCCTGAATATGGCGCCCGGGTCGTGGTGCCGCTGCTGGCCAGGTTTAGCCAGCAGCACACGGATCTTCGCGTCCGACATGTTTCGTCGTCACTGCACGCAGACCTTATCTCGGAGCGCTTTGACGTGGCCATCCGGCTGGGGACGCTTGTTGATTCGCGCAACCACGCCGCACTGATTTCTCACTTTTCTATTCTCCCCGTCGCGACGCCCGAGTGGCTTGCGGGAAACCCGATCGAATCGCTTGCGCAGCTGGCGCAGGCCGACTGGATTATCCACGAGCGCTTAGCCTCGCCGCTGCGCTGGCAGGTGAAAGATGCCCGCGGTGCGCCTGACATGCTGGAGATAAAAAAGGCGCCGCGTTTGTTTGCCGACAGCGCTCAGGCCCTTATGGCTTTTGCGCTCGCAGGCGGTGGGGTGGCGTTACTGCCGGAATGGATGGTGCGTGAAGCGCTTGATGCGGGAACGCTGGTGACGATTTTACCGGAGTATACCTTTGCGCGGCAGGGGATCTATGCGGTCTATCCTGATGCCCGGCATGTGCCCGCAAAAGTGCGCACCTTTATCGATTTTATGCGCACCAGCGTGAGTTAATCGTGCATCATCTTTTTGATGAGCGCAGAGAACTGCTCCCGCTCGGCCTTGTTAAGGCGTCCTAAAAAGGCCTCATCAACCTCATTGCCTACCGGCTTACAGTCTGCAAGCAGGGCTTCACCTTCTGGCGTCAGGAAGACAAAGCGACGGCGCTTATCCGCAGGGTCGTGCTCGCGTTTGACCAGCCCGCGCGCCTCCATGCGGCTCAGCATTTCCGCCAGGGTCGCTTTCGTGCTGACCGCGACTTCAGTCAATGCCACCTGTTCAATGCCCGGATGCTCGGCAATCGAGCGCATCACCGCATACTGCGGCTTGGTCAGTTCCGGCAGGGCATGTTGCCACTTCGCGGTATGCTGTTGAAAAAGCTGACGTAACAGGTGGAACGCCTCTTGTCTTAGTTCCATGAACACTCCGACAGAAAAAATCACCCCCTATGATAGCCGCTAAAGTCCAGGATGATAATGCGGCATTTTTTAGCATTTTGTGTGATCGTGTACGAACAATCTTGTCAGAAAAACAATCCGGGAGTAGTTTACCTACAATGTTCGTACACGAACAAATTGATTGAGGTGATGAATGAGATTGATCGTGGGAATGACGGGGGCGACGGGTGCTCCGCTGGGCGTGGCGCTGCTGCAGGCGCTGCGGGAAATGCCGGAAGTAGAGACGCATCTGGTGATGTCTAAGTGGGCAAAAACCACCATTGAGCTGGAAACGCCTTACACCGCCCAGGACGTAGCTGCCCTGGCTGACGTCGTTCACAGCCCGGCTGACCAGGCCGCCACCATCTCCTCCGGCTCGTTTCGTACCGACGGCATGATCGTCATTCCCTGCAGCATGAAAACGCTGGCCGGGATCCGCGCGGGCTATGCCGAAGGGCTGGTGGGCCGTGCGGCGGATGTGGTGCTGAAAGAGGGGCGTAAGCTGGTGCTGGTGCCCCGTGAAACGCCGCTCAGCACCATTCATCTGGAGAACATGCTGGCGCTCTCCCGCATGGGCGTGGCGATGGTGCCGCCCATGCCTGCGTACTACAACCACCCGCAAACCGCCGATGACATTACCCAGCATATTGTGACCCGCGTGCTCGACCAGTTTGGCCTGGAGCATAAAAAGGCGCGTCGCTGGAACGGGTTGCGAGAGGCGAAACATTTTTCACAGGAGAATAAAGATGGCATTTGATGATCTGAGAAGCTTCCTGCAGGCGCTCGATGAGCAAGGGCAACTGCTGAAAATTGAGGAAGAGGTAAACGCCGAGCCGGATCTGGCGGCGGCAGCCAACGCGACCGGCCGCATCGGTGACGGCGCGCCCGCGCTGTGGTTTGACAATATTCGCGGCTTTACCGATGCTCGCGTGGTGATGAACACCATCGGCTCCTGGCAAAATCACGCTATTTCGATGGGGCTGCCTGCGAACACGCCGGTGAAAAAGCAGATCGACGAGTTTATTCGCCGCTGGGATAAATTCCCGATTGCGCCAGAGCGCCGCGCCAACCCGGCCTGGGCGCAGAATACGGTGGACGGTGAAGACATTAACCTGTTCGACATCCTGCCGCTGTTCCGCCTGAACGACGGGGACGGTGGTTTTTATCTCGACAAAGCGTGCGTTGTCTCGCGCGATCCGCTCGACCCGGATAACTTCGGCAAGCAGAACGTTGGCATCTACCGCATGGAAGTGAAGGGCAAGCGCAAGCTCGGCCTGCAGCCGGTGCCGATGCACGATATCGCTCTGCATCTGCACAAAGCGGAAGAGCGCGGCGAAGACCTGCCGATTGCGATTACGCTGGGCAACGACCCGATCATCACCCTGATGGGCGCGACGCCGCTGAAATACGATCAGTCGGAATATGAAATGGCCGGCGCGCTCCGTGAAAGCCCGTACCCGATTGCCACCGCGCCGCTGACCGGCTTTGACGTGCCGTGGGGTTCTGAAGTGATCCTTGAAGGGGTGATTGAAGGCCGTAAGCGCGAAATTGAAGGGCCGTTCGGCGAGTTTACCGGGCACTACTCCGGTGGCCGTAACATGACGGTTGTCCGTATCGACAAAGTTTCTTACCGCACCAAACCGATTTTCGAATCCCTTTACCTCGGCATGCCATGGACCGAGATTGATTATCTGATGGGGCCAGCCACCTGCGTGCCGCTCTACCAGCAGCTGAAAGCGGAGTTCCCGGAAGTACAGGCGGTAAACGCGATGTACACCCACGGTCTGCTGGCGATCATCTCCACCAAAAAGCGTTACGGCGGCTTCGCCCGCGCGGTTGGCTTGCGCGCCATGACCACGCCGCACGGCCTGGGCTACGTGAAGATGGTGATCATGGTGGATGAGGATGTCGATCCGTTCAACCTTCCGCAGGTGATGTGGGCGCTGTCATCGAAGGTCAACCCGGCAGGCGATCTGGTGCAGCTGCCAAACATGTCGGTGCTTGAACTCGATCCGGGATCCAGTCCGGCGGGTATTACCGACAAACTGATTATTGATGCGACCACGCCTGTCGCACCGGACACCCGGGGCCACTATAGCCAGCCGGTTCAGGATCTTCCCGAAACCAAAGCCTGGGCTGAAAAACTGACCGCGATGCTGGCTGCACGCCAATAAGGAGGAAAAGATGATTTGTCCACGTTGTGCCGATGAGCATATTGAAGTGATGGCGACGTCACCGGTGAAAGGGGTCTGGACCGTTTACCAGTGCCAGCATTGTCTGTATACCTGGCGCGATACCGAACCGCTGCGCCGTACCAGCCGCGAGCATTACCCGGAAGCGTTCCGCATGACGCAGAAGGATATTGACGAGGCGCCGCAGGTGCCGACAATCCCGCCGCTGCTCTAAAAAAAAGCCCGGTGGCGCTGCGCTTACCGAGCGATAATATTGTGCGGTCTGTTTTGCCGGGTGGCGGCTTCGCCTTACCCGGCCTACAAAATTCGTAGGCCCGGTAAGCGCAGCGCCACCGGGCAAAGACCGCAGAAAACTAAACCAGACTCTTCAACCGATAAATCCACTCCAGCGCCTGACGCGGCGTCAGGGAATCCGGATCGAGATTCTCCAGCGCTTCCACGGCAGGCGATGTCTCTTCCGCTGGCACCAGCAGCGACATCTGCGTACCATCGATCTGCGTCGCCGCCGCATTCGGTGACAGGCTTTCCAGCTCACGCAGTTTCTGACGCGCGCGCTTGATCACCTCTTTCGGTACACCGGCCAGCGCCGCAACGGCCAGACCATAGCTCTTGCTTGCCGCGCCATCCTGCACCGTATGCATAAAGGCGATGGTGTCGCCGTGCTCCAGCGCATCAAGGTGGACGTTAGCCACGCCTTCCATTTTCTCCGGCAACTGCGTCAACTCGAAGTAGTGGGTGGCGAACAGCGTCATGGCCTTGATTTTATTCGCGAGGCTTTCCGCACAGGCCCAGGCCAGCGACAGACCATCGTAGGTTGACGTTCCGCGTCCGACTTCGTCCATCAGCACCAGGCTGTGCTCCGTCGCATTATGCAGAATGTTAGCCGTTTCGGTCATCTCGACCATGAAGGTTGAGCGGCCGCTCGCCAGATCGTCCGCTGCCCCGACGCGGGTAAAGATACGGTCGATGGGGCCAATCTCCACGTTTTGCGCCGGAACGTAGCTGCCGATATAGGCAAGCAGGGCAATCAGCGCCGTCTGACGCATATAGGTACTCTTACCGCCCATGTTCGGACCGGTAATGATCAGCATTCTTCGCTGCGGCGACAGGCTCAGCG
This sequence comes from Enterobacter cloacae complex sp. BZL2005, assembly GCF_049238885.1. NCBI lineage: Bacteria > Pseudomonadati > Pseudomonadota > Gammaproteobacteria > Enterobacterales > Enterobacteriaceae > Enterobacter > Enterobacter cloacae complex sp. BZL2005. The sequence continues at coordinate 106,239 of NZ_JBMKGI010000007.1, read as the reverse complement.
GGTTGGCGATGAACGGTTCGTTCAGCACCCGCTCGACCACCGGGTGACGGCCTTCGGTAATGCGAATACCGGGCTTGTCGGTAAAGGTCGGGCAGGTGTAGTTCAGCGTTTCCGCGCGTTCGGCCAGGTTCACCAGCACGTCCAGTTCCGCCAGCGCGCTGGCGCTCAGCTGCAGGTCGGCCAGGTGTGGCATCAGCATGTCAAACAGCTCTTCATAGAGCTGTTTTTCCAGCGCCAACGCTTTGCCTTTCGAGGTGAGAACTTTGTCCTCGTACTCTTTCAGCTCGGGAATGATGTAGCGTTCAGCGTTTTTCAACGTCTGGCGGCGCACGTAGTGAATCGGCGCCAGGTGGCTCTGCCCGCGGCTGATTTGAATGTAGTAACCGTGAACCGCGTTATACCCCACCTTCAGGGTGTCGAGACCAAGACGCTCGCGCTCGCGGATCTCCAGCTTATCAAGGTAGTCCGTCGCGCCGTCGGCCAGCGCGCGCCATTCGTCCAGCTCCTCGTTGTAGCCCGGGGCAATCACGCCGCCATCACGCACGAGAACCGGAGGCGCATCAATAATGGCGCGTTCAAGCAGCTCGCGGAGTTCGGTAAATTCGCCCATGGTTTCGCGGAGTTTCTGTACCGGCGCGCTGTCAACGTCGCTCAGCTGCGCACGCAGTTCCGGCAGCTGCTGGAAAGCATGACGCATCCGCGCCAGATCGCGCGGTCGCGCCGTGCGCAGCGCCAGACGGGCCAGGATACGTTCCAGATCGCCCACCTGACGCAGGACCGGCTGCAGCTCGGTATAGCGATCCTGCAGGGCGGCAATCGTCTGCTGACGGCAAACCAGCGTAGCGGTATCGCGAATCGGCATATGCAGCCAGCGTTTCAGCATACGGCTGCCCATTGGCGTTACCGTATTGTCGAGGACCGACGCGAGCGTATTTTCTACGCCGCCCGCCAGGTTCTGGGTGATCTCCAGGTTACGGCGCGTGGCGGCATCCATGATGATGCTGTCCTGCTGGCGCTCCATGGTGATAGAGCGGATATGCGGCAGGGCGGTGCGCTGGGTATCTTTTACGTACTGCAGGAGGCAACCTGCCGCACACAGCCCGCGCGGGGCATTTTCAACGCCAAAGCCAATCAGATCGCGGGTGCCAAACTGCAGATTCAGCTGCTGGCGCGCGGTATCAATTTCGAATTCCCACAGTGGACGGCGGCGCAGCCCGCGACGACCTTCAATCAGCGCCATTTCGGCGAAATCTTCGGCGTAGAGCAGTTCTGCCGGGTTGGTGCGCTGCAGTTCGGCAGCCATCGTTTCACGATCGGCCGGTTCACTCAGACGAAAACGCCCGGAGCTGATGTCCAGCGTCGCGTAGCCAAAGCCTTTGCCGTCCTGCCACAGCGCGGCCAGCAGGTTATCCTGGCGCTCCTGAAGCAGGGCTTCATCACTGATGGTGCCCGGCGTGACGATGCGCACGACCTTGCGTTCCACCGGACCTTTTGAGGTTGCGGGGTCGCCGATCTGTTCGCAGATGGCAACAGACTCACCCTGATTCACCAGTTTCGCCAGGTAGTTTTCTACCGCGTGGTGCGGAATACCGGCCATTGGAATGGGTTCACCAGCCGATGCGCCCCGTTTGGTCAGCGAGATGTCGAGCAGCTGCGATGCGCGTTTGGCATCGTCATAAAACAGCTCGTAAAAATCGCCCATACGATAGAACAGCAGGATTTCCGGATGCTGTGCCTTCAGCTTCAGATACTGCTGCATCATCGGCGTATGTGCGTCGAAATTGTCGAGTGTGCTCATGGAGTTATGATGTCCATTTCTTTGAATATAAACCGTTTTGAGCGGCTCAGTGGCCGTTTGTTCCTTCTATTGTCGCATGAAAAAAAGGTACGGCGCAGAAAAATGTCGCCGCTTTACGAGGCATCTTCCGACATGAGCTCAATGACGATTTTTCCATGCTCTACGCCCACTCGCACCCGGGAGTGGGTGGTAAACCCTGCCTTTTCAAGCCAGTCTCCTTTTAAGCTCAGTGCCGCATGCACGCTGTAGCGCTTCGGTATCTTGGTATTGCGGTCTTCATGGCGCTTTCTGAAATATCCCACTGTTAAATGGCGATAGGGTTTGTTGATAGCGAGTTCTTGCATAGGGTCTCCCGACAACACGGATAAAAGTCATTACTGATGCCTGTATAAAATACCAGTGATGGTTGGGCCTTGCAGGGCTAAAACTGGAATCAGGCTTCAGAAAACGACATGCAATAACTGAAATCCCGCATTGAAAGGTGTATTATTTTTGCACTTTATTGTTCGGTAAGTCGCTATGTCCGGTAAACGAATTTCACGCGAAAAAGACACCATCGCGAAAATGATCGCGCTGTATCAGAAGCAGTGTCCTCAAGCCTCTGTGGAAGAGGGGCACTATCAGGCGCTAAATGCCTATGCCGATAAGCGTCTGGATAAATGCGTTTTCGGGGAGGAAAAGCCCGCCTGTAAACAGTGTCCGGTCCACTGCTACCAGCCTGCAAAACGCGAAGAGATGAAGCAGATTATGCGCTGGGCAGGCCCGCGAATGCTCTGGCGTCACCCCATTCTGACCGTCCGCCATCTGATGGATGACCGTCGTCCCGTACCGGAACTGCCGGAAAAGTATCGTCCGAAAAAGTGACCGGTTCAGCTTCTGAGCGGGCGGCAAATCACGTTAAGGGCCAGCGCGCTGCAGAGAGGGAAGAGGGCCAGCAGCAGCCAGGGGAGCATCGCCTGCGTTGAGGGCACCAGCGCGCGATCCAGCAGGCTGCCAAACAGCAAATTTCCGGCCAGTACCGCAATGCCTCCGGCGGTGGCGAGTGCGCCGTAGTGCGCCCCCAGCGTGGACTCCTCGGCAAACCGGGGGACCAGGTCCTTAGCTGAGGGTACCAGCAGCATCTGTCCCAGCGTCAACAGCGTCACGAAACAGACCGACGGCAGCAGGCGAAGCCAGCCCTCAGGCGGTGCCGTCGGCGCAAACATTGCCACGCTTGCAAAGGCGGCGGAGAGGAATAAAAAGCCCACCGGCAGGATCCTCACCGCGCCCACGCGCCGGGCGAAACGCGCCAGCGGCAGCTGTAAAGCAACAATCAGTACAGAGGCCAGCATAAAAAGCGGGCCGAGATCTTTCTCGTTACCGCCGGCGCGCTGGATCTCTACCGGCAGCGCCAGATAGAGCTGGTTATAGCTTAAAAGCCACGAGCTATAGGCAATGATAAAGGCGACAAAGCGGGGCTGGCGAAAGGTCGTCCACCAGGGAACGAGTTTTAGCGTCCGCGCAGCGTGGCGTGACGCGGGCAGGCAAAAGTAGAGAACCACCAGCGCAACGAGAAAGACGCCAGCGCCCGCCAGCGCCACCTGGCGAAAGCCCAGGCCGGTGAGCAGGGCGCCGGCAACCGGGCCCAGTACCGCACCGAGTTCCCCGCAGACCGCAAAGAGCGCGAACCACTCCGCCCGGCTCCGTTTACCTTTCGCCTCGCTGTGCGTGCCCGCTTTCGCCAGCAATGCCTCAATAGAGGGAGAAAACAGCGCGCCGCCCACCCCCGTCAGGCACGCGCCCAGAATAATCGGCCACAGCGATTCTCCAAGCGCCAGCAGCAGATACCCCGCGACGCGAATAATGCACCCGCTCAGGATAACGATTTTCGCGCCAAACCGGTCCGAGAGCGCGCCGCCGACGATAAACATCCCCTGCTGAGAGAACGTGCGCAGGCCGAGGATCAGCCCGATCAGCCCGCCGGAGAGCAGCATATCGTCGCGCAGGAATATCGCCAGGAAGGGGACAACGGCGTAAAAGCCGATGTTAAAAACAAACTGGCTACCCAGTAAAACGGGGGGCCAGAGCGTGGTGGCAGGGCGAAGGGGCATCGTTGTTCACTCGCCCCTAAACGATAAAGTGAATGTGCTTTTTGCCATGGAACGGTGAGATCTCAATTTTGGTTTTGACCCGGAAGACGTCCCAGAGCAGCGACTCGGACAGGATGTCCTGCGGTGTTCCCGTCGCCACAATTTGCCCTTTCTGCATCACAATCAGCGAGTCGCAGAACATCGAGGCGTGGTTGAGATCGTGGATGGCGACAATGCTGGTGACCGGTAATTCGCTGATTAACTGCATCAGCTGCATCTGATGATGAATGTCCAGGTGGTTGGTCGGTTCATCCAGCAGGATTTCCGTCGGGGTCTGGGCCAGCGCGCGGGCAATGTGGACGCGCTGGCGCTCACCGCCGGAGAGGCTCAGCCACCCCTGGTCGCTTTTATCCAGCATATCCACGCGCTGCAGAGCGGCGGTGACGGTTTCGTCATCGTGCGTGCTCCAGTTGGAAAAGGCGGAGTGGTGCGGAATCCGCCCGAGTTTGACCACGTCGCGCACGCGCATGTTGGCGTCAGTCATGCCGTGCTGCTCCACGAAGGCGACCCGGCGGGCCAGCAGCTTTTTGGCAATACGAGAGATGTCCTGGCCGTCCAGCGTCACACAGCCCGCATCCGGGCGACGCAGCCCCGCGAGGATACGTAAAAGAGACGATTTACCGCAGCCGTTAGGGCCAAGCAGTCCTACCGTTTCGCCCCGGGAAACCTTCAGCGAGACGTCATTAACGATGACTTTTTTGCCGACCTTCCAGGTAATATTTTCAGCGCAGATGCTCATCACTTATTCCTTGAGCGGTAGATAATCACGGCAAAGAACGGAACGCCAACCAGCGCGGTGACCACGCCGACGGGCAGGCTTTGCGGCGCAATCAGCATGCGCGAGGCAATGTCTGCCAGCACCATCAGGATCGCGCCTGCCAGCGCGCTGGCAATCAGCAGCGTGCGGTGCAGCGGCCCGAACAGGAAACGCATGACGTGCGGCACCACCAGCCCGACAAAGCCGATTGAGCCCGCCATGCTGACGATGGTTGCGGTAATCAGCGCGGTGGTGGTAAAGAGCGCCAGGCGCACCCAGGGGACAGCAATGCCCAGCGACGCCGCGGCGTCATCGCCGAACGTAAAGGCATCCAGCGCCCGGGAATAGTAGAGGCACACGGCTAACCCAATCAGCACCACGACCAGTGCCAGCTGGAATTCAGGCCAGCGCACGCCGCTGAAGCTGCCCAGCAGCCAGAACATCACGTCGCGCGCCTGCTGGGCACTGGCGGAGGTGCTAATGGTGTAGGCGGTAATGGCGTTAAAAAGCTGTGAGGCGGCGACGCCTGCCAGAATCGTACGTTCATTCCCGCCGCGCGCCCCGTTCGTCAGAAACGCGACAAACGCAAACGCGGCGAACGCCCCGGCAAAGGCTCCGGCAGAGAGCGACACCGCACCGGTGCCGATCCCCAACACGACGACAGAAACCGCCCCGGTCGATGCGCCCGCGGACACGCCGAGCACGTAGGGTTCCGCCAGCGCGTTCTTCAGCAGGCTCTGCAATACGGCCCCGCAGATGGCCAGACCTGCGCCGCAGCAGGCCGCCACCAGCGCGCGGCTCAGGCGGAAGTCCCAGATCACGCTCTCATAGATGCGAGTGAGCGGAACATCGGTGAGCCCCATTTTATTGCTGATGGCGTAAAACACGTTATCCAGCGGGATGGACAGCTCGCCGACGCTGACGCTCAGCGCGATAACCAGAAATAGCAGGACAAAGGCGAGCAAACACGAGGTCGTCAGAACCAGGCTCTGCCTGGCCTGAAGGACAGCGGTGGTCATCAGTGCAGCCCCAGTTTTCTGAGCTGTTCGCCAACCTGCTCAGCCCCGTAAATCGTGCGAATTGTCGGGTTCATGGCCTGACCGTCCATCACCACGATATGGCCTTTTTTCACCGCGTCCAGCTGGCTGACGGCCGGATCGCTTTTCAGGAATTTGATTTTCTCTTCCGCGTTATCCAGCGCCCAGCGGTTGCGATCCAGGCTCGAGACCACAATCACATCCGGATTGGCGGCAATAATGCTTTCCCAGCCCACGGTTGGCCATTCGGTCTCTGAGGTGATGGCGTTATGCCCGCCCATCAGGCTGGCGATAAACCCGGAGGGGCTATTTTTACCGCCTACGTAGGCGTCCGCAGAGGGGGAGGAGCTGGAGAACCAGAAAACAAACGATAGGTCTTTTTTGTTCTTGCCGAATTCCTTACGCAAGTCGGCCTCACGTTTTTTGAAATCGGCAATCACGGCCTGACCGCGGTCTTCAACGTTAAAGATTTTGGCGAAATCCTCAATCTCCTGATAGAGATACGTCATATCCCACAGTTTCTGGCGGCTGCCGTACATATCGCCGGTGGCTTTTTTGGTCGCACACATGCCCGGGGACACGTAGCTGTTCACGCCCAGGGTCATCAGATCGTCGCGTTTTGCGACCTTGCTTTCTGGCCCCAGCAGCAGCGGTGACTGCGCGGGGACAAAGTCGGGATTTTGCGCAAGCACGGATTCAAGGGTAGGGATTTCGACCGTCAGGGTTTTGATTTTTGCGTTCTGTTCCGCCAGCTGCGGCAGCACTTTCGTCGGCCAGAAGGCGCTGGCCTTCACCTTATCTTCCAGCCCCAGCAGGAGCAGAATTTCGACAGTATTCTGACCCAGAGCCACGACGCGTTCCGGCGCTTTGGTGAATGTCTCTTTATAGCCACAGTTTTCAATCGTCAGAGGATATGTGGTTGCCAGAGCAGAACTGACCGACGCAACCGCCAGGCCTAACGCGCAGATGACCTTCTTCATGAAACGCTACCCTTGATTAATATTATTATTGATGCAAATGAAACTCATTATTAAGGCGGAATTTTATACAGAGGAAACGATTTTGTGTCAATGAGGGACAATTGCGCAGGGTAACGAAAGGCGGTGCCAGAAAAACACCGCCGGATTGGGGGCTTAAACCAGGCTCTCTTTATCGATCCCGAGACGCTTCATGCGCGACAGCAGGGTAGTGCGTTTTAACCCTAAACGCTGGGCGGCACCTTTTGGCCCGGCGACCACGCCGTTGGTCTCTTTGAGTACGCGCATAATGAGCTGATATTCATCTTCTCCCTCTTTCGCCGTCTCGGCGGCGGGCACGGTCACGTCAGGCAGCGTCACTTCAGGCAAGGAGAGCTGCAGCACATTGCCACGCGTCAGCAGCACCGCACGCTCGATGACGTTTTCCAGCTCGCGCACGTTGCCGGGCCACTCCATTGATGAAAGGGTACGTAACGTCTCGGCAGGAATGCTGTCGATGTTTCGCCCCATCCGACGCGCGATCTTGGCGGTAAACGCTTTGACCAGCAGGGGAATATCTTCCGGGCGCTCGCGCAGCGGCGGCAGGAAGATCGGGAAGACGTTCAGGCGATAGTAGAGATCGCTGCGAAACTCGCGGTCGGCGACCATTTTTTTCAGGTCGCGGTTGGTGGCGGCAATCAGCCGCACGTCAGTCTGGATAAGCTTGTTGCTGCCAAGACGTTCAAACTCCTGCTCCTGCAGAACGCGCAGCAGTTTCGGCTGTAGCTCCAGCGGCATATCGCCCACTTCGTCGAGAAACAGCGAGCTCTTGTCCGCCAGCTCAAAACGGCCCAGCCGCTGGCTGCTGGCCCCGGTGAATGCACCGCGCTCGTGGCCGAACAGGTCGCTTTCCAGAAGGCCTGCAGGCATCGCCGCGCAGTTCATCTTCACCATCCGACGGCTGTTGCGGTTGCTCAGGTTGTGGATGGCGCGGGCAATCAGCTCTTTACCCGTACCGGTTTCGCCCAGGATCAGCACCGTGCTGTCGCTTTGCGCCACCATCTCAACCTGCTTGAGCACGCTGTACATGGCGTCGCTGCGCCCGATGATTTCACCAAACTCGCTGTCCACGTTGTTGAGCTGTTCGGTCAGGGCCAGGTTCTCATCCACCAGCCGCTCTTTCAGGCGGTGGATCTCCTGATAGGCGAGGGCGTTATCCAGCGCGATGGAGATACGCTCGGCGATCTGGCGCAGCAGCTTCAGGTTGGCGGTGGTAAACACGGCTTCATCACACTGCGCCAGCTTCAGCACCCCCAGCATGGTGTTGCCGGACATCAGGGGAAGCAGGCACAGGGTCTGAATCTTGTTGCCCCAGGTGTTAAACAGCATCCGCTCGTACGGTGCCACCGGGTCCTGCTCGCTCAGGTTGAGCAGCAGGATCTCTTTGCTTTTAAATACCCGCTCAGAAAGGGTGCCCGCTTCGTCCACTTCGCTCTGCTCGTGCGCCGGGTTGGCTTCATCCAGATAATGCGTGGAGTAGATGTTCAGCTTGCCCTTGCGATGGCCGCGCAGCGCGATGCTGATGGCATCGATTTTGAAATAGTGGTGGATCTCTTTCGACACTTCGCTGACCAGCTCGTCCATATCAAGGCGCGACAGCACGGCGTTGGTGATGGCGACCAGAATGCGGAAGTTGTCGCGCTCGCGGCTCAGCAGGTCGTAATCCACGTTATTGGTCACGCGGCTTTGGATCTGCTCCGCGACGACGGCCACAATCTGGGTAAAGGTGTGCAGACGCTCGTATTCCGCCTCGCTCCAGGGCTGGTCAGTCGTGCGAATAAACTCGCAGCCACCAAAAATATGTCCCTCCGCCGCGAGCGGCAGCATGCTGTAGTGGCCGAACGGCTGGTAGAGGTTGCTCTCCGCGAGCCGCGGCCACGCCGTGCGGAACTCCTCAAAGTTGCAGTGCAGCGCTTCCGGACGGGAGAGAATACGGCGCACCGGGCCATGCGCGAGATACGTTTCGTCTTCGTACTCAAACGTTTTGCCATTATCGCGCGTTGAATAGTAGCTCGCGCGGTGCGTTCCGCTATGCCACAGTACAATCGCCGCGCTGTCGGCCAGCGCTGATTGCCTGACCAACCGCGTCAGGGCATCGCTCAGCGCGCCGAGATCGGGCTGCTGTAAAAGTGTGCGCGTGATATCAAACAGGCCCTGCTGTCCAAGATCGCTCATCGGTGTATACGGCATTATTGCTTTCCAATAGAAACTGGCAAAAAAGAGACATTCAGTGCTGACCGCTTATGGCGCGGCTCTAGCAAATTCGGGGTAACGGTTCCGCGTGCGGCAGGTCCAGCGTGCGCTTCACGCCGTAAAGTCCGGTCAGGCGCACCCCCTTGCGCTCAACCACTTCGCCAATGATGGCGGCCTCTTTCCCTAATGGATGCGCGCGCAGCTCTGCAAGAACGGCTTCCGCCGCCGCGCGTTCCACGCCGATCACCAGCTTGCCTTCGTTAGCAAAGTTCAGTGGGTCAAGTCCCAATAGTTCGCACAGCCCGCGCACGGCAGCTTTTACAGGCAGGCCACGCTCGGTCAGTTCAATTCCGCACCCGCTGCTTGCGGCGAATTCGTGAACCACCGCATTCACCCCGCCGCGGGTGGCATCGCGCAAGGCCTTCACGCCGGGAATAGCACACAGCGTCTGAATCAGCGGGGTGAGCACCGCGCAGTCGCTGCGCAGTTCACCGTCCAGCCCTAAGCCTTCGCGCAGGTTAAGGATAGTCGCTCCGTGGCAGCCCAGCGTGCCGGTTACCAGCAGCACGTCGCCCGCGCTAAGCCGCTGTGCGCCCCAGTGAATGTTGGCGGGTATTGCCCCCATCCCCGCGGTGTTGATAAACAGCTTATCGGCCGCACCGCGCTGGACCACTTTGGTGTCCCCGGTGACGATAGCGATACCCGCCTCGCGCGCGGTGTGTGCCATGCTGTTCACCACCGCCGTGAGCGTCTCCATTGGCAGACCCTCTTCGAGGATGAATCCGCAGGAGAGGTAGCGGGGAATGGCGCCGCTGACGGCCACGTCGTTGGCCGTGCCGCAGACGGCGAGCTTGCCGATATCGCCGCCGGGAAAGAACAGCGGATCGATGACATAGCTGTCGGTGGAGAAGGCCAGCCGGTCGCCCTGGGCGGTGAGGGTGGCGAGGTCAATGCGCGCCTGGTCTTCCTGCTCGGCGAGCCAGGGGTTGTTAAAGGCCTCCATGAACAGCCGGTTAATCAGCTGCTGCATCGCCTGTCCACCGCTTCCGTGCGCCATTTCCACCGTGTTCATGCTTCACACTCCTGGTTGCGATATTGATACCACGCGGCGCATGCCCCTTCGGAGGAGACCATCAGCGCGCCAAACGCCGTTTGCGGGTTACAGGTATTGCCAAATAACGGGCACTGATGCGGTTTGCATTTGCCGGTGAGCACCTCGCCACAGCGGGCCCGGGGATCGTCGCAAACCTGCTGCGGCTGCGGGCGGAAATGCGCTTCGGCGTCGAACGCGCGATAGGCTGGCGTCAGGCGCACGCCGGATTCGGCAATCAGCCCCAGTCCTCGCCACTCGCTGTCGCCTTCGACGCTGAACACCTCCGCAATGGCACGCTGAGCCCGTTCATTGCCGGCATCCGGCACCACGCGGCGGTACTGGTTTTCGACCGCGCTCAGGGCCGCTATTTTCTGCTCAACCAGCATGGTGACACCTTGCAGTAGATCAAGTGGTTCGAAACCAGCGACCACTAACGGACGATTGTACTGTTCAGCGATAAAACCGTAGGCGTCTGTGCCAATCACCATGCTGACGTGGCCCGGTGCCAGAAAGGCGTCAATGCCGTTGCCTGGCGCTTCCAGCAGGCTGCGCAGGGTGGGGATGAGCGTAATGTGCTGGCAGAAGAAGAAAAAGTTATCGACGCCGCGCGCTTTCGCCTGCTGCAGCGTGATGGCGGTGGCGGGCATGGTGGTTTCAAACCCCAGGCCAAAAAACACCACCTTGCGCGCGGGGTTATCCGCTGCCAGCGTCAGGGCATCCATCGGCGAATAGACGATCCGGATGTCCGCCCCGCGCGCTTTCGCCTGCAGCAGCGAGCCGTTTTTCCCCGGCACGCGCATCGCGTCGCCAAAGGTGCAGAATATGACGTCGGGCCGGCTGGCAATCTCGATACAGCTGTCGATGCGTCCCATTGGCAGCACGCAGACCGGGCAGCCGGGGCCGTGGATAAACTCAATGTTCTCCGGCAGCAGCTGGTCGAGGCCAAATTTAAAGATCGCGTGCGTGTGCCCGCCGCACACCTCCATGATCCGCAGCGGTTTCTCTTTCGTATAGTCCAGCCGCGCCGCGCGCGTTTTGAGGTGTCCGATAAGCTGCAGCACCTGCTCCGGCGCGCGGTATTCATCAACGTAACGCATGATTACCGCTCCTCGCCGTACAGCAGCGCGCCGACGTCCGGCTCCACGTCGAACATGTTTTGCAACGCATCCAGCGTGTCGCGGGCTTCCGCTTCGTTAATCACGCTCATGGCAAACCCCACGTGGACCAGCACCCACTGGCCGAGACGCGACGCGCCCGTTTCATCGGTGCTGCCCACCAGCGTCAGGTCTACATCACGCAGGATGCCGCAAACCTCGACTTTGGCCTGATTACCGTTGAGGGAATGGATTTGTCCCGGTACGCCTATGCACATCGTTCGTTCTCCAGCCAGCGTAACCAGCCGTCCATGCCGTCGCCGCGCGTGGCGGAGACCAGCAGGATCTCAATCTCCGGGTTCACTTCGCGGGCATACGCCAGGCACTTATCCACGTCGAAATTCAGGTACGGCAGCAGGTCGACTTTGTTCAGCAGCATCAGGGATGCCGCGGCGAACATGTGGGGGTATTTCAGCGGCTTGTCTTCGCCTTCGGTCACCGAAAGCACCGCCACCTTGTGTCGTTCACCCAGATCGAAGCTCGCCGGGCAGACCAGGTTGCCGACGTTTTCAATAAACAGGATGCCGTTATCCGCCAGCGGCAGGCGCGGGGCGGCGTCGGCAATCATCTGCGCATCCAGGTGGCAGCCTTTGCCGGTGTTAACCTGAATTGCCGGGGTGCCGGTTTCGCGGATGCGCGCCGCGTCGTTTACCGTTTGCTGGTCGCCCTCGATCACCGCGCAGGAGACGCGCCCGTTGAGGCGTTTGAGCGTTTCGGTCAGCAGCGTGGTTTTACCGGATCCTGGGCTGGAGACCAGGTTCAGCGCCAGCTGTTTGCGGGTGGCAAAGCGGGCGCGGTTGCGGGCGGCGATCTGGTTATTTTTGTCCAGCACGTTGATTTCCACGTCCAGCATCTGGCGCTGGCTCATGCCCGGCGCGTGGGTACCCGCTTCGCCGTGGCCGTAATGCAGGTCGCCCGCGTCGGAACGCTGCGGCGCAAAGGTAATGCCGGTCAGGGCTGCCGCAGGGCGCGGGGCAGGGGAAAAGGGCGCGGAGCGAAACGCGGAGTGGGGACGGTGCTCATCCCCTTCTATATACAGGTTGCCTTCGGCGCAACCGCAGGTACTACACATACTTTACTCCTTCTCGATTTCGAGGCGTTGGATCTGCATGCCGTCATCCGCCACGATGCGCAGCCCGGTGCTCTGACACTGCGGACAGCGCTGTACCTTTGATGAGAGCAGGGTGACGTACTGCTGACACTGTTCGCACCAGCACTCCGCCTGCTGCTCCTCAATATGCAGTTCGCAGCCTTCCGCCAGCGTGCCGCGGCACACCAGCTCAAAACAGAAGGTCAGGGCGCTGGTCTCGACGCAGGAAAACGCCCCGACCTTCAGCCAGACGCCGGTGACGCGTTTCGCGTGGTTTTGCACAGCCTGCTGTTCGATAAGTTCCAGAGCCCGCTGGCAGAGGGTGATTTCGTGCATGACGCCTCCTCAATGAATTGCCCCGGTAATGCAATAACAGTGCCAGCTTGATTTTTGTTAAGGCGTGTCGATGTCACCGCTGTCGAAATGACACGTCGACACCGCGATGTTGACAGCGAATTTTTAATTAAATTCATTTAAAATCATAAGCATAAAAACTGGCATGGAATCTGCTTAACAGCCGCTATCTCCATTAAACGGATACCTTTTATGACTATTTGGGAAATCAGCGAAAAAGCGGAATACATCGCGCAGCGTCATCAGCAGTTACAGGACCAGTGGCACCTTTACTGCAACTCTCTGGTTCAGGGCATTACCTTGTCGAAAGCGCGTCTTCACCACGCGATGAGCTGTGCGGCGCAGGGCGATATGCGCTTTGTCCTCTTCGGCCATTTCATCATCAACGTCACCCTGGCGGATAACTTCAATAGCCACACCATCGAGTACCACCTCGAGACAAAAGACGGTGAAAAACAGTGTATTGCAAAGGCGCAGCTGATGGCTGACGGCATGGTGGACGGCCACGTCAGCAACCGCGATCGCCAGCAGGTACTGGAGCACTATCTGGAAAAAATCGCCCCGGTTTATAACGGCCTGTACACCGCCGTTGAACACGATCTCCCGGTCAACCTGAAGCAGCTGATGGACGGAAATACCTCAGCGAACGTGGCCTGACCCCTAGTGTGTCGAGAAGTGTCGACAAGACAGTTTTTCGTCAAAAATGACTATCACCAGAGGATAACCCGGTGAACCGTTTTGTAATTGCTGACTCGACGGTCTGTATTGGCTGTCGAACCTGTGAGGCGGCGTGTTCGGAAACGCATCGCCTGCATGGGCTACAGTCCATGCCGCGCCTGCACGTCATGCGTAATGAAAAAGAGTCTGCCCCGCAGCTCTGCCATCACTGTGAAGATGCCCCCTGCGCGGGTGTCTGTCCCGTGAACGCCATCACCCGCGTGGATGGCGCAGTCCAGCTGAACGAAAGCCTGTGCGTAAGCTGCAAGCTGTGCGGCATTGCCTGCCCGTTCGGTGCGATTGAATTCTCCGGCAGCCGCCCGCTGCATATTCCGGCCAACGCCAACTCGCCTAAAGCCCCGCCCGCGCCTCCGGCGCCTGCACGCGTCAGCACGCTGCTGGACTGGGTGCCCGGCATCCGCGCCGTGGCGGTGAAGTGCGACCTGTGCAGCTTCGATGAACAGGGCCCGGCCTGCGTGCGCACCTGTCCAACCAAAGCGCTGATTCTGGTGAACATTCGCGACATCGCCCGCACCAGCAAGCGCAAGCGCGAGCTGACCATTAATACCGACGTCGGCGATCTTTCGCTTCTGCAGGCGCTCAACGAGGGGGTGAAATGAACGCGATTACGATGATTACCAGCGCCGTGGCGTACTTTGCCGCCGCCGCCGTGCTGGCGTGGCTTCTGTCATTCCATAAAACCCTGAGCGGCTGGATCGCCGGGATCGGCGGGGCGGTCGGCAGCCTGATGACACTGGCGGCGGGTGGAGTTGTCCTGCTCGGCGGGCAGTCCGCAGAGGCCGTGATGCCGCTGATTCGCCACACCGTTGCGATTACGCCGCTGAACGCCATCTGGCTGGTGACCTTTGGCCTGTGCGGGCTGTTTATCAGCCTGTTCAATATCGACTGGCACCGCCATCCGCACGCCAAAGCCAACGGCCTGCTGGTGAACCTGCTGATGGCGACGGCGGTCTGCACCGTGATCGCCAGCAACCTCGGCGCGCTGGTGGTGATGGCGGAGATCATGGCGCTCTGCGGCGTGTTCCTGACCGGCTGCAGCGCCTCCGGGAAAGTGTGGTTTGCGCTGGGACGCCTCGGGACGCTGCTGCTGGCGCTGGCCTGCTGGCGGGTGTGGCAGCGTTTCGGCACGCTGGAGTTCGCTGCGCTTAACGGGCATCCGCTGGGCAATGACGTCTGGCTGCTGGGTGTGATCGGCTTTGGCCTGCTGGCCGGGATTATCCCGCTGCACGGCTGGGTGCCGCAGGCGCATGCGAATGCCTCCGCGCCCGCTGCCGCGCTGTTTTCTGTGGTGGTGATGAAGGTCGGTCTGTTCGGGATTCTGGCGATGACGCTGACCGGCGGCCAGCCGCCGCTGTGGTGGGGCGTGGTGCTGCTGATTGCGGGCATGATCACCGCCTTCATCGGCGGCCTCTACGCGCTGATGGAGCACAATATCCAGCGTCTTCTGGCGTACCACACGCTGGAGAATATCGGCATCATCCTGCTCGGCATGGGCGCGGGCGTGACCGGGCTGGCGCTTAATCAACCGGCGCTGATTGCCGCTGGCTTTATCGGCGGTCTGTATCACCTGATCAACCACAGCTTGTTTAAAAGCACCCTGTTCCTAGGGGCGGGCAGCGTCTGGTTCCGCACCGGCCATCGGGATATCGAAAAGCTCGGTGGGATTGGCAAAAAAATGCCGGTGATTTCGCTAGCGATGCTGGTCGGGCTGATGGCGATGGCCGCGCTGCCGCCGCTGAACGGCTTTGCCGGGGAGTGGGTGATCTATCAGTCCTTCTTCGCCCTCGGTCAGAGCGAGGCGTTTATCGCCCGCCTGCTGGGGCCGCTGCTGGCGGTCGGGCTGGCGATTACCGGGGCGCTGGCCGTGATGTGCATGGCGAAAGTCTATGGCGTGACCTTCCTTGGCGCACCGCGTACGCGTGAGGCTGAGAACGCCTGCTGCGCACCGGTACTGATGGGCGTAAGCGTGGTCGCGCTGGCGCTGTGCTGCATTGCGGGCGGGGTTGCCGCGCCGTGGCTGCTGCCGCTGCTGGGCAAGGCCATTCCGCTGCAGCTTGAGACGGCGCACACCGTCGTTTCCCAGCCGATGATCGCGCTGCTGCTGATTGCCGCGCCGCTGCTGCCGTTCGTGCTGATGCTGTTCTTCAAACGCGACCGGCTCACCTCCCGCTCGCGCGGTGCCGCGTGGGCCTGCGGCTATGAACACGAACAGTCGATGGTCATCACCGCCCACGGTTTTGCTATGCCGGTGAAAGAGAACTTCGCCGCCGTGCTGAAGCTGCGCTACTGGCTGAACCCGGTGGGCTGGGTACCCGGCTGGCAGAACGCTGCCGCGCCCGCGCTGTTCCGCCGTCTGGCGTTGATCGAGCTGGCGGTGCTGGTAGTGATTGTGATTTCACGAGGAGCCTGACATGAGTCTGTTACTGGCAATTCTTCAGGCGCTGGTGCTGTTCGCCGCCGCGCCGCTGCTGTCGGGCATCACGCGCGTGGCGCGCGCCCGGATGCACAACCGTCGTGGGCCTGGCGTACTGCAGGAGTACCGCGATCTCTTCAAGCTGCTTTCTCGCCAGAGCGTGGCCCCGGATGCCGCAGGCTGGGTCTTCCGCCTGACGCCGTTCGTGATGGTCGGCGTGATGCTCACCGTCGCCACCGCGCTGCCGGTGGTGACGGTGGCTTCGCCCCTGCCCGTGCTTGGCGATCTGATTACCCTTATCTACCTCTTCGCCATCGCCCGCTTCTTCTTTGCGATTGCGGGCCTGGACACCGGTAGCCCGTTTACCGGCATCGGTGCCAGCCGCGAGGCGATGCTCGGCGTGCTGGTTGAGCCGATCCTGCTGCTGGGGCTGTGGGTCGCCGCGCAGGTTGCGGGTTCCACGCACATCAGCTTTATCACCGACACCGTTTACCACTGGCCAGTTGCTCGCTCCCTTCCGCTGGTGCTGGCGCTGTGCGCCTGCGCGTTCGCCACGTTTATCGAGATGGGCAAGCTGCCGTTCGATCTGGCCGAAGCCGAGCAGGAGCTGCAGGAAGGGCCGCTCACCGAATACAGCGGCTACGGCTTTGCGGTGCTGAAGTGGGGCATCAGCCTCAAACAGCTGGTGGTGCTGCAGATGTTTGTCGGCGTCTTCTTCCCGTGGGGGCAGATGACGCACTTCTCCGCGGGCGGTCTGCTGCTGGCCGTCGTGGTTGCCGCCCTCAAGCTGCTGGTCGGCGTGCTGGTCATTGCCCTGTTCGAAAACAGCATGGCGCGCCTGCGTTTTGTGGAAACGTCCCGCATCACCTGGGCCGGGTTTGGTTTTGCATTTTTAGCGTTCGTCTCCTTGCTGGTGGCGTGATTAAAGAGAGTATTTATGTCTGAAGAAAAGAAAGGTCAGCAGTATCTCGCCGCGTTGCATCAGGCTTTCCCGGGCGTGGTGCTGGAGGAGTCCTGGCAAACCAAAGACCAGATCACCGTCACCATTAAGGTGAACTATCTGCCGGAAGTGGTGGAGTTTCTCTACTACCAGCAGGGCGGCTGGCTGTCGGTGCTGTTCGGTAACGACGAGCGCCAGCTGTGCGGCAGTTACGCGGTGTACTACGTGATGTCGATGGAGCAGGGCGAGAAGTGCTGGATCACCGTGCGCGTCGAGGTCGACCCGAATAAACCGGAATACCCGTCCGTCACGCCGCGCGTGCCTGCCGCCGTCTGGGGCGAGCGTGAAGTGCGCGATATGTATGGCCTGGTGCCGGTTGGCCTGCCGGACGAGCGCCGTCTGGTGCTGCCGGACGACTGGCCGGACGAACTCTATCCGCTGCGCAAAGACAGCATGGACTACCGCCAGCGTCCGGCGCCGACTACCGACAGCGAAACCTACGAGTTCATCAACGAGCTGGGCAGCAAGAAGAATAACGTGGTGCCGATCGGCCCGCTGCACGTCACCTCTGACGAGCCGGGCCACTTCCGCCTGTTCGTTGACGGTGAAAACATTATCGACGCCGACTACCGCCTGTTCTACGTCCACCGCGGCATGGAGAAGCTGGCGGAGACCCGCATGGGCTACAACGAAGTGACGTTTCTTTCTGACCGCGTGTGCGGCATCTGCGGCTTCGCCCACAGCACCGCCTACACCACCTCGGTAGAGAACGGCATGGGGATCGTGGTGCCGGAACGCGCGCAGATGATCCGCGCCATCCTGCTTGAGGTGGAGCGCCTGCACTCGCACCTGCTGAACCTCGGCCTGGCCTGCCACTTCGTCGGCTTTGACTCCGGGTTTATGCAGTTCTTCCGCGTGCGTGAGGCGTCGATGAAGATGGCGGAGATCCTCACCGGGGCGCGCAAAACTTACGGTCTGAACCTGATCGGCGGGATCCGCCGCGACCTGCTGAAAAACGACATGATCCAGACCCGCCAGCTGGCGCAGCAGATGCGCCGCGACGTGCAGGAGCTGGTGGACATGCTGCTCAGCACGCCCAACATCGAGCAGCGCACCGTGGGCATCGGCCGTCTTGACCCGGAAATCGCCCGCGACTTCAGCAACGTCGGCCCGATGGTGCGCGCCAGCGGCCACGCCCGCGACACCCGCGCCGATCACCCGTTCGTCGGCTATGGCCTGCTGCCGATGACCGTGCACAGCGAGCAGGGCTGCGACGTCATTTCCCGCCTGAAGGTGCGCATCAACGAGGTGTTCACCGCGCTGAACATGATCGACTTCGGTCTGGACAACCTGCCGGGCGGCCCGCTGATGGTGGAGGGCTTCACCTACATTCCAAACCGCTTTGCCCTCGGCTTTGCCGAAGCGCCGCGCGGGGATGACATCCACTGGAGCATGACCGGCGACAACCAGAAGCTCTACCGCTGGCGCTGCCGTGCGGCGACCTATGCCAACTGGCCAACCCTGCGCTACATGCTGCGCGGCAACACGGTCTCCGACGCGCCGCTGATCATCGGCAGCCTCGACCCGTGCTACTCCTGCACCGACCGCATGACCGTCGTGGACGTGCGCAAGAAGAAAAGCCAGGTGGTGCCGTACAAAGAGCTTGAGCGCTACAGCATCGAGTGTAAGAACTCGCCGCTGAAATAAGGATTCGTCATGTTTACCTTTATCAAAAAAGTGATCAAAACCGGCACGCAGACCAGCCGCTATCCGCTGGAGCCGATGCCGGTCGACAAAAACTTTCGCGGCAAGCCGGAGCACAACCCGCAGCAGTGCATCGGCTGCGCGGCCTGCCTCAACGCCTGTCCGTCGAATGCCCTGACGGTGGAAACGGATCTCAAAACCGGCGAGCTGGCCTGGCAGTTTAACCTCGGGCGCTGCATCTTCTGCGGCCGCTGTGAGGAGGTCTGCCCGACGGTCGCCATTCGCCTGTCTCAGGAGTACGAGCTGGCGGTGTGGAAGAAAGAGGATTTCCTGCAGCAGTCGCGCTTTGACCTGTGCCACTGCCGGGTCTGCCAGCGCCCGTTCGCCGTGCAAAAAGAGATCGACTACGCCATCGCGCTGCTGCAGCACAACGGCGACGCGCGCGCGGAACACCACCGCGAAAGCTTCGAAACCTGCCCGGCGTGCAAGCGTCAGAAATGCCTGCTGCCGTCCGACCGCATTGATATCACCCGCCACATGAGAGAGGCCAGCTGATGGAAAACCTACTGGGCCCGCGCGACGCAAACGGCATTCCGGTGCCGATGACGGTGGACGAATCCATCGCCAGCATGAAGGCGTCGCTGCTGAAAAAAATCAAACGCTCGGCCTACGTCTACCGCGTGGACTGCGGCGGCTGCAACGGCTGCGAGATTGAGATCTTCGCTACGCTGTCGCCGCTGTTTGACGCCGAGCGCTTCGGCATCAAGGTGGTGCCGTCCCCGCGTCATGCGGACATCCTGCTGTTCACCGGGGCCGTCACCCGCGCCATGCGCTCGCCCGCGCTGCGCGCCTGGCAGTCCGCGCCGGACCCGAAAATCTGCATCTCGTACGGCGCCTGCGGCAACAGCGGCGGCATCTTCCATGACCTCTACTGCGTCTGGGGCGGCACCGACAAAATCGTGCCGGTGGACGTCTACATCCCGGGCTGCCCGCCGACGCCTGCCGCCACGCTGTACGGCTTTGCGATGGCGCTCGGCCTGCTGGAGCAGAAAATCCACGCTCGCGAGCCGGGCGAACTCGACAACCAGCCGGCGGCCATTCTGCACCCGGACATGGTGCAGCCGCTGCGGGTGAAGGTTGACCGCACGGCGCGCAGGCTGGCGGGGTACCGCTACGGGCGCCAGATTGCCGATGATTATCTGCGCCTGCTGAGCCAGGGCGACTACCAGGTGGCACGCTGGCTGGAGGCGGAAAACGATCCGCGCCTCAATGAGATTGTGGCGAACCTGAACAGCATCGTCGACGAGGCGCGTATCCGATGAGTGAAACGGTGGTGTTCAGTCAGCTGAGCCGTAAGTTTATTGATGAGAACGATGCCACGCCGGATGCGGCGCAGCAGGTGGTCTATTACAGCCTGGCGATTGGGCATCACCTCGGGGTGATTGACTGCCTGGAGGCCGCGCTGAGCTGCCCCTGGCCCGAATACCTGGCGTGGATTGCCACGCTGGAGGAGGGCAGCACGGCGCGGCGCAAAATGGAAGGCGTGCCGAAGTACGGCGAGATCGTGATCGATGTGAACCACATTGCCATGCTCGCCAACGCCTTTGACGCGGCGCTCGGCAGACAAACCCCGGAGCAGCAGGCGTGGAGCAAAACGCTGCTCGGCATGCTGCATGATATTCATCAGGAGAGCGCCATCTACCTGATGGTGAGGAGATTACGTGACTGACGTTTTACTGTGTGTCGGCAACAGCATGATGGGCGATGACGGCGCGGGTCCGCTGCTCGCAGAGATGTGTGCCGCCAACCCGCAGGGCGACTGGGTGGTGATTGACGGCGGCAGTGCGCCGGAAAACGACGTGGTGGCCATCCGCGAGCTGCGCCCGGACAGGCTGTTAATCGTCGATGCCACCGATATGGGGCTCAACCCCGGCGAGATCCGCCTGATTGACCCGGACGACATCGCCGAGATGTTTATGATGACCACCCACAATATGCCGCTGAACTACCTCGTGGATCAGATCAAAGGTGACGTGGGCGAGGTGCTGTTTTTGGGCATTCAGCCGGACATTGTCGGGTTTTATTACCCGATGACGCCGCCGGTGAAAGAGGCGGTGGACGTGGTGTATTCACGGCTAGCGGGATGGGTTGGGAACGGAGGGTTTTCTCAGCTCTGAGCAGCCCCCGGTGGCGCTACGCTTACCGGGCCTACGGTTTTGTAGGCCGGGTAAGGCGAAGCCGCCACCCGGCAAAACAGGCTACTCGAGATCCGCCCCGTTACTCGCAATCACCTTCTTATACCATCCGAACGATTTCTTGCGTTTCCGTTCCAGCGTGCCGTTCCCGGCGTCGTCGCGGTCGACGTACACAAACCCGTAACGCTTGCTCATCTCCCCGGTTGAGGCCGAGACAAGGTCAATGCAGCCCCAGGTGGTGTAGCCCATCAGCGGTACGCCGTCCTCAATCGCGTCGCCCATCGCGCGGATGTGCTCGCGCAGGTAGCTGATGCGGTAGTCGTCGTTGATCTCGCCGTTTTCATCGATGACGTCCTTCGCGCCGAGGCCGTTTTCCACCAGGAACAGCGGCTTCTGGTAGCGGTCGTACATCATGTTCATGGTGATGCGCAGGCCGAGCGGGTCGATGCCCCAGCCCCATTCGCTTACCTGGATGTGCGGGTTGCGCAGGGACTTCACGATGTTCGCCGCGCTGGTGTTGCCCGCGTTCATATCCGCCGAGGCGCAGCGCGAGGCGTAGTAGCTAAACGAGACAAAATCGACGGTATTTTTCAGCAGTTCGTCATCGCCCGGGTCTTTCACAATCACGACGCCTTTCTCGCGGAACACGCGGGCAGAATAGGCCGGATAGCGGCCGCGCGCCTGCACGTCGATAAAGAACAGGTTCTCGCGGTCTTTCTCCAGCGCCATCCACACGTCTTCCGGCTTGCAGGAGTAGGGGTAGAAGTTACCGCCCGCCAGCATGCAGCCGACCTGGTTTTCCGGGTTTACCTCGTGGGCAATTTTGGTCGCCAGCGCGCTCGCCACCAGCTCGTGGTGCGCGGCCTGGTATTTCACCTGGTCTTCGTTTTCGCCTTCCTCAAACACCAGTCCCGCCCCGGAGAACGGGCTGTGCAGCATGATGTTGATTTCGTTGAAGGTCAGCCAGTATTTCACCAGCCCGTTAAATTCTTCAAAGCAGGTGCGGGCGTAGCGGGCGAAGAAATCGACCATCTTGCGGTTGCGCCAGGAGCCGTACTCCGTCACCAGGTGCATCGGCACGTCAAAGTGGCAGAGGGTCACCAGCGGCTCGATGTTGTACTTTTTGCACTCCTCGAACACCGCGCGGTAAAAGGCAATGCCTTCTTTGTTCGGCAGCGGCTCGTCGCCGTTCGGATAGAGGCGGCTCCAGGCGATCGAGGTGCGGAACACCGTAAAGCCCATCTCCGCCATCAGGGCGATGTCCTCTTTATAGCGATGGTAAAAATCAATCGCCTCGTGGCTCGGGTAGAACTCGTCGTCACGCAGCGAGAAACGCTTTTCCTTACCGAGCTTCACTGCCAGGCGATTCGCGCCGTGGGGGATCATATCGACCGTCGTCAGCCCTTTGCCGCCTTCACGGTACGCCCCTTCGCTCTGGTTGGCGGCAAGCGCGCCGCCCCATAAAAATCCTTGTGGAAAAACAGACATTCTTACCTCGCTTTCAATTTATGCTTTTGCTGCGTTGTTCTGTACCGGTGCGGTCTGCAGGGCGCGCGCTTTTTCAGCCTCGTCTTCGACCGGAATATCCTCAAAGCCCAGTATCAGGGTCAGAATAAACGACAGCACCACTGCCAGACCCATCACGCCAAACACCCAGACGATGGTCATCGGGTTGGCCGGGTCGAAGAACTGCACGCTGGTAAACAGCCCCGGTGCCGCCATCGAATGGCTGGCAAGACCCGCGATACCGGCCACCGCGCCGCAGATAAAGCCGCTGATCAGGCTGGCAATCAGCGGGCGTTTCAGACGGATCGCGACGCCGTACAGGGCTGGTTCAGAGATCCCCGCCATGATGGCGGAGGCCGCCGCCGCCAGCGCCGTCTGGCGCAGCTCCGGGTTTTTCGTTTTCCACGCCACCGCCAGCGACGAACCGCCGAGCGACAGGTTGGCGCCAATTTCCGACGGCATCACCATCCCTTCCTTGCCCGTTTCGGCAATGGTCTGAATGATGGTCGGCGTAAAGACGCGGTGCATCCCGGTCATCACCAGCAGCGGCCACAATGCGCCCATGATCGCCACGGAGAGCCAGCCCAGGTAGCCGTGAATGGTGTAGACCAGCGCGGAGATGGCGCTACCGATCCAGATCCCCAGCGGGCCAATCAGCACGATGGCGAGCGGGGCGGCAATCAGCACGATCAGCATCGGCTTGAGGAAGTTTTTCGTCACCGCCGGGGTGATGCGATCCACCCAGCGTTCGATGTACGACAGGCACCAGGTCATCACCAGCGCGGGGATGACGGTGTAGGTGTATTTCACCGCCGTCACCGGGATAAAGGCGAACTCAACGTGCTCGCCCTGCGCGGCTTTCGCCATCAGCTCGATAAAGCTCGGGTGCACCAGCACGCCCGCAATGGCTATCGCCAGCGACATGTTGGTTTTGAATTTCACCGCCGCCGAGGCCGCCACCATCAGCGGCAGGAAGAAGAACGCGCCGTCGCCGATGACGGTCAAAATGGTGAGCGTCGGTGCGCCTTTGGGCAGCACGCCGGTCATCTCGAGGATCATCGCCAGCAGCTTGACCATCGAGCCGCCGATGATCGCCGGGATCAGCGGGGACATGGTGCCGATCAGCGCGTCGAGGATCCCGGCGCCAATGCGGCGTAACGTCAGCTTTTGCGGGCCTTCCGGCACCGCGGGCTGCAGGTCAGCGGGCAGCAGGCTTACCACCTCGCGGTACGCCTGAGAGACGGTATTGCCAATAATCACCTGGCACTGGTTGTCGTTACGCACCACGCCGAGCACGCCGCTGATGCTTTTCAGGTGCGCGGCGTCGGTGAGGGTTTCGTCTTTCAGAACGAAACGCAGTCGCGTCATGCAGTGGGTGACGGCGACGATGTTCTCTTTGCCGCCCAGCGCGCTGATAACGTCGTTCGCCAGCGCAGCGTAATTTTTGGCCATCGGATGTGATCCTGTTATCGTTGTGTGAAATGTAGGAAACCGGTTCCACATAATCATCATGAGTTTTTATGAATGAAACAAGATCGCTTTTTGACCATTTTTTCGTTTCGTGATGAATGTCGCAATGAGGTGCCGAAAGCGTGATGTCGCCGCTGCGACAATTTTTCTGCAGTGCAGTACACTGCCCGCATGAGTTTCGGATGGAAAAAAAACATGACCACGATGCTGGAAGTGGCGAAGCGGGCAGGCGTTTCGAAAGCGACGGTGTCCCGGGTGCTCTCGGGTAATGGCTACGTCAGCCAGGAAACCAAAGACCGGGTGTTTCAGGCCATTGAAGAGAGCGGCTATCGCCCAAATTTGCTGGCGCGCAACCTGGCGACCAAACGCACCCAGACGCTGGGCCTGGTGGTGACGAACACCCTTTATCACGGCGTCTACTTTAGCGAACTGCTGTTTCACGCCGCGCGCATGACCGAAGAGAAAGGGCGACAGCTGATCCTCGCGGACGGCAAGCACAGCGCCGATGAGGAGCGCGAGGCGATCCAGTATCTGCTGGATATGCGCTGCGACGCGGTGATCATCTATCCGCGTTTTCTGAGCGTGGATGAGATGGATGCGATCGTCGAGAAGTGCGAGCAGCCCATTATGGTGCTCAACCGCCGCCTGCGGAAAAACAGCAGCCACAGCGTCTGGTCCGATCATAAAGCCTCCAGCCAGGACGCGGTGTCACAGCTGATTGCGAAAGGGCATCGGGAGATCGCCTTTATCACCGGCTCGATGGATTCCCCCACCGGGGTCGAGCGTCTCTCCGGCTACAAGGACGCGCTGGCGCAGCACGGTATTCCGCTGCGCGAGGGGCTGATCGCGCAGGGGAAGTGGAACCCCGCCAGCGGCGCGGCGGCGGTGTCCGACCTGCTTGCGCGCGGTGAGCGCTTTACGGCGCTGGTGGCGAGCAATGACGATATGGCCATCGGTGCCCTGAAGCAGCTGCACGACAGCGGCGTGGCCACGCCGGACGCGGTGTCGGTGATCGGTTTCGACGATGTGGCCATCGCGCCCTACATCGTGCCGTCGCTCTCCAGCGTACGCATTCCGGTAACGGAGATGATTCAGGAGACCATCAGCCGCCTGATCTTCATGCTCGACGGCGGCGAGTTTAAATATCAGCAAACCTTCTCCGGCGAGCTTGTCCTGCGCGACTCGGTTATTGACGGCCCACACCGCTGATGTCGACAGCTGTCATCGTCATAAGTGACGATGACAGCGCCGCTGCGATTTTTAAAGTTCTATAAAATCAATGTTTTAATTATTGGCACGGTTTATGAATATCTCCGCGCATAACTGTAATGCTGGAGAAGCAGATGAACCGTTTTATTATGGCCGATGCCAGTAAGTGTATTGGTTGCCGTACCTGTGAAGTGGCGTGCGTGGTTTCCCATCAGGCGGAGCAGGACTGCGCGTCGCTTACCCCTGACACTTTCCTGCCGCGCATCCACGTCATCAAAGGCGTGAATATTTCCACCGCCGCCATCTGTCGCCAGTGCGAAGACGCACCGTGCGCCAACGTCTGCCCGAACGGGGCGATTAAACGCGAGAAAGGCTTTGTGCACGTGATGCAGGAGCGCTGCATTGGCTGCAAAACCTGCGTGGTTGCCTGCCCGTATGGCGCGATGGAGGTGGTGGTCCGTCCGGTGGTGCGCAACAGCGGCATGGGGCTGAGCGTGCGGGCGGAGAAAGCCGAAGCCAACAAGTGCGACCTGTGCTACCACCGTGAGGCCGGCCCGGCCTGTATGGAAGCCTGCCCGACGCACGCGCTGGTCTGCGTGGATCGCGACAAGCTTGAGCAGATGAGCGCCGAAAAGCGCCGTCGCGCGGCGTTCGACACCTCGTCATCACTGCTGTTCTGAACCGTATGAGCAGCAACGGCGTTCAGCTGCGGGTGCGCGGCAAGGTGCAGGGCGTGGGGTTTCGTCCCTTCGTCTGGCAGCTGGCGCAGGCGCTTCAGCTGACCGGTGACGTCTGCAATGACGGAGAGGGCGTGCTGGTGCGCCTCGCGGGTAATGGGGGGGCCTTTACCGCGAGGCTGCATCAGGACTGCCCGCCGCTGGCACGCATTGATCGCGTGGAAACGCAGCCGTTTACCTGGGCGCACGTGCCGGAGGACTTTACCATCCGCCACAGCGCAGGCGGGACGATGGACACCCAGATTGTCCCCGATGCCGCGACCTGCCCGGCGTGTCTGGCTGAGATGTGCGACCCACGCGAACGCCGCTATCGCTATCCGTTTATCAACTGCACCCACTGCGGGCCGCGGTTTACCATTATCCGCGCCATGCCCTACGACCGCCCGGCCACGGCAATGGCGCCGTTCCCGCTCTGCGGGCCGTGTGAAGCCGAGTACCGCAATCCTGCCGACCGCCGTTTTCACGCCCAGCCGGTCGCCTGCCCGGACTGCGGACCCGCGCTGGCGTGGCGTGCGGGCGACATGACCGCTGAGCGCGAGGCTGCGCTGCGCGCGGCGGTAGCGATGCTGAAAAGCGGCGGTATTGTTGCGGTTAAAGGGCTGGGCGGCTTTCACCTCGTCTGCGATGCGCGTAACCCGGAGGCGGTTGCGACGCTTCGGTCACGCAAGCAGCGCCCGTCGAAGCCGCTGGCGGTAATGATCCCGCATGCGGATGACCTGCCGGAGACGGTTCAGGCGCTGCTACGCTCACCCGCCGCACCCATTGTGCTCACGCCAAAAGCCTGGCTGCCCGCGCTCCCGGAAGGTATCGCGCCCGGTCTGGATACCGTGGGCATCATGCTTCCTGCGAACCCGCTGCAGCATCTTCTGATGATGGACAGTCAGCGCCCGCTGGTGATGACCTCCGGCAACCTCAGCGGCAGACCGCCTGTCGTCACCAACCGGCAGGCGCTGGATGAGCTCAGCGGCATCGCGGACGGCTTCCTGCTGCATAACCGCGATATCCTGCAGCGGATGGACGATTCGGTGATGGATCGGGACGGTGCGATGCTGCGCCGCGCGCGCGGTTTTGTGCCCGATGCCATCACGCTGCCTGCCGGGTTCGACAATATCCCCGCCATGCTGTGCACCGGGGCGGAGATGAAAAACACCTTCTGCCTGGTGCGTGGGAACCAGGCGGTGCTGAGCCAGCATTTTGGCGATCTCGGTGACGAGGGTGTGGAAGCGCAGTGGCGTTCCGCGCTGTCGGTGATGCAGGACATTTACGCCTTTCAGCCGACGCGCGTGGTGTGCGATGCCCATCCGGGATACCGCGCTCGCCAGTGGGCGCAGGCGCAGGCGTTGCCCCTTGAAGAGGTACACCACCATCACGCTCACGCCGCGGCGTGCCTGGCCGAAAACGGCTGGCCGCGCGAGGGCGGAGACGTTATCGCCCTGACGCTGGACGGGATCGGCATGGGGGAAAACGGCGCGCTGTGGGGTGGAGAGTGCCTGCGGGTCAGCTATCTCGAATACGCGCATCTGGGTGGCCTGCCTGCCGTTGCGCTGCCGGGTGGCGATCTGGCGGCGCGGCAGCCGTGGCGCAATCTGCTCGCCCACTGCCTGGCGTTTGTGCCCGACTGGCAGCAACATCCGGAAACCCATGCGGTTCAGCGCCAGAACTGGCCGCTGCTGGCGACGGCGATCCAGCGTGGCCTCAACGCGCCGCGGGCCTCGTCCTGCGGTCGCCTGTTTGATGCAGTCGCCTGCGCGCTGGGTATCGAAACCCAATCCTGGGAAGGTGAGGCCGCCTGCCGGCTGGAAGCCCTGGCATCGCAGTGCGCGGGTGTCGACCATCCGGTGACGCTGGACGCGGATAACCTCGCGCTTTTCTGGCAGCAGTGGCTGAGCTGGCAGGCGGAGCCCTGCGCGCGCGCCTGGGCGTTTCACGACGCGCTGGCAAAAGGGCTGGCGGAGCTCGCCGCGTTTCACGCCCGGCGCCTGTCGCTGTCGACAATCTGCCTCAGCGGTGGGGTATTGCACAACCGTCTGCTGCGCGCGCGTCTGCGTCATTATCTTTCTGATTTTACGCTTCTTTTTCCTTCGCGCCTGCCCGCAGGTGACGGAGCGATCTCCTTCGGGCAGGCGGTGGTCGCCGCAGCCCGGTCATGTTTACAAAGGACTTAAAATGTTACGACTGTTACGCAATGAACCTCGCGCCGCGCTTCTGCTGCTGGCTCTGGTAATGGCAAACCTGCTGGCCTGGGGATGGGCATGGCACACCTTTAGCGGCAGCACGGCGCTGATGGCGGCAAGCCTGCTGGCGTGGTGCTACGGACTGCGTCACGCGGTGGACGCTGACCACATTGCCGCCATTGATACCGTGACGCGTAAGATGATGCAGCAGGGCAAACGCCCCTCTGGCGTGGGGGCGTGGTTCTCGCTGGGCCACTCTACTATCGTGGTGCTGGCCTCCATTGCCATCGCCGCTACCGCCACGGCGTTTCAGAAGAACATGGCGTGGTTCCACGAAACCGGCAGCCTGATTGGTACCGCCGTTTCCGCGACCTTCCTGCTGGCGATGGCGCTGGTGAATATGGTGATCCTGCGCGGCGTCTGGCGCAATTTTCAGGCGCTAAAACGCGGCAGGCCGGTGCAGGACGACATCACGCTACCGGCTCAGGGCGGGGTGATGAACTGGCTGTTCGGCAAGACCTTCCGCCTCGTCAATAAAAGCTGGCAGATGTACCTGGTCGGTTTCCTGTTTGGTCTCGGCTTTGACACGGCCACCGAGATCGGCGTGCTGGGGATCTCTGCCGCCAGCGCGTCCAGCGGAATGTCGGTGTGGTCAATCATGATCTTCCCGGCACTCTTCGCCAGCGGCATGGCGCTGGTGGATACCCTCGACAACCTGCTGATGGTGGGTGCCTACGGCTGGGCGTTTAACAAACCGCAGCGCAAGCTTTACTACAACATGACCATCACCGGCACCTCCGTGGTGGTGGCGCTGTTTATCGGCGGGCTGGAAGCGCTGGGTCTGCTGATGGATAAATTTGCCCTCAGCGGCGGCCTCTGGGATCTGATTGGCGCGGTGAACGACAATCTGGGCAACGCCGGATTTGTCGTCGTGGGTCTGTTTGTCGCCTGCTGGCTGATCGCCATGGCGAATTACCGCTGGCGCGGCTACGACGCGCTGGTGGTACGTTCCTGAACGACCCAGTCCGGTGGCGCTACGCTTTCACGGGTCTGCATGTAGGCCGGGTAAGCGCAGCGCCACCCGGCAATACGAGGGTTAAGCAGGGAGCGATTTCAGCAGGGCGAAGGCCTCCTTCATTCTGTCCTCACTGACGACAAAGGCGCGCATCTGACCGTCGGTATCGGTGCCGCGCGCCACCATGCCCTGCGGCGAAAGGGCAATCTGCCAGTCCAGATCCTGACGCTGCGTTTCGCCTGCGAGATGCAGCGGTAATTCCGGCGTTTTCACTTTGACCAGCATGGCGGGTAATTTCACCGGGGCGTTGCCGCCGAGCAGGTTTTTCGCCAGGCACATGGCGCTTAACTGAATCGGTTGCAGGAACGGCAGCACCTGGCCGTTAATTTCCGCGCAGTCGCCCAGGGCATACATGTCCGGCTGGGTGGTTTGCAGATAGCAGTCTACCTTCACGCCGCGGTTGATTTCGGCGCCTGCGCGGTGCGCCAGCGCCGTTTCCGGGCGCAACCCCGTCGCCGCAATCACCACATCCACCTCCACGCTGCGGCTGCGGTCGAGCGTCGCACGTATGCCGCTGCCGGTTTTGCTCAGGCTCTGCAGCTGCGATTTCAGCAGCAGATGCACGCCCATGTCGGTCAGACGATGCTGTAAGCGACTGCTCACTTCCGCGGGCATCAGCGCTGACAGAATGCTCGCCGCGTGGTCGACCAGGGTGACGGATTTACCCGCACGGCAGAAATCCATCGCCAGCTCGGTGCCGATCAGCCCGCCGCCGACAATCATCACTCGCGTGGCGTCGCGAAGCTCCGTTTCGCTCGCCTGATACGCCTGCTGGCTGTTGAGCGTGACCATCAGCTCGCGGCCCTCAACCGGCGGCACAAACGCGGAGGCACCCGTGGCCAGCACCAGCTTGTCGTACTGCCAGGTTTTATCTTTCGCTTTCACCAGACGGGCGTTGGCGTCGATATCGGTGACCCAGGTGTACGGAAACAGACGCAGGTTAAACTGTTCTGCGAACACCCCCGCCGTCTGGCGGGTGAGATCGTCGGCGCGCTGGTTCTGGCTAATGACGTGGCTTAAATCAGGCTTGTTGTACTCGTCCATGCTGTCGGCGGCGATCAGCGTCAGCGGCACGTTAGCGTCCTGCTTGCGGATATTTTTCACCAGCTGGCGGGCAGCAAAGCCCGAGCCGATAATGACGATACCGTGGCTCATTTTGCCTCCGTTGCCAGTTCATCAAAGACGTCTTTCCCGAGGGAACATTCCGGGCAGAGGAAATTGTCCGGCACCTCGCTCCACGGCGTGCCCGGGGCGACATCCTGCAGCGGCTCGCCCCGTTCCGGGTCGTAAATCCACTGGCACACGCTGCACTGCATGCAAGGACCGAGGTCGGCAGCGGCGGCTTCAGCTACGGCTTCCGGCGCAACCGCCGCGGCGGGGGCGGTTTCCGGCAGCGGTGCGAGCGCCCACTGACGGGCGATGTCGCGGCCGTGCTGGCGGCAGATTTCCAGGGCGTCGATATCCGGCCGCCATTTCGCCTTCAGGCTCATCGACATCTCAAACCCTGCATCCTGTAAACGGGTGGAAAGGCGGTCGACCGCGCCGCCGCTCCAGCCGTGGGAGCCAAAGGCGCTGGCGCGCTTGTTGCGAAAACGCAGGCCGGTCATCTCTTCGACCAGACCTGCAATCTTCGGCATCATCACGTTGTTCATGGTGGAGGTGCCCACCAGCACGCCCTTGGAGCGGAAGACGTTGGTGAGGATTTCGTTTTTATCGCTGCGCGCCACGTTGAAGATTTTCACCGCCACGTTCGGGTCCACTTCGTTGATGCCCTGGGCAATGGCGTCCGCCATCATGCGGGTGTTGTTGGACATGGTGTCGTAGAAGATCGTGATGCGATCTTCCTGATAATCCGCCGCCCACTTCAGGTACAGCTCCACGATCTGGGTGGGGTTTTCACGCCACACCACGCCGTGGGAGGTGGCAATCATCTCCACCGGCAGGTTAAAGCCGAGGATCTCGGTGATTTTAGGCGTCACCAGACGGCTGAACGGAGTCAGGATATTGGCGTAGTAGCGCTGGCACTGCTCGAACAGCTCGGTCTGATCCACTTCGTCATTGAACAGGCGTTCGTCGCAGTAGTGCTGGCCGAAGGCGTCGTTGCTGAACAGCACCGCGTCGCCGGTCATGTAGGTCATCATGCTGTCCGGCCAGTGCAGCATCGGCGTTTCCACGAAGATCAGCTGCTTGCCGTTGCCGATATCCAGCGCATCGCCGGTTTTCACGGTGTGGAAGTTCCACTCCGGATGGTGGTGGTGGCCGTTGATCGAGTCGATGGCGTTGGTGGTGCAGTAGATCGGGGTGTCCGGAATATACGACATCAGCTCGGTCAGGGCCCCGGCGTGATCCTCCTCCGCGTGGTTGATGATGATGTAGTCGATGGCGTTCAGATCGATTTCGCCGCGCAGGTTCTGCACGAACTCGCGGCTGAACTTGTGATCGACGGTATCGATCAGCACATTTTTACCTTCACGAATGAGATAGCTGTTGTAGCTGCTGCCGCGCAGCGTTTTGTATTCCGTCCCGTGGAAATCGCGCACTTCCCAGTCACGTTGACCCACCCAATGAATGTTATTTTTAACCAGAATAGACATAGCAAACCTCAGCGTAATATCGCGTTTTTCAAATAGGATGGTTTGCTTATATCAAGTCGCGTGCCAACTTTTAATACATTGATTTTTATAGGTTAATATTTTTATGATCCGAAATGGGTAGTCATTATGACTATTAAAAACAGTGTCACTATGACAACATGCATTGTCAAAATGACAGCGAGGCAGAGATGAGCTTTTCCGTAGACGTGCTGGCGAAAATCGCCATTGAACTGCAAACCGGTATTGGTCATCAGGACCGCTTCCAGCGGCTGATCTCCACGCTGCGCCACGTGCTGGCGTGCGACGCCTCGGCGCTGCTGCGCTACGAAGGACGGCAGTTTATTCCCCTGGCCATCGACGGCCTGGCGAAGGACGTGCTCGGGCGGCGCTTTACCCTTGAAGGCCATCCGCGTCTGGAGACCATTGCCCGCGCGGGTGACGTGGTGCGCTTCCCGGCGGACAGCGATCTGCCCGACCCATATGACGGGCTGATTCCAGGCCAGGAGAGCCTGAAGGTGCACGCCTGTATTGGCCTGCCGCTGTTTGCCGGGCAGAATCTGATTGGGGCGCTGACCCTCGACGGCCTTTCGCCGGACCAGTTCGATACCTTCAGCGATGAGGAGCTTCGCCTGATTGCCGCCCTGGCCGCCGGGGCGCTGAACAATGCGCTGCTGATTGAACAGCTGGAGAGTCAGAATATTTCTCCCGGCAGCCCGGCGGCGTTTGAGCAGGTGACGCACACGGAGATGATTGGCCTCTCGCCGGGCATGGCGCAGCTCAAAAAAGAGATTGAGATTGTTGCCGCGTCCGAATTGAACGTGCTGATCTTCGGGGAGACCGGCACCGGCAAGGAGCTGGTAGCGAAGTCTATTCACGAAGCGTCGCCGCGCGCGGTCAATCCGCTGGTGTACCTCAACTGCGCCGCGCTGCCGGAAAGCGTGGCGGAAAGCGAATTGTTTGGTCACGTCAAAGGGGCGTTTACCGGCGCCATCAGCAACCGCAGCGGCAAGTTCGAAATGGCCGATAACGGCACGCTGTTTCTGGATGAAATAGGCGAGCTCTCTCTGTCGCTCCAGGCCAAACTTCTGCGCGTATTGCAGTACGGCGATATCCAGCGCGTGGGGGATGACCGCAGCTTGAGAGTGGATGTGCGCGTGCTGGCGGCGACCAACCGCGACCTGCGTGAAGCGGTGCTTGCCGGAAACTTCCGCGCTGACCTGTTCCACCGCCTGAGCGTGTTTCCGCTTACCGTGCCGCCGCTGCGCGAGCGCGGGGACGACGTGGTGCTGCTGGCGGGCTATTTCTGCGAACAGTGCCGTCTCAGGATGGGGCTTTCCCGCGTGGTGTTAAGCCCTGGGGCGAGGGCGCATCTGCTGAGCTACGGCTGGCCGGGCAACGTGCGCGAGCTGGAACACGCGATTCACCGCGCGGTGGTGCTGGCGCGAGCGACGCGTTCGGGTGATGAACTGGTTATACATGCCCGGCATTTTGCGCAGCATGATGAAATTGCGTCTATTGCGCAGGCTGTACCAGAGAGAGCGCATGAAAATCTGCGTGACGCGACAGAGGCGTTTCAGCGTCAGATGATTACCCGCGCGCTGGAGCAGAATAACCGCAACTGGGCGGCGTGCGCCCGGGCGCTGGAGATGGACGTCGCCAACCTGCACCGGCTGGCGAAGCGTCTCGGGCTGAAGGGTTAGATAATCCCGGCCTGATAGAAATCCTGCAGGTTGATGGCACCGCACAGCCTGCCGGTGTCATCCACCACCGGTGCGGCGGTGATTTTGCGCTTCATCAGCACCTCTTTGGCTTCAATGGCGCGGCTCTCGGCGTTCAGCGTCAGCCCGCCCTGGGTCATGGCGTCCGACACTTTGGTTTCCAGCTTGCCACCGCCCACCAGCCAGCGGCGCAGGTCGCCGTCAGTGAATACGCCTTTGACGTACCCGTCGTCATCGCACACCGCAACCAGCCCCAGACCGGTGCGGCTGAGCTCCAGCATCGCGTCCATGACGCTGGTATCGAGTTTGACCTGCGGAATAGCATCGTCGGTGCGCATCAGGTGGTGGACCTTGTTGAGCAGGCGTGCCCCGAGCGCCCCCGCCGGATGCGAGCGGGCGAAATCTTCTTCGTTAAACCCACGCGCCTGCATCACCGCCATCGCCAGCGCGTCGCCCATCATCAGGGTATTCACGGTGCTGGAGGTGGGGGCGAGGTGCATCGGACAGGCTTCACGCTCAACGGAAATATCCAGCGTTGCCTTGGCGGCCAGCGCCAGGGGCGAGCGGGATTTCCCGGTCATCGCCAGCAGGGCGACCGATTTTTCCTGCAGACGTGGAATAATGAGATCCAGCTCTTTCGCCGAACCGGAGTAGGAGATAAACAGCATCACGTCGCGGCTCTCAATCATTCCCAGATCGCCGTGCAGCGCTTCGGCAGGGTGCACGAAGAAGGCCGGGGTGCCGGTGCTGGCCAGCGTCGCGGCAATCTTTTTGCCGATATGGCCGGATTTACCGATGCCCGCCACGATCACTTTGCCTTCGCAGTGGATAATGGTGTTGGCCGCGCGGACAAAATCCTCGCCCAGACGTTCCGGCAGGCGGCTGGCTTCCTGCAGCTCCAGCATCAGCGTCTGGCGGCCCGTTTCTAACAGAAAATCACTCATCTCTCTCTCCGGTTACGATCACGTCGATGCCTTTCTCTTCCAGCGCTTTTTTGAACGCCGGATCGATACCCGCGTCGGTAATCAGCTTATCAACGCTTTCAAGGCTACAGACAATGTTGGGGCTTTTGCGGCCAAACTTCGACGAGTCTGCCATCAAAATCACTTCCCGCGCGGCGTTGCACATGGCTTTACTGACGCTGAACACCTCGTTAAACGTCGTGACGCCCGCGTTCAGGTCGATGCCGTCGGTACCCATAAACAGTTTATCGAAGCTGAAGTGGTCGAAGGCGTTCTCCGCCAGCTGCCCGTGGAACGACGCGGATTTTTTACGGAAGGTGCCGCCGGGCATCAGGATGGTCTGCTCGCAGTCGTTCTCCGACAGGGCGTTGACGATGTGCAGGCTGTTGGTCATCACCGTGATGTTGTTAAAGCGGCTGAGCAGGGGGATCATCTGCAGGACGGTACTGCCTGCATCCAGAATGATCGAGTCGCCATCGTGGATAAATTTTACGGCGGCTTCGGCAATCAGCGCTTTCTGGTGGGTATTGATCAGCGTTTTGTGGTCGATAGGCGGGTCCGCTTCGTCTTTATTGAGCACCACGCCGCCGTAGGTTCGAATGACGGCGCCAGAGTTTTCGAGCAATACGAGGTCCTTGCGTATCGTCGTGCCGGTGGTGTCAAAGTAGTGGGCCAGATCCTCCACCGAGCATTTTCCCTGTTTTTGCAGATGCTCAAGAATGGCCGCCTGCCGCTGACGAGGTTTCATAGGCGCTTCGTTCCTTAGGTTGCGAAATGATAATTTCGCAAGTCTATATCTTTCACAACGAAATTATCCATGTTTCAGATTAAGCGCTAATGATAGTGCATTCTGACAAAGTGGATCATGGGGAAAGATCACATCGGGCTGCAATTCCTGCAGCGAAATGCCGTTGATTGCCTGGATTTTCACCGGACGGGCAAAGACGGTCATGCCGCGCATGATGAGGGAATCGCAGACCTTGTTGTTTTCATCCAGCGCAACAGCCACGACGACCCGCGGCTTGAAACGTCCACCGGAACGCCCGACGCCCACGCGGCCTTTCTGGCACAGGGCGTCAAACGCGCGGTTAAACCGATGGATTTGCCAGCCGCCAAACGCCATCTGGCAGATCCAGGCGAGGGCGGCGACGGTAATGAGTGCGGTGACCATATCGGCTCCTTAATTGCCGGGTGGCGGCTGCGCCTTACCCGGCCTACGGGGATTGTAGCCCCGGTAAGCGCAGCGCCACCGGGGAATGAACTCAGAACATCACCTGCCCACCGGTGACGTTAATCGACTGTCCGGTGCAGTACGAGGCTTTCGGGCTGGCGTAAAACAGCAGCATGTTCAGCACGTCCTGATAGTCGCACCCGCGCTTGAGCGGCACTTTATCGATGTAGTACTGCTCCACTTCTTCCGCTTTAATACCGAGCTTGGTGGCGTACTGCGGCAGTAGGGACTGGAACATCGGCGATTTCAGCAGATTGCCCAGCATCAGCGAGTGGACGGTAATGCCGTATTCGGCCAGATCCAGCGCCAGAGACTGCGTCAGCCCCACGCCGCCAAACTTCGCCGCGCTGTAGCCGGAGTTGTGCTTGCTGCCCACTTTCCCCGATTTTGAGTTGATCTGAATGATGCGCCCCTGAATGCCGTCGCGGATCATCAGACGGGAAAACTCGCGGGCGCAGAGGAAATAGCCCACCAGATTGACCTGCAGCGAGCGGTCAAAATCCCCCAGCTCGAAGTCGCTGATAAAGGCCGCTTTCGCAATACCGGCGCTGTAAACCAGCAGGTCGGTACGCCCAAAAATGTCGTCCACGCCGCGGGCGAGCGCCATCACGCTCTGCTCGCTGGTGGCGTCGGCGCCAAACCCGTACGCCATTCCTTCGCCAAACTCGGTGTTGATGGTGTCCGCCACGCGGGCGGCCTTTTCACTCTGAATATCCACTACCGCCACGCGGTAACCCTCAGCGGCAAGCCCACGGCTGAGGAACTCGCCTAAGGTTTGTCCCCCACCAATGACAACGGCAACCTGACTCATGTCTATCTCCTTAATTACGCAACAAATTTTAACGTGCAGCCTGGGGTAACGGCCTGCGGAACCGGGCCCGCTACGTGAACCGTGCCGGGATATTCCGCCTGCGGCTGGCCGTCGAAACGCAGGGTGATGTGGCCCAGCTCGCGCAGGTTTTGTTCAGCGACGTCGCCGACGGCGGTCACGGCATAGCGCGCCTCGCCCAGCTGTAGCTGGCTCCCGGCCTTTAGCTCACCGTTTAACTCGCCGTGGCAATGGATAAAGCAAAACTCTTCGATATCCGCAGGCGCCCCTTCGCGAAAGGTGATCAGCATCTGGTCGCTCAGCGCATCCGCCGCGCTCTGGCCGATGCGGGTAATGGTGGTCTGGTAAATCACGGTCATGGCAGGAACCTCTTATTGATAAATAAAGCCGGAGACAAACCAGGCAATCAGCACCGTCGGTGCCCCCGTCAGGAAGCGGCTGACCAGCACGGACGGCACGCCCACGCGCACGGTGTCCTGGCGTGCTTCCGCCAGCGACAGCCCCACGGGGATAAAGTCGCACGCTGCCTGGGCGTTAATGGCAAACAGGGCGGGCAGGGCGAGGTGCGGAGGAATATTCCCCAGACCAATCTGCACGCCAATCAGCACGCCGATGACCTGGGCAATCACCGCGCCCGGGCCGAGGAACGGCGACAGCAGCGGGAAGGAGCAGATCAGCGCCAGCGTCACCAGCCCGAGCGGGTGGCTGGCGAGCGGGGCGAGGCCGTGGGCAATCCAGTCGCCCAGGCCGGAGGCCATGATGATGCCGATCAGCGCCGAGACGAACGCCATAAACGGCAGAATGGTCTTCAGCACCGTGTCGATGGTGTCGCGCCCGGACTGGAACAGCACCGCCACGGCGGACCCCATCCCCATCCCGACCTTCGCCAGCATGCCGTCGCTCTGCTCGGTAATTTTCTTGCTGGTGTCGTACTCGCGCGGGGCCGCTTTTTGCGGCGCAGACGTCCCCTTCACCAGGGTGATGTTGTCTTCCTTCACGCCTGAGACATAAATGTCTTCGAGGATGTACTGCGCCAGCGGGCCGGATTTCCCGGTGGAGTGAATATTTACCGTCGGAATGCGGCGCTTCGGATAGATGCCGCAGCGCAGCGTGCCGCCGCAGTCGATCACCGCCACGCCGATTTCCGCTTCCGGCGGTTCGCCTTCCTTGAAGCCGTCGACCGCTTCCCAGCCGGTCAGATCGCGCAACGTGTCGACGATCGCCGGGCGCGTGCCCGCGGTGATGTACACAATCTTTTTGCCTTCGGTGGCGTCGAACTCCAGCGGGCCGCCCCAGCCGCCCGTGCCTTTCTCAATGCGGATCCGGTTCATGCTGTGGCTCCTGAAAGATGGACTTTCTGTTCAAGCTGGATGCCCATTTTTTTCTCGAAAATGGCGGTGGTGAGGTCAGTCACCCAGCCGCGGAAGAAGTTGGTCACCAGACCGACCAGCAGGTAGCTCACCGCCAGCGGGCCGAGCGGCAGGCCAAGCGTGGTCAGGCCGCTGGCGATCCCGAGATAGACAAACAGTTCGCCGGGGTTGATGTGCGGGAACAGGCCGTTCATGGAATGGCAGCTGTAGGAGGCGGCGGCGTAATAACTCGGCTTGTACTTCTCTGGCATAAAGCGGCCGAGGCTTAAGGTCATCGGGTTGCAGAACACGAAGGTGCCGATAAAGGGCAGTATCAGGTAGCGGGACAGCGGGTTTCCGGCGCAGCGCTGGGCGAAGCGCTCAATGCGCTGCTGGCCGATAAAGTTAATCAGCGCGTTCATGATCACCAGCAGGCTGATCAGCAGGGGCAGGATCCCGGTCACCATGCCGGTGAACACTTCTCCGCCTTTCTGAAACAGCCCGATGAACCACTCGGCGCCGTGGGTGATGGTTTCTATCATTCTTCTCTCCTGTAGGGCGTTTGTTTTTGTCTATCTGTGGCTAATAATAATCACTTTGAAAGGTTTTAAAGTGTTAGTTAGATCTCACAATGAAAGAAAAATGGATTATTTTGAAAGATAATTGACATGGTGAATGATTTTCGGGGGAAAAAAGCATGGATTTGCGTTGGGGAGGTGCGTACCGCTTCCTTGAGGTGTTGCGGATGCTTTACCATACTGGGTTCTTATCGAACCCGTTAAATGGATGTCTCATGTTCAAGCGTCGTTATGCAGCGCTGTTGCCTGCGCTTATTCTGCTGTCTGCCTGTAGTAGCAAACCTAAGACCGAAGCCGTTCAGCAAACGGCGGGCGCGCCTTCCGGAGGATTCCTGCTGGAGCCGCAGCACAATATGATGCAGATGGGCGGCGACTTCGCGAATAACCCGGCGGCCGAGCAGTTCATCGATAAAATGGTGACTAAGCACGGCTTTGACAGACAGCAGCTGCACGAAATTTTGTCTCAGGCCAAGCGTCTGGACTACGTGCTGCGCCTGATGGACAGACAGGCGCCGACGGCCCAGGTGCCGAGCGGGCCAAACGGGGCGTGGCTGCGCTATCGCAAACAGTTCATTACCCCGGACAACGTGCAAAACGGCGTGGCGTTCTGGAATCAGTATGAAGATGCGCTTAACCGCGCGTGGCAGGTGTACGGCGTGCCGCCTGAAATTATCGTCGGGATTATCGGCGTGGAAACCCGCTGGGGCCGCGTGATGGGCAAAACCCGCATTCTGGATGCGCTGGCGACGCTCTCCTTTAACTATCCGCGCCGCGCGGAGTATTTCTCTTCCGAGCTGGAAACCTTCCTGCTGATGGCGCGCAACGAACAGGACGATCCGCTCGATCTGAAAGGGTCGTTTGCCGGCGCGATGGGCTACGGCCAGTTTATGCCGTCCTCCTATAAACAGTATGCCGTCGACTTTAACGGCGATGGTCATATCAACCTGTGGGATCCGGTGGATGCCATCGGCAGCGTGGCGAACTACTTCAAAGCGCACGGCTGGGTGCCGGGTGGCCAGGTGGCGGTGCAGGCGAACGGTCAGGCGCCGGGTCTGGAAAAC
This sequence comes from Enterobacter cloacae complex sp. BZL2005, assembly GCF_049238885.1. Classification (NCBI taxonomy): domain Bacteria; kingdom Pseudomonadati; phylum Pseudomonadota; class Gammaproteobacteria; order Enterobacterales; family Enterobacteriaceae; genus Enterobacter; species Enterobacter cloacae complex sp. BZL2005. The sequence continues at coordinate 67,135 of NZ_JBMKGI010000007.1, read as the reverse complement.
GGCTTCAAAACCAACTACAGCATTTCGCAGCTGTCCGCGGCAGGCCTAACGCCAACGCAGCCGCTGGGCAATGCACAGCAGGCGAGTCTGCTGCGTCTCGATGTCGGAACGGGCTATCAGTACTGGTACGGGCTGCCGAACTTCTACACCATCACCCGCTATAACCACAGCACCCACTATGCGATGGCCGTATGGCAGCTGGGGCTGGCGGTATCGCAGGCCCGCGTGCCGGCGGCGTCACCGTTTAGTCAGTAAGTTACCCCGACGGGTAGGCAGGGTAAGGCAACGCCGCCACCCGGCATGGCTGCGCACACGGTGCGGCCTGATGCCCTCTCCCACGGGAGAGGGCGTTTTGCAGAAACATTTCGCCACACTCCCTTTTCAAACCTGCCATTTACATCCTAACCACCTTTCATTATTGTTATGTTATAACATTTAAATTGGTGCCGAGATGTCAACGTCCCTTTTCTCTCTTTCTGCGCCGGTTCGGCTTTTGCTGGCGCTGGTGCTTATCGTCTTTCTCGGCCTGGCCGTGCGCTGGGCGGTGGCATTGCCATGATCGTGATGAATGAACTGGTTGCGGGTTACGACCACCAGCCCGTCACGCGCCCGCTTTCGGGCGTCATTGAACGCGGCAGCATGACCGCCATTGTTGGGGCCAACGGCTGCGGCAAATCCACGCTGCTGAAAACGCTCGCGGGTTTTATCCCACCCGTAAGCGGGGGTTTTCGCTGGCAGGGGAAGCGCCCGATGATTGGCTGGCTGGCACAGCGTCACGCGCTGGAGGCGCAGTTTCCGCTGACCGTGCGCGATGTCGTCAGCATGGGCTGCTGGCCGGGCATTTCGCTGCTTTCCGGGTTTCGTCGCGAAACGCGGTTGCGTATTGCCAGCGCGCTTGAGCGGGTCGGGCTGGAATCCATGGCATCATCCACCATTGATGAGCTCTCCGGCGGCCAGTTCCAGCGCATGCTGTTTGCCCGCGTCCTGGTACAGCAGGCGCCGCTGGTGATGCTGGACGAGCCCTTTACCGGCATCGATGAAGCCACCTGTAACGTGCTGATGGATGTGATGCTGGAGATGTATATGCAGGGGCAAACGCTGCTCGCGGTACTGCACGACAGCGAGCGCGTGTCGCGCCACTTCCCGCAGACGTTGCGGCTGGATGCTGACGTGCCTCAGTGGAAAACCGAGCGGGTGAGGGTGGCATGATCTGGCACACATTCTTCCAGCCGTTCATCGAGTACGGCTTTATGCGCCGCGCGCTGGTGGTTTGCCTGGCGCTTTCTATCAGCACCACCGCGCTCGGCGTATTCCTCCAGCTGCGCCGGATGAGCCTGATGGGCGATGCCCTTTCTCACGCTATTTTGCCGGGCGTCGCCGTGGGATACCTGCTCAGCGGCCTGTCGCTGCTGGCAATGAGTATCGGCGGTTTTGTCGCAGGCATTACCGTGGCGCTGCTGGCCGGTCTGGTCAGCCGACGCACGCCGCTTAAGGAAGATGCCAGCTTTGCCGGATTTTATCTTGGCTCACTGGCGCTGGGGGTCACGCTGGTATCGCTTCGTGGGTCGAATGTCGATCTGCTGCATCTGCTGTTTGGCTCCATCCTCGCCGTGGACAACGACGCCGCGCTGTTTGTCACGGGCGTGTGCATGTTCACTCTTATCGTGCTGGCGATGTTTTATCGCGGCCTGGTTACCGAAGCGTTTGACACCGCCTGGCTACAGGTGAACGCCCGCTGGCTGCCCGGCCTGCTGCACGGACTGTTTCTGGCGCTGCTGGTTCTTAACCTGGTGGCCGGTTTTCAGGTGCTCGGCACGCTGATGGCCGTCGGTCTGATGATGCTGCCAGCCGTGGCGGCACGCTGCTGGGTACGCACGCTACCGGCGTTACTCCTGATGGCGGGCATCAGCGGTATTGTCTGCGCATGGCTGGGGTTGAGCCTCTCCTGGGCGATGAGTCTCCCGGCCGGGCCATCCATTGTGCTCACCGCCAGCGCGCTGTTCTTTATTTCCATTTTATTGGGTACGCGAAGCAGGCTCGCTGGCAGTCTGCGGGCGTATTTTTAACGCAAGGGGAAACGATGAAACGTACAGGACTAGTAGTGGGAGTGGCGCTCGCGCTGGGGATGATGTCGCAGGGCGTGATGGCGAAAACGCTGAATGTGGTCACCAGCTTCTCGATACTGGGTGACATCACCCAGGAGGTGGGCGGCGATCATGTGAAGGTGACGACGCTGGTGGGGCCGGACGGCGACCCGCATACCTTCGAACCGTCGCCGAAGGACAGCGCGGCGCTGAGCAAGGCCGATGTGGTGGTGGTGAACGGTCTGGGGCTGGAGGGCTGGCTTGACCGCCTGGTGAAAGCCTCCGGGTTCAAAGGGCAACTGGTCGTCGCCTCAACAGGCGTGAAAACGCACACGCTTGAGGAAGATGGAAAGACCGTGACCGATCCGCACGCGTGGAACAGCGCGGCGAACGGGGCGTTATATGCACAAAATATTCTGAACGGGCTGGTGAAAGCCGATCCGCAGGACAAAGCCGCGCTGGAAGCCTCCGGTAAACCCTATATCACGCAGATCAACCAGCTGGACAGCTGGGCCAAAACGCGCTTTAGCCAGATCCCGCAGGCGAAGCGCAAGGTGCTGACCAGCCATGACGCCTTCGGCTATTTCAGCCGCGCTTATGGCGTAACCTTCATGGCACCTCAAGGACTCTCTTCAGAGAGCGAGGCCAGCGCGGCGCAGGTTGCTGAGATCATCAATCAGATCAAAGCCGACGGCGTAAAAACCTGGTTTATGGAAAACCAGCTCGATCCGCGTCTGGTGAAGCAGATTGCCTCGGCGACGGGCGCGCAGCCAGGGGGAGAACTTTACCCGGAGGCCTTGTCAGCAAAAGGCGGCGTGGCAGACACCTACGTCAAGGCGTTCCGCCACAACGTGAATACGCTCGCCGACAGCATGAAATAACCTCTTCCACGGCCGGTGCGTTTGCACCGGCTTTTTTCTGAAGCCCCCTCGTAAAACCTGAAGCGCATCCCCACATCTGACGAGAAAGTGCTATCTTGTGCAGCACGTTTTTCTGATGCCTGGAGCGAGAATGACTGACCATGAATTGATGCAGCTTAGCGAGATCGTTGGCCTGGCGCTTAAGCAGCGTGGGGCGACAATCACCACCGCGGAATCCTGCACCGGCGGCTGGGTGGCGAAAGTGATTACCGATATTGCCGGCAGTTCCGCCTGGTTTGAACGCGGTTTTGTGACCTACAGTAACGAAGCTAAGGCACAAATGATTGGCGTGCGTGAAGCTACGCTGGAACAGCATGGCGCGGTCAGCGAACCGGTGGTCATTGAAATGGCCATTGGCGCGCTCAAGGCGGCGCGGGCAGATTACGCGATTTCCATTAGCGGCATCGCGGGGCCGGACGGCGGCAGCGACGTGAAGCCTGTTGGCACCGTCTGGTTTGGGTTTGCCACGTCTAAAGGGGAAGGGATCACCCGCCGGGAGTGCTTCAGCGGCGATCGCGAAAGCGTGCGCCGTCAGGCAACGGAATATGCGTTAAAAACGCTCTGGCAACAATTTCTACAAAACACTTGATACTGTATGACTATACAGTATAATTGCACCAACAGAACAGAAATCCACGGTGAAGCACAGTCGCTTCTCCCGGCATGACAGGAGTAATAATGGCTATCGACGAAAACAAACAGAAAGCGTTGGCGGCAGCACTGGGCCAGATCGAAAAGCAATTCGGTAAAGGCTCCATCATGCGCCTGGGTGAAGACCGTACCATGGATGTGGAAACGATCTCCACCGGTTCGCTTTCTCTGGATATCGCGCTGGGCGCGGGCGGCCTGCCAATGGGCCGTATCGTAGAGATCTACGGGCCAGAATCCTCCGGTAAAACTACCCTGACGCTGCAGGTGATTGCTGCGGCACAGCGCGAAGGTAAAACCTGTGCGTTCATCGATGCCGAGCACGCGCTGGATCCTGTTTATGCGCGTAAGCTGGGCGTGGACATCGACAACCTGCTGTGTTCTCAGCCGGACACCGGTGAGCAGGCCCTGGAAATTTGTGACGCGCTGGCGCGCTCCGGTGCGGTTGACGTTATCGTTGTTGACTCCGTTGCCGCACTGACGCCAAAAGCGGAAATCGAAGGTGAAATCGGCGACTCTCACATGGGCCTCGCGGCACGTATGATGAGCCAGGCGATGCGTAAGCTGGCCGGTAACCTGAAGCAGTCCAACACGCTGCTGATCTTCATCAACCAGATCCGTATGAAAATTGGTGTGATGTTCGGTAACCCGGAAACCACAACCGGTGGTAACGCCCTGAAATTCTACGCGTCTGTCCGTCTGGATATCCGCCGTATCGGTGCGGTGAAAGAGGGTGAAAACGTCGTCGGTAGCGAAACCCGCGTGAAGGTGGTGAAGAACAAAATCGCTGCACCGTTCAAACAGGCTGAGTTCCAGATCCTCTACGGTGAAGGGATCAACTTCTACGGTGAACTGGTTGACCTGGGCGTGAAAGAGAAGCTGATTGAAAAAGCGGGCGCCTGGTACAGCTACAACGGTGACAAGATTGGTCAGGGTAAAGCGAATGCTATCTCCTGGCTGAAAGAGAACCCGGCTGCGGCGAAAGAGATTGAGAAGAAGGTGCGCGAGCTTCTGCTGAACAACCAGGACTCCAAACCTGATTTCGTAGTCGATGCTGCGGATGCTGAAGAAACCAACGAAGACTTTTAAGTCTCTCGTGTAAAGATGAAGGGCTGCTGATGCGGCCCTTTTTGCATTTCTGATTCTACAGGTTTTTTATGAGTGAACCGACATCACGCCGACCCGCCTACGCGCGCTTGCTGGATCGTGCGGTGCGCATCCTGGCCGTACGTGACCACAGTGAGCAGGAGCTGCGGCGGAAGCTGTCGGCTCCGGTGATGAGTAAAAACGGGCCGGAAGAGATTGATGCCACGGCGGAAGACTACGACCGCGTGGTGGCCTGGTGCTATGAGCATCATTACCTGGATGACGATCGCTTTGCTTCCCGCTTTCTCGCCAGCCGCGGCCGCAAGGGCTACGGCCCTGCGCGCATTCGGCAGGAGCTGAACCAGAAAGGGGTGGCCCGGGAGTCCATCGAAAAAGCGATGCGCGAGTGCGAGATTGACTGGTGCGAGCTGGCAAAAGAGCAGGCGATTCGCAAGTACGGCGAACCGCTGCCGCGTGATTTTTCAGAAAAAGTCAAAATCCAGCGCTTTTTGCTCTACCGCGGCTTCCTGATGGAAGATATTCAGGATATCTGGCGTAATTTTGCCGATTGAACGCATGCGGGATTTTACTTCCCACTAAAGAAAACTTATCTTATTCCCACTTTTTCCAGTAGCTGGTCTGTCCAACGGTTTACCGATACAGGCTGGCTACGACATTTCGTTAGCTTGATTTCAGGATAATTATGAGCAAGAGCACCGCTGAGATCCGTCAGGCGTTTCTCGATTTTTTCCATAGTAAGGGACACCAGGTTGTTGCCAGCAGCTCCCTGGTACCGAACAACGATCCGACTCTGCTGTTTACCAACGCCGGGATGAACCAGTTCAAGGATGTGTTCCTTGGTCTCGACAAGCGTAATTATTCCCGCGCCACAACCTCACAGCGTTGCGTGCGTGCGGGCGGTAAACACAACGACCTGGAAAACGTCGGTTACACCGCGCGTCACCACACCTTCTTCGAAATGCTGGGTAACTTCAGCTTCGGCGACTACTTCAAACACGATGCCATCCAGTATGCGTGGGAACTGCTGACCGGTGAAAACTGGTTCAACCTGCCGAAAGAGCGTCTGTGGGTTACCGTCTATGAAACCGATGACGAAGCCTACGAAATCTGGGAAAAAGAGGTCGGTATCCCGCGCGAGCGTATTATTCGCATCGGTGATAACAAAGGCGCGCCATACGCGTCTGACAACTTCTGGCAGATGGGTGATACCGGTCCTTGCGGTCCGTGCACCGAGATCTTCTACGATCACGGCGACCACATCTGGGGTGGCCCTCCAGGCAGCCCGGAAGAAGACGGCGATCGCTACATTGAGATCTGGAACATCGTCTTCATGCAGTTCAACCGTCAGGCCGACGGTACCATGGAGCCGCTGCCGAAGCCGTCCGTTGATACCGGTATGGGGCTGGAGCGTATTGCCGCGGTATTGCAGCACGTTAACTCCAACTATGAGATTGACCTGTTCAGCACTCTGATCAAAGCCGTTGCGGAAGTCACCGGCGCGACCGACCTGAACAACAAATCGCTGCGCGTTATCGCAGACCACATTCGTTCCTGCGCGTTCCTGATTGCCGACGGCGTTATCCCGTCGAATGAAAACCGTGGCTACGTGCTGCGTCGTATCATTCGTCGTGCTATCCGTCACGGCAACATGCTGGGCGCGAAGGACACCTTCTTCTATAAACTCGTTGGGCCACTGATTGGCGTGATGGGGTCAGCGGGTGACGAGCTGAAACGCCAGCAGGCGCAGGTAGAGCAGGTTCTGAAAACCGAAGAAGAGCAGTTTGCCCGTACGCTGGAGCGCGGTCTGGCGCTGCTGGACGAAGAGCTGGCGAAACTCAAGGGCGACACGCTGGATGGCGAAACTGCTTTCCGCCTGTACGACACCTACGGCTTCCCGGTTGACCTGACGGCGGACGTTTGCCGCGAGCGTAACATCAAAGTTGACGAAGCGGGCTTCGAAGCCGCGATGGAAGAGCAGCGCCGTCGTGCGCGCGAGTCCAGCGGCTTCGGTGCAGACTACAACGCGATGATCCGCGTTGACAGCGCGTCTGAATTCAAAGGCTATGAGGCGCTGGAACTGACCGGCAAAGTGACCGCTCTGTTTGTTGACGGTAAAGCCGTAGACAGCATCAGCGCGGGCCAGGAAGCCGTAGTCATTCTGGACAAAACGCCGTTCTACGCCGAATCCGGCGGCCAGGTTGGCGATAAAGGCGAACTGAAGGGCAATGGCTTTAGCTTCAGCGTGACCGACACCCAGAAATACGGTCAGGCGATTGGTCACCAGGGCAAACTGGTTTCCGGTTCTCTGAAAGTGGGCGAGGGCGTCCAGGCTAACGTTGATGAAGCTCGCCGCGCGCGCATTCGTCTGAACCACTCGGCAACCCACCTGATGCACGCTGCCCTGCGCGACGTACTCGGTACCCATGTTGCACAGAAAGGTTCTCTGGTTAACGACAAAGTGCTGCGCTTCGACTTCTCGCATTTTGAAGCGATGAAGCCGTCTGAAATCCGTGCGGTGGAAGATCTGGTGAACGCGCAGATCCGTCGTAACCTGCCAATCGAGACCCATATCATGGATCTCGAGGACGCGAAGAAAAAAGGTGCGATGGCGCTGTTTGGCGAGAAATACGACGAGCGCGTTCGCGTGCTGAGCATGGGCGACTTCTCTACCGAGCTGTGCGGCGGTACGCACGCCTCGCGCACTGGTGATATCGGCCTGTTCCGCATTGTTTCCGAGTCGGGAACGGCGGCAGGTGTGCGTCGTATTGAAGCGGTGACCGGTGAAGGCGCGATTGCCAGCCTGCATGCGCAGAGCGATCAGCTGCACGACATCGCGCAGCTGCTGAAAGGCGATAGCCAGAACCTGGGCGAGAAAGTGCGCGTTGCGCTGGATCGCACGCGTCAGCTGGAAAAAGAGCTGCAGCAGCTGAAAGAGCAGGCTGCGGCGCAGGAGAGTGCAAACCTCTCCAGCAAGGCTGTAGACATTAAGGGCGTCAAACTGCTGGTCAGCGATCTGGCGGGCGTTGAGCCTAAGATGCTGCGTACTATGGTCGACGATCTCAAGAACCAGCTTGGTTCTACCGTTATCGTGCTGGCGACAGTGGCAGAAGGTAAGGTTTCTCTGATTGCGGGCGTCTCTAAGGATGTGACTGACCGCGTAAAAGCAGGGGAACTGATTGGTATGGTCGCTCAGCAGGTGGGCGGCAAGGGTGGCGGTCGTCCGGACATGGCGCAAGCCGGTGGTACGGATGCGGCGGCACTTCCTGCGGCATTAGCCAGCGTTGAAAGCTGGGTAAGCGCGAAACTGTAATAACTACAAAGCACAAGCAGACGCCATAGCGGTAACGTTATGGCGTCTTGTTCACTGTGCTATCGATAACGATAAAGTCAGGTTGAGTTTGTGTATATCGGCTAAACTTACGTTTAACAGAATGTGATGCCGTGACTGCTTACACTTTACGTGTTTGTCATCGCTTACTTTTTGGCGTTATATGATGGATAATGCCGGGATACAAGAGACCCGACTCTTTTAATCTTTCAAGGAGCAAAGAATGCTGATTCTGACTCGTCGAGTTGGTGAGACCCTCATGATTGGGGATGAGGTCACCGTGACAGTTTTAGGGGTAAAGGGTAACCAGGTACGTATTGGTGTTAACGCTCCTAAAGAAGTATCTGTCCACCGTGAAGAGATCTACCAGCGTATCCAGGCTGAAAAATCCCAGCAGTCCAGTTACTGATATTGTCGCGTCTCGCTGTCGGGCGAGACGCAACCCTCCCGCTATTTTTCCTGCTCAAAGTTACCGTTTAATTTCAATCGCTCTCTTTTTGACCACTCCGCTACCCTTATCTCGTCCCAACACTGTTCTTTCCGCATCAGTTTTCTGCGAAGATGCCTGCAAAATCCGCTTATAAAACACCCTCTTTGCGGCTTTTACATGCGAATTGCGTGTGATTTGTGCAAACGATAAAAGCTTTTGGAAAATTGTTTGACTTATAAGTCCCAGAAAGTAATATATGCGCCACGCAGCGACGAGAAGCTCTTAACGAGTTACTCGAAGCACTCGAAAGAGGCGTTGTGTGGTGAGGTGGCCGAGAGGCTGAAGGCGCTCCCCTGCTAAGGGAGTATGCGGTCAAAAGCTGCATCCGGGGTTCGAATCCCCGCCTCACCGCCATTTTGCATCCGTAGCTCAGCTGGATAGAGTACTCGGCTACGAACCGAGCGGTCGGAGGTTCGAATCCTCCCGGATGCACCATCTATTACTTCATATTGCTTTAGAAGTGATATGAATATCGAGCAGTACAGTAGTAAATCCCGATGCATCCGTAGCTCAGCTGGATAGAGTACTCGGCTACGAACCGAGCGGTCGGAGGTTCGAATCCTCCCGGATGCACCATTTACTATTTCTGAAAGCAGTACCCTGATGCATCCGTAGCTCAGCTGGATAGAGTACTCGGCTACGAACCGAGCGGTCGGAGGTTCGAATCCTCCCGGATGCACCATCTATTAATTCATATTGCTTTAGAAGTGATATGAATATCGAGCAGTACAGTAGTAAATCCCGATGCATCCGTAGCTCAGCTGGATAGAGTACTCGGCTACGAACCGAGCGGTCGGAGGTTCGAATCCTCCCGGATGCACCATCTCTTCTGCCTTTCCCTTCGATGTTTAGTTCTTAATCACTCTCGTTGTTATCATTTCGCAATCAGCGACAAAAACCACCATTTACGATAAAGTAATGCTTTGTTAATCGGTTAGCGAGAGCGCGATGTACGCACAGTATGACGGTTTGATCTTCGATATGGATGGTACCCTCCTGGACACCGAACCCACGCATCGTCAAGCCTGGACCGACGTCCTGGGCCGCTACGGCATGCGTTTCGACCTTCAGGCGATGATCGCCCTCAACGGCTCCCCCACCTGGCGTATTGCGCAGGCCGTGATTGAACTGAATCAGGCCGATCTCGACCCGCACCTGCTCGCGCGCGAAAAAACCGATGCGGTAAAAGCCATGCTTTTAGATACCGTACGTCCTCTGCCGCTGATTGATGTGGTAAAAGAGTGGCACGGGCGTCGCCCGATGTCGGTGGGGACGGGCAGCGAAAGCGCGATTGCAGAAGCCTTGCTCAATCATCTTGGCCTGCGCCACTATTTTTCTGCCGTGGTCGCCGCCGATCATGTTAAACGTCACAAGCCCGCACCGGACACCTTCCTGCTTTGCGCAGAATTAATGGGCGTCCCGGCGGCAAAGTGCGTCGTGTTTGAAGATGCCGATTTCGGGATCCAGGCCGCGCGTGATGCCGGAATGGATGCGGTGGATGTACGCTTACTGTGAGTGACGCACTGTCACTTGCCTCATTATTCGCCAGCAGTTTTCTCAGCGCCACGCTGTTACCGGGCAATTCGGAAGTGGTGCTGGTGGCGATGCTGTTGTCCGGCGTGAGTCAGCCCTGGCTGCTTGTAGTAATAGCAACAATGGGTAATAGCCTTGGAGGGCTGACTAACGTTATTCTTGGGCGTTTCTTTCCGCTGCGTGAAAAATCGCGCTGGCAGGAAAAGGCAGTCGGCTGGCTAAAACGCTATGGCGCTGCCACGCTGTTATTAAGCTGGATGCCTGTAATAGGCGATTTACTGTGTCTGCTGGCGGGATGGATGCGCATCTCCTGGGGACCGGTGCTCTTTTTTTTGTGCCTTGGCAAGGCGTTGCGCTATGTTCTCGTGGCGTGGGCAACACTACAGGGTATGACGTGGTGGCACTAATTGGTGGAATGAATACGCGACCTTCAATCGTCAACCATTACAATTATGCTGAGTAACATTACTTTGACAGGCGGGAGGTCAATTTGATCCCGGACGTATCTCAGGCGCTGGCCTGGCTGGAAAACCACCCTCAGGCATTGAAGGGTATTCAGCGTGGTCTTGAGCGTGAAACGCTGCGCGTTAACGCGGACGGCAGTTTAGCGACGACGGGTCACCCGAAGGCGTTAGGCTCGGCGCTGACACATAAATGGATCACAACCGATTTCGCTGAAGCGCTGCTGGAGTTCATCACCCCAGTAGAGGGTGATATTGATCATATGCTGACGATTATGCGCGATATCCATCGCTACACCGCGCGCAATCTCGGCGATGAGCGTATGTGGCCGCTCAGCATGCCGTGCTATATCGAGCAGGGCCAGGAGATTGAGCTGGCACAGTACGGCACGTCAAATATCGGCAGGCTGAAAACGCTCTACCGTGAGGGGCTGAAGAACCGCTACGGCGCGTTGATGCAGACCATCTCTGGCGTGCACTACAACTTCTCGCTGCCAATGGCGTTCTGGCAGGCGAAATGCGGTGAAACGGATAAAGACGCGATCTCTGAAGGCTACTTCCGCCTGATACGCAACTACTACCGTTTCGGCTGGGTGATCCCGTATCTGTTTGGTGCCTCCCCGGCGATCTGTTCTTCGTTCCTGCAGGGGAAACCGACGACGCTGCCGTTCGAGAAGACCGACTGCGGAATGTACTATCTTCCGTACGCCACCTCTCTGCGTCTGAGCGATCTCGGCTATACCAATAAATCGCAAAGCAATCTCGGTATTACGTTTAACGAATTGCACGAATATGTGGCAGGATTGAAGCGGGCGATCAAAACCCCGTCGGAAGAGTACGAAAAAATCGGCCTCGAAAAAGACGGTAAGCGCCTGCAGATCAACAGCAATGTCCTGCAGATTGAAAACGAGCTGTATGCGCCAATTCGTCCTAAGCGCGTAACGCGCAGCGGCGAAACCCCGTCGGATGCGCTGCAGCGCGGCGGGATCGAATACATTGAAGTGCGCTCGCTGGATATCAACCCGTTCTCACCGATTGGCGTTGATGAACAGCAGATTCGCTTCCTGGATCTGTTTATGGTCTGGTGCGTGCTGGCGGATGCGCCGGAAATGAGTTCAGACGAACTGCTCTGCACCCGTACAAACTGGAACCGCGTGATTCTGGAAGGGCGTAAACCGGGCCTGACGCTGGGTATTGGCTGCGAAACGGCACAGTTCCCGCTGACGAAAGTCGGCAAAGATCTGTTCCGTGACCTGAAGCGTGTTGCCCGGACGATGGACAGCATCGACGGCGGCGACGCGTATCAACAGATTTGCGACCAGCTGGTGGCGTGCTTTGATAACCCGGAACTGACGTTCTCAGCGCGCATTCTGCGTTCTATGATTGATCAGGGCATTGGTGGTACGGGGCGCTCACTCTCGGCGGAGTACCGTGAAATGCTGATCCAGGAGCCGTTAGAAATCCTGAGCGAATCAGATTTTGTCGCGGAACGCGAAGCGTCCGTTGTGCGTCAGAAAGAGGTTGAAGCGGCGGATACCGAGTCGTTTGAGGCGTTTCTGGCGAAGCAGGCTTAAGCAGAAAAGAAAAAGGCCACATCGCTGTGGCCAAAATATACATCTCTGAATTCAGGGATGATGATAACAAATGCGCGTCTTTCATATACTCAGACGCGCATTCTGTAGAAGAGTTCAGTTTATTTTAAAAAAAATCACTATCGGAGGTGACGTATGCCGTTATTAGATAGCTTTACTGTCGACCATACCCGTATGGAAGCACCTGCAGTCCGCGTGGCGAAGACCATGCACACCCCGCACGGCGACACGATCACCGTCTTCGATCTGCGCTTCTGCGTGCCAAACAAAGAAGTGATGCCGGAGAAAGGCATTCATACGCTGGAACACCTGTTCGCTGGCTTCATGCGTGACCACCTGAACGGCAACGGCGTTGAGATCATCGATATCTCTCCGATGGGCTGCCGTACCGGTTTCTACATGAGCCTGATTGGTCAGCCTGAAGAGAAACGTGTTGCAGATGCCTGGAAAGCGGCCATGGAAGACGTGCTGAAGGTGAAAGAGCAGAACCAGATCCCTGAGCTGAACGTTTACCAGTGCGGCACCTACCAGATGCACTCTCTGGAAGAAGCGCAGGAGATCGCGCGCCACATCATCGAACGCGACGTTCGCGTGAACAGCAACGAAGAGCTGGCCCTGCCGAAAGAAAAACTGCAGGAACTGCACATCTAGTATTGTGCCTGTGGATGCCCGGTGGCGCTTCGCTGACCGGGCCTACATTGTGCTGGTGCCTCCTTTGACCACAACCTTAACCTTCTCTTTTACCCACCGTCCTCTCGTTCCGTTTGCCCATGATTACGTTCATGGTGACAGCGAACCCTGGCACAAGCACGACTGCGCGCAGCTGCTGCACACCCTGAGCGGCGTGGTAAGGGTGGATACCGCATCGGGCTGTTGGGTTGTGCCTCCCGGTCGCGGCGTCTGGCTGCCTGCGGGCACGCAGCATTCCCTGCGCATTACCGGCAACGTGGCGGCGCGAACGCTGTTTATCGATCCGCTGGCGCGGGCCGATCTTCCCGCCACCTGCCAGATCGTCCAGATCGCGCCGCTGCTGCGCGAGCTGATCCTCGTCTCCCTTGCGTTGCCTGAATCGTACTCACCCGGAAGCCGGGATGAACGCGTCTATGAACTGATTCTCGATGAAATCCGCACTATGCCGGTGCTGCCGTTTCACCTGCCGGAGCCGGAAAGCGAGGCGTTACGTCGCCTGTGCCTGCAAATCCGGCAAAACCCGGGGGAAAGCTGGAGCAGCGCGCAGGCTGCGAGCCTGATGAACATGAGCGAGCGCACGCTGAACCGTCATTTTCAACAGCAGACGGGTTTAAGCTACGGCGAGTGGTTGAGAAGGGCGCGTCTGCTGGAAGCCTTAGTGCGGCTGGCGCAGGGCCAGCCGGTATTGCGCGTGGCGCTGGATCTGGGGTACGGCAGCCACAGCGCCTTTACGGCAATGTTCCGTCGGGTGATGGGCGTCTCCCCCAGCGATTACTTTAAGAACGACTGACGGCGTTAAAGAGCGCCTGAAGCGACGCGCGCGCCACGTCGCTATCAATGCCCACGCCCCAGCGGCTGCTGCCGTCCTGGAACAGGCAGCGGATGTAGGCCACCGAGCGGCTGTCGCTGCGTTCGCCTAACGTATGCTCGTGATAATCCTTAATCACGAACGGGGCGTTGACCCAGCGGCTCAGGCCATGAGCGGCGGCGGAGAGCAGACCGTTGCCGTGACCTTCCAGCTGGCGCGTTCCTCCCTGCGTGACGACGCTTGCCGTCAGCCGCAGCTGGCCGTCCTGCTGGCCGTCGCTGCGGTAGGATTGCAGCGCATAGTGCGGCGTGGCTACCAGGCCGTAACGGGTGCGGAACAGCTGCCACAGCGCATTTTGCGTCATCTCTTTTCCGTGACGGTCGGTTTCCTGCTGCACGTGCTGGCTGAAATCCTGCTGCAGGGCGCGGGCAGTTTCAGACCATGATTCTGTTCGATCAGCCACGCGCTGCCGCTTTTCCCTGACTGGCTGTTTACGCGGATCACCGCTTCGTAGGTGCAGCCGATATCCTGGGGATCGACGGGCAGGTAAGGCATCTTCCAGCGATCGCCAGGCCTGCGGGCATCAAAGCCTTTCTTGATGGCGTCCTGGTGCGAGCCGGAGAAGGCGGTATAGGCCAGCCGTCCCGCCCACGGATGGCGCGGGTGCACCGGCAGCTGATTGCAGGTTTCCACCACTTCCACCACCCGGTTCATATCGCTAAAGTCCAGAGTCGGGCTGATACCCTGGCTGTAGAGGTTCATCGCCAGCGTCACCAGGCAGACGTTGCCCGTGCGCTCGCCGTTACCGAACAGACAGCCCTCCACGCGGTCAGCCCCCGCCATTACGGCCAGCTCCGCGCAGGCGACGCCGGTACCGCGGTCGTTATGCGGATGCACGCTGATGCAGACATCGCGGCGGCGGCTGAAGTGGCGACAGAAGTACTCGATCTGGTCGGCATAGACGTTCGGCGTGCTCACTTCGACGGTGGCGGGTAAGTTGATCACCATCGGGCGTTCGTCGCAAGGCTGCCAGATCTCCGCTACGGCTTCACAAATCTCCAGCGCAAATTCCGGCTCGGTAAAGCAGAAGGTTTCCGGAGAGTATTCGTACTGCCAGCGGGTTTCAGGGTTCTCTTCACAAAGCTGGCGGATAAGCCGCGTGGCGCGGGTGGCCAGCTCAACAATTTGCGCTTTCTCCATGCCGAATACCAGGCGGCGGAACAGCGGAGCGGTGGCGTTATACAGATGCACGGTCGCCTGCTTCGCGCCGCGCAGGGATTCAAAAGTGCGATGGATGAGATCTTCCCGTGCCTGAGTGAGCACCTGAATCGTCACGTCATCCGGGATGCGGTTCTCTTCAATCAGCTGGCGAACGAAATTGAAATCCGTCTGCGAGGCGGAAGGAAAGGCAACTTCAATCTCTTTAAACCCGCAGCTTAACAGCAGGTCCCAGAACTGCAGCTTGCGCGTGCTGTCCATCGGTTCGGCCAGAGCCTGGTTGCCGTCGCGCAGGTCGGTCGAGAGCCAGCGCGGCGCGCGGGTGATGCGTTGTTCCGGCCAGCGACGGTCGGGCAGGGAAAGGGTGGGAAAGGGTTGGTACTTGTCGGCGGGTGTGTTCAGCATGATGCGCTCCTGTTGTCTTTTCACTATCGTGAATCGATTTCAGGCGCGCTGCTTTATCGGCACTGACAATGGCTGTCGCGTTCTGGACACGGTGGCAATGGTTGCCCGGTGGCGCTGCGCTTACGGGGCCTACGGATGTGTCAGTTATCGTAGGCCGGGTAAGGCGTAGCCGCCACCCGGCAACCCGCGCACAAACTAGTGCGCGCCGCCACCGCCACCACCGGCACCAAACGGCGGTCTGGCAAACCACACCAGCCCCAGCAGGACGATAAAGATCCCTGCCGATATCCAGAAAATCTCGTTGGCCGAGATAATCAGCCCCTGGTTGGTGATCTGCTGGGCAATCCAGCCGGACGCCTGCTGCTCCGTCATCCCCATTCCCTGCAGCTGACTGTACATCTGCTGTGCGTTAGGGTTGAACGGGTTCACCGCTTCGGTCAGCTGCGCGTGGTGCATTGATTCGCGGTTCGTCCACAGGGTGGTGGTGATCGACGTCCCGATGGAGCCCGCCAGCGTACGGGTGAAGTTCGACAGGCTCGACGCGGCCGCCAGACGCTCGGGCGGCAGGCCAGAGAGCGTGATGGTGGTCAGCGGCATAAAGAAGCACGCCACCGCAAAGCCCTGAATGAACTGCGGCCACGCCGAGGCGCCAAAGTCCATTCCCGGCTCAAAGGTATACGCACGCCAGTAGAAGCACACCGCGTACATGATGAAGCTGAACGTCACCAGCCGACGCATGTCGAGCTTATGGGCGAAGCGGCCAATAATCGGCGACAGCAGGACCGGGATCACCCCGACAGGTGCCGACGCCAGACCCGCCCAGGTGGCGGTATAGCCATACACCTCCTGCAACAGCTGCGGCAGCAGAACAATCGCGCCGAAGTAGAGCATATAGGCGAGGCTGATACACAGGCAGCCGATGGTGAAGTTTCGCGACTTAAAGAGCGAGAGATCGACGATCGGGTTGTCGTCCGTCAGCTCCCAGACGATCAGGAAGCTTATCGACACCACCGCGACAATGGTCAGGATGATGATCTCCTGCGAGTTGAACCAGTCGAGCTCTTTACCGCGGTCGAGCATGATCTGCAGACTGCCGATACCCAGGATCAGCAGCGCCAGCCCGATGCTGTCGATACGGCGCTGTTCGGTGCGCGTCTCTCGTCCCCGCAGCGACTGCAGCGTCATCAATACCACGACGGCGCCAATCGGTACGTTGATGAAGAAGATCCAGCCCCAGTGGTAGTTATCGCTGATGTACCCGCCCAGAATCGGTCCGCAGATAGGCGCGACGATAACGGTCATCGACCAGAGTGCCAGCGCGACGGAACGTTTTGCGGGAGGGTAGTTGCTCAGCAGCAAACTCTGGGAGAGCGGGATCAGCGGCCCCGCGACAATCCCCTGAATGACGCGGAAGAAAATCAGCATCGTCAGGCTGCTGGACATGCCGCACGCCCACGAGGCCAGAACAAACGCCACCGTGGACCAGAGGAACAGCTTCACCTCACCGACGCGCTTTGCCAGCCAGCCGGTGATCGGAATGGAGATGGCGTTTGCCACCCCAAACGAGGTAATAACCCAGGTCCCCTGGCTCAGCGACGAGCCAAGGTTACCGGCGATGGTCGGGATCGCCACGTTTGCGATGGTGGAGTCCAGCACCTGCATGAATGTCGCCAGCGACAGCGCGATGGTCATAATGACCAGCTGCGCGCCTTCCAGCGGTTTTTGCGGCTTTTGCTGTTGCATAACGCTCACCTTCGGATTAACCGGCGTTTGCCTTCACGATGTCATCGATCAGCTTGTTGACCGGATCGAGGCTAATTTCACGGGCGTTACTTTCATAAACCGGGCTGCTACGCACCTGGCTTGCCAGGATCTGACCGTCGCGGTTGGAGGTGTCAACCGTCACCAGCGTGGAGAGGCCGATACGCAGCGGGTGATCCGCCAGCTGTTTGGCATCCAGTTCGATACGCACGGGCAGACGCTGTACGACTTTGATCCAGTTACCGGTGGCGTTCTGCGCAGGCAGCAGGGAGAAGGCGCTGCCGGTCCCCATATCCAGACCCACCACTTTGCCGGTGTACTTCACGTCATCGCCGTAGATGTCGCTGACAACCGTTGCGGTCTGGCCGATACGCATATGCGCAAGCTGCGTCTCTTTAAAGTTGGCGTCGACCCACAGGTTGTCCGCCGGCACAACCGCCATCAGCGGCGTGGTTGGGCTGATCTGCGCCCCTGGCTGGACGGAACGACGGGAGACATAGCCGGTCATTGGGCTGACGATTTTAGTACGCTGCAGGGCAAGCCACGCGTTGCGGACTTCAGTCGCTGCCTGCTGAACGGCAGGCTGGTTTTCCAGGCTGGTGCCCAGCACCATCGCCTGGTTGGCGTTGTACTGCTGAATGGCCACGTCCAGCTGTGCCTGAGCGCTGGCGACGGCGTCGCGGGCGTGCTGCAGCTCTTCACGGCCAATCAGATTGGCGGTGCCGAGCGGCACGCGACGGTTCAGATCGCTCTGCGCCTGCGCGAGTGCGGTCTTCTGCACGTCGATGTTGGCCTGCAGCTGTTTGCTGTTGATCATCAGCTGGCGGGTCTGACGGACGCTGGAGGCCAGCGCGGTCTGTGCTTTTTCAAACGCCTGCTGGGCGTCGGTTGGATCGAGCGTCACCAGCACATCGCCTTTTTGCACAAAGTCGGTATTGTCAGCCCAGACTTTCGTCACGCTGCCCGACACCTGCGCCATAATTTGTACCTGGTTCCCTGCCACGTACGCGTCGTCAGTCTCTTCAGCATGACGCAGTACTAAAAACCAATAGATCCCATATGCCACGGCAATAATGATAAAGAGCAAGGTCAACAGAAGAAGGGCGCTCTTACGTTTGCCTTTCTTGTTGGCCGGTTGCTGCGGGGTAGTGCTCTCCGCATTTGCGCTCATTGTTGTTCTCCACGATCTTCTTATTTTCACATCGGCTGAGCCGACCTGTTGTCAGAAAGGCCAGCAGTGTGACGTGCTGGCCTGTCGGTTTTCTTATAAATCTGGATTGTTGAGCGTGTCGTCGCGTTAGCGCAGCGCCTCAAGAACGGCGCCTTCTTCATCCATCTGGTCCAGACGGGTGAGCAGCTTGCGAGTGATGTGCTCAAGCTGGTCGCGCTCGGCGGTGCTGAGAGCGGACCAGAGTTTGTGCAGGCAATTGTGCTGAGGTGGCAGCACCTCGCGCAGGAATTCGTGACCTTTATCGGTCAGTTGCAGATGCAGGCAGCGGCGATCGTTATCGCTTTCACGGCGCTCAATCCAGCCGCGCTTTTCCAGCTCATCGGCAATTCGGGTGGCGTTGGTGCGGGAGGAGCCCAGCGCGCAGCTCAGCTCAGAAGGCTGAATGCTGTGGTTTTCCTGAGACTCCAGCGTGATCAACGCCATAAACAATGTCTCGTTAATCCCTTGAGCTTTCAGCATTTTATTGCGGTTTTCCAGTAGCTTACCCTGCATGTGCATGCACAGGCGAGTCAGCAGGATTTCCTGATACGGGAAGTCCTCATGGCGACTGGCGCGGAATTTAAGCATTTGTTCAATGGGCGTAAACGAACTATCCATTTGGGCATAACCTCATTAATTACAGCCGATATAGTAACGATAGTGACAAATAATGTAAATGAATTATTTGTGCGGTTATATCCGCCAAATTAATGTCACCATCAGAAAGCGCCGGGTAAGTCCGTGACCCGGTGAGCACAGAAAGCGTAGGGGATGAACCCGCTGAAGAGAGGATGTGAGGACGGGGGTCTGAACTATTCATGCCGATTGTAAATATGTCACCCACATTAAAATTTCTGGGATAAATGATTACGTTTACATTAACAGAGTGAGGGACCCCTTTACACCCTAAGAGGCCCAAAGCAATGTAAAACTTAGTGAATTGCCTCCTGGCGATGGTAGCCGCGCCACCATACAAGCAGGTTAATCGTGGCGACGATGGCACCAATTGCACATACCCCTGACCAGCCAGCATGCTGCCACGCCGAGGCGGAAATGAGCGAGCCCGCCGCGCCGCCAATAAAGTAGCTGGTCATGTACCCGGCCGTCAGGCGGTTACGCGCCTCTGGCTTCACGCGATAGATGACGGTCTGATTGGTAATGTGAACGCCCTGCACGGTGAGATCGAGTACCAGGATACCGACGATCAGCGCCAGCACCGAGACGTGCCCATACCAGATTGCCGCCCAGGAGAGCAGAAGTAACACCAGCCCCGCGGAGGTGGTCAGGTGGGATTTGCCCTTGTCGGCCAGCCCGCCTGCGGGGCGCGCGCCCAGTGCGCCTGCGGCACCGGCCAGGCCGAACAGGCCAATCACCCCTTCGGAATAATTAAACGGCGGCGCGGCCAGCAGAAACGCCATCGACGTCCAGAGAATACTGAAGTTGGCGAAGGTGAAGCAGCCCAGCAGGGCGCGGGTGCGCAGAAGTTTATCCTGGGTGAACAGGCTGAAAACGGAGGCCAGCAGCTGCGGGTAATTCAGGTGATTTTCCTGCTTCACTTTTGGCAGCCCGCGCCACAGCGCCAGCGCCATGACGACCATCAATACGCTCGCCACCCAGTATACGGTGCGCCAGCCGCCGAGGCTTGCCAGCAGCCCGGCGACGGTACGCGCCAGCAAAATCCCCAGCAGCAGGCCGCTCATGATGGTGCCCACCACCTTGCCACGTTTTTCCGGTGAGGCGAGGGTCGCGGCGAGCGGCACCAGGATTTGCGCCACCACGGAGAACAGCCCCGTCAGCGCGGTACCGATAATCATCATCGTCAGCGACTGGCTGCTGGCGGTGATCAGCATCCCGCCGGCGGCCAGAAGCGTCATGGAGACGATCAACATCCGGCGTTCAAACATATCGCCGAGCGGCACCAGGAACAGCAGCCCGGCGGCATAGCCGAGCTGGGCGGCGGTAACGATAAAGCCTGCGGAGCTGGCGGAGAGATTGAACGCGCGGGCGATGGTGTCGAGAAGAGGCTGCGCGTAATAGTTGCTGGCGACGGCCAGACCCGTTGCCACGGACATTAAAAGGATGAGTGCGGGGCTAAGCCCTTGAGTGGTTTTTGTCATTAGTTTCAGGAATCGTTAGTGAAGTGATTATTTTTCCGGAAACCATAATAGCCAATGATTGTGAATGTGGGGGGATTGTTACGTGCTGGATTGTGCGGTTTAGGTTGGGTGCGGTCTGATCCCCTCACCCCGGTCCTCTCCCAGTGTACGGTCTGGGGAGAGGGTTAGGGTGAGGGAAAAGGTTTTACTTCTGCGCCGCCAGCGCCGCTTTCACCCAGCCGTCAAACTGCTGCTGGTGAGCCTTGATCCAGCCGTCGACGTGGCCTTTAACATCCGCTTCAGACGATTTGCCCGCGTGCATCATTGCGTTCTGGGCGTTGATGTCTGCCAGCGGCAGCTTTATCACCGAGAACAGCTTCGCCGCCGCCGGGTTTTTCTCCGCCCAGGCTTTGTTCGCCACGATATGCATGGTGTTCACCGGGAAGCCGTAGTTCATGCCGTTCGGCAGTTTGGTGTCGATATCTTTCTGCTCGCCCGGCAGGGAGGAGAACGGCACCTGCAGCCACACCACGTCTTTACCCGGCTTCAGCACGTCGCTCACCCAGTACGGCGTCCAGGTGTAGTAGATCACCGGTTTACCCTCTTTGAAGCGGGCAATGGTGTCGGCCATCATCGCTGAATAGTTGCCGTGGCTCACGTCGACCGTTTTCGCCAGATCGAACGCCTTGTTCTGGTGGTTAATCACCGCTTCGCAGCCCCAGCCCGGCGAGCAGCCCATCATGTCGGCCTTGCCGTCACCGTTGGTGTCAAACAGTCTGGCGATCTTCGGATCCTTCAGCTGTTCGATGTTGGTGATGTGGTACTGGTCGGCGGTTTTCTTGTCGATCAGATACCCCTGCGCCGCGCCGGTGACAAAGGTGCCTTCACGGTAGAATTTCTTATCGCCACCGGCGGCGGCATACATATCGTCATGCAGCGGCTGCCAGTTTACGGCGGTAAAGGTGGCGTCACCGGAGGCAATCGAGGTGTAGCCCACGTTGTAATCCACTTCGCTCGGCGTGTTCACCGTATAGCCCAGTTTTTCCAGCGCGCGGCTGACCAGCAGGGTCTGGAAGCTCTCTTCCGAAATAGTGCTCTGCACCGGCTGCACGGTAATGCCTTTGCCCGGCAGGTCAGCCGCGAACGTGCTGGTGGAGACAAGGGTGGCAAACGCTGTGGCAAAAAGTACGTTATGTCGCATCGTTGTTCCTTATTTTCTAAAGGGGCGGGTGAGTAATCCAACAGGGCCGGTGGAATACCAGCGACGGTTGCCGCGACTGCGTGAATCGCGACCGACGGCCTGGGTCAGGCGGTCAAGAATAATGGCGAGGATCACAATCCCGACGCCGCCAACGGTAGCCAGCCCCATGTCGAGACGGCCAATGCCGCGCAGCACCATCTGACCGAGACCGCCAACGGCGATCATCGAGGCAATCACCACCATCGAAAGGGCCAGCATCAGCGTCTGGTTAACGCCCGCCATGATGGTCGGCATCGCCAGCGGGAGCTGAACCTTAAACAGCATCTGGCGCGGGCTGGCGCCGAACGAGCGTGACGCTTCGATCAGGTCCGCAGGCACCTGATTGATCCCGAGAATGGTCAGACGAATAATCGGCGGCAGGGCAAAGATAATGGTGACCACCACGCCCGGCACGTTGCCGATGCCGAACAGCATGACAATCGGCACCAGATAGACGAACGCCGGGGTGGTCTGCATTGCATCCAGCAGCGGGCGAATAATCTTCGCGGCCCGCGGGCTGCGCGCCAGCCAGATCCCCATCGGCAGGCCGATGACGATGCAGAAGAGCAGGGCGGTCAGCACCAGCGCCAGGGTGATCATCGCCTGCGACCAGGCTCCAATCGCGCCGATGGCAATCAGCGAAATCAGCGTGGCGACACCCATCCCGGCGCTGCCAAACTGCCAGGCGATCAGGGAGAACAGGATAATCGCCACCGGGGCCGGCATGCCCAGCATCAGCTGCTGGAAGCCGTTCAGGATGTAATCCACCGGGATGCGGATCCCCTGGAAAACCGGGCGGAAGTGCGTGACCACCCAGTCGATCCCCTCCGTGACCCAGCTGTCCAGCGGGATCAGCGTCTTGTGAAACGGATCCATAATATTGAAGTGCTCCGGCGCAGGCGCGGGTGCGCTGTTCAGCCAGTCCGCCGCACCGCCACCGTCGGCGGGTGCTGGCGTGGAACCCCACGCGTCGGCGGATTGCGCAGCGCTGTCCGCCGCTTCAGTGGTGCCCCACGGGTTAGTTTGATCAGCCATTATTTGCCCCCTCGCGATCTAAAGCCTGCAGCAGCATCCGTTTGGAGATGATGCCGACGTACTGTTGTTCCTCACCCACGACCGGTACGGCGCAAGGCGCCTGCCCCACGTGAGAGAGCAACTCGCTGAGCGGCGTTTCGGCGTCCACGGCAAGCGGAGCGTCAATTAACGCCGCATCGATGCCCTGGTTTTCGCTGAGCGCGGTTTTCAGAGAATCGATGGAGACAACGCCAACAAATTTATTGCCGCGTTCAACCAGATAACCATATTCACGGTCTTCGTCCTGCAGGAGCTTCAGCGCGGAGCGCGGGCCGAAGCCAGGCGTTTTACGGATAATGCCGTTTGGCGTTCGACGGGCAATATCTTTGGCGCTAAAGACCTGGCTAATATCCACGCCGCGGAAGAAGGTGCGCACATAATCATTTGCCGGATTATTGAGAATTTCATCCGGCGTGCCGACCTGTACCACTTCACCATTTTGCATAATGGCAATACGGTCGCCAATACGCATGGCTTCATCCAAATCGTGGGAAATAAAGACAATGGTCCGCTGATGTTTCGCCTGTAATTTTACCAGCTCATCCTGCATCTCGGTGCGAATTAACGGATCGAGGGCAGAGAAGGCTTCGTCCATTAATAAAATGTCTGGATTAATGGCTAATGCGCGGGCTAATCCCACGCGCTGACGCATGCCGCCGGAAAGTTCATCCGGGTACGCATGCGCATAATTTTCCAGCCCAACCTGACGCAGGGCGTCAAGGGCTTTTTCCTGACGTTCCTGCGCGGGTGTGCCGGCTAATTCCATGCCGAAAGCGGTATTATCCAGCACCGTCATATGTGGCATCAGCGCGAATGACTGGAATACCATCGCAATCTTCTTTCTGCGCACCTCGCGAAGCTCGGCGTCTGATATTCTGGCGATATCCACGCCGTCAATCAGCACCTGTCCGCGGGTGGGTTCAATCAGGCGATTGAGAAGGCGAACCATAGTGGATTTACCCGAACCGGATAATCCCATGATGACAAAAATCTCGCCTTCTTCAATGGCCAGACTGGCGTCTTTAACGCCAAGCGATAGCCCAGTTTTTTCCAGAATTTGCTCTTTCGAAAGGCCTTTCTCAATATATTTGAATGCGCGCTGAGGATGCTCGCCAAATACTTTATAAAGATTTTTCACTTCTAATTTAATTGCCATGCAATAGAGAGTGTCCTGTTATTTGTTTATGTCGATATGATTACCATGGTAAATTGTTAACGGGCATAACCCTAACATACTGAGAATCTGAGACAACCCTGGGTTTGCTTATGACGTAAATTTTCAGGGAGGCGAAACGGCTGAATTTCCCATGAGTAAAGGGCTGAGCGGGATTTGAATTTTTCTCAATTTTTTGCTGCGGCATCGGGGAATTTCGCCTGAATCGGGTGATTCAGGCGAATAGGGCACGGAAATGACAGTGTAGTTGCTTTGTAAATATTGGAGAGGAAATTGTTGGGTTTATATTAAATTAACGAACGTTAACGTTCATTAAAAATCCCAGTCCTCATCCTCGGTTTCCACCGCTTTGCCCATCACGTACGACGAACCCGACCCGGAGAAGAAATCGTGGTTTTCGTCGGCGTTGGGCGACAGCGCGGAGAGAATCGCCGGGTTAACCTCCGCCATTTCCGGCGGGAACAGCGCGTCGTAGCCGAGATTCATCAGCGCCTTGTTGGCGTTGTAGCAGAGGAAGGCTTTCACGTCCTCCTCCCAGCCGGTGCCGGCATAGAGTTCCTCGGTATAGCTCAGCTCGTTGTCGTACAGATCCATCAGCAAATCGAGCGCAAACCCTTTAAGCTCCTCGCGCTCCGCGTCGCTGACCTTTTCCAGCCCTTTCTGATATTTATAGCCGATGTAATACCCGTGCACCGCTTCATCCCGGATGATGAGGCGAATCAAATCGGCGGTGTTGGTGAGCTTGCCGCGGCTTGACCAGTACATGGGCAGCCAGAAGCCAGAATAGAAGAGGAATGATTCCAGAAACACGCTGGCGATCTTTTTCTTCAGCGGCTCGTCGGCCCGATAATACGTCAGTACCAGCTCCGCCTTTCTTTGTAGCGACTCGCTCGCTTCGCTCCAGGCGTAGGCCGCGTCCACTTCTTTGGTCTGGCACAGCGTGGAGAAAATCGAGCTGTAGGAGCGGGCGTGCACCGCCTCCATAAAGCTGATGTTCGACATCACCGCCTCTTCGTGCGGCGTCAGCGCGTCACCCATCAGAGCCGGTGCGCCAACGGTATTCTGAATGGTGTCCAGCAGCGTCAGGCCGGTAAAGACGCGGATCGTTAGCTGCTGCTCGGTGTGGCTCAGGGTTTGCCAGGCCGGAATATCGTTGGAGAGCGGGACCTTTTCCGGCAGCCAGAAGTTGCTGGTCAGGCGGTTCCACACTTCCAGATCTTTCTCGTCCTGGATCTTGTTCCAGTTAACGGCGCTCACGCGTGACAGTTTCATCCTTTCTCCTTACAGCGCGCAGGACACGCAGCCTTCGATTTCGGTGCCTTCCAGCGCAAGCTGGCGCAGGCGAATGTAGTAGAGCGTCTTGATACCTTTCTTCCAGGCGTAGATCTGCGCTTTGTTGATGTCCCGCGTGGTGGCGGTATCCGGGAAGAACAGCGTCAGCGACAGCCCCTGATCCACGTGTTTCGTCGCCTCGGCGTAGGTATCGATGATTTTTTCCGGGCCGATCTCATACGCGTCCTGGTACAAAGCCAGGTTCTCATTGGTCATAAACGGGGCAGGGTAGTAAACGCGTCCGGTTTTGCCTTCTTTACGAATTTCAATTTTCGACACGATCGGGTGAATGCTCGACGTGGCGTGATTGATGTAGGAGATCGAACCGGTTGGCGGTACCGCCTGCAGGTTCTGGTTGTAGATGCCGTAGCGCATCACGTCATCACGCAACTGCTGCCACATCGCGCGCGTCGGCAACACAATTCCGGCGCGGGCAAACAGCTCCCTTACTCGCGCCGTTTTCGGCTGCCAGTCGCCTTCCAGATACTGGCTGAAATACTCTCCGCTGGCGTAGCGCGACTGCTCAAAACCCGCGAAACGCTGGTTGCGCTCGCGCGCCAGCATCATTGAGGTATGCAGCGCGTGCCAGGTGACGGTGTAAAAATAGAGGTTGGTGAAGTCCAGCCCTTCCGGGCTGCCGTAGGCGATGCCTTCCCGCGCCAGGTAGCCGTGCAGGTTCATCTGCCCGAGGCCAATGGCGTGCGACGCGGCGTTGCCCGCCTCGATGGACGGCACGCTGCGGATGTGGCTCATGTCGGACACCGCCGTCAGCCCGCGAATGGCGGTTTCTATCGTGCGGCCAAAGTCGGGGGAATCCATGGTGTGGGCGATATTCAGCGACCCGAGGTTGCAGGAGATGTCTTTGCCGATCTCCGCGTAGTCCAGATTCTCGTCATAGCGGGAGGCGCTGTTGACCTGCAAAATCTCCGAGCACAGGTTGCTCATGTTGATGCGTCCGGCAATCGGGTTTGCGCGGTTCACCGTGTCCTCGTACATGATGTACGGATAGCCGGACTCAAACTGAATTTCGGCAAGCGTCTGGAAGAAATCGCGGGCGTTGATGGTTTTTTTACGGATGCGATCGTCGGCCAGCAGCTCGTCGTACAGCTCGCTGATGGCTACGTCGCCAAACGCTTTGCCGTAAATTCGCTCAACGTCATACGGCGAGAAGAGCGCCATGTCGGCATTCTCTTTAGCCAGTTTAAAGGTGATATCCGGGATCACCACGCCCAGCGAAAGGGTTTTGATGCGGATTTTTTCGTCGGCGTTTTCGCGCTTGGTATCGAGGAAACGCAGAATGTCGGGGTGGTGCGCGTGCAGATAAACCGCGCCCGCGCCCTGACGCGCGCCAAGCTGGTTGGCGTAGGAGAAGGCATCTTCCAGCATCTTCATGACCGGGATCACGCCGGAGGACTGGTTTTCGATGCGCTTAATCGGCGCGCCCGCTTCACGCAGGTTCGAGAGCAGAAACGCCACTCCGCCGCCGCGTTTGGAGAGCTGCAGCGCCGAGTTCACCGCGCGGCCTATCGACTCCATATTATCTTCAATGCGCAGCAGGAAGCAGGAGACCAGCTCGCCGCGCTGGGCTTTGCCGCAGTTGAGAAAGGTCGGCGTGGCAGGCTGGAAGCGGCCGGAGAGGATCTCGTCGGTGAGCTGTTGCGCCAGCGCTTCATCGCCCTGCGCCAGGGTCAGCGCGACCATCACCACGCGATCTTCAAAGCTTTCTAAGTAGCGCTTACCGTCGAAGGTCTTCAGGGTGTAGCTGGTGTAGAACTTCCACGCGCCAAGGAACGTCTGGAAACGAAAGCCGCTGGCGTGGGCGCGTTCAAACAGCTTCACGACGAAGGCGCGTGCGTAGCGGGTGAGGACGCGGGCGTCGTAGTAACCTTCGTTAACCAGGTGGTCGAGACGTTCATCCTGGCTCGCGAAGGTCACGCTGTTGGGCCGCACGTGGGCGGCAAAAAAGGCGTCCACCGCCTCACGGTCTTTATCAAACTGAATGCGTCCCTCCCGGTCATAGAGGTTAAGCATCGCGTTTAATGCGTGGTAATCCGGCATCGCCTGTATTACCCGTTCTGCGGTTGTCGTTGCCAAAATTCGTTTACTCCTTTACGCACGTTTTCGACGTCCTGCTGCGTCCCCATCAGCTCAAAGCGATAGAGATACGGCACGCCGCATTTTTGAGAGATGACATCTCCGGCGCGGCCAAAGGCATCGCCGAAATTGCGATTGCCCGCCGCGATCACGCCTCGGATTAGCCCGCGGTTATGCGGATCGTTCAGAAAGCGGATCACCTGACGAGGCACTGCGCCCGCCGTACCGCCGCCGCCGTAGCTGGGCACCACCAGAATGTACGGTTCTTCTACCCGGATGCGCTCCCGCTCGTTGAGGGGAATGCGCACCGCAGGCAGCCCGACGCGCGCCATAAAACGGAGCGTGTTTTCCGAGCTGCTGGAGAAGAAGACCAGCCCACTCATGCCCGTGCGGCCTGCGCGGCGATGCGGTTGATCATGTCCGGGCGGAAGCCAGACCAGCTGGTCTCCCCGGCCACCACCACCGGAAGCTGACGGAAACCCTGCGCGCGAAGGGTATCGGCGGCCTCGGGCTGCTGGTCAATATTCACCATCTCAAACGCCACGCCGCGGCTTTCCATCGCCCGTTTGGTCGCGTGACACTGAACACAATCGTTACGAGTGTAAATAATAATGCTCATGATTCGCATTTCCATTTAAAATGAGAGAGCGGCGCGAATCATCGCGTCAGGTTGTGTGTATCTTGCTAAAGGGAATACTAGATGTAGTTGTCTTAAGTTTCAACCATACAAGATATGGGAAATTTAGATTGATGATGCCCTGATGATGAGCACAGCGGGGCAGGGGGTGTTGTACGGGTTTTTCAGGCTTGCGGGCATTAAAAAGCCCCGGCACCAGCGGCGACCGGGGCTGGTGGCTCGCGCTTACTTACGCAGGCTAAGCAGAGCGCCGACGAAGATCCCGACTGCCGCTACCGTGCCGAGCGTGCAGAGCGGTTTTTCGCGCACTAAGGTCGTTGCGCAGCTGACCGCATCGCAGGCAGCCTGTGTGGTACGCGTGCGGCCATTTAGGCGTGCGCGGGTTTCACGGAGCAGAGACTGAGCCTTACGTTTTGCGGCATCCGCTTCGTCCTTCGCGTCACTCCCCCAGGATTTCAGCACCTCTTCCAGCGTGTCTGCTAATTGGCTGACATCATTACGAATATCCTGAGCGTCGTCGTTAATATCGTTTCGGTTCGGTCTGTTAAACATACGATCCTCCGTAATTTTGTGTTCCCGTTCAGTTTAGTTCAGAAATTTAATATCTGAAGCGCATCACGCGATATCCGCCAGTTTATGGACTATTCTGAAAGCCCTGCTAATGCTGAATACTGTAAGGTTGCCGGGCAGGAAAAGATAACGAGGAAAAGATATGTATTTACGACCTGACGAGGTGGCACGCGTTCTTGAAAAAGAGGGATTCACCATGGATGAGGTGACGCCAAAAGCGTATGGATATCGCCGTGGCGAGAATTATGTTTACGTTAATCGTGAAGCAAGAATGGGACGTACCGCTCTCATTATTCACCCGACGCTGAAAGACAGAAGTCTGTCATTTGCTGAACCTGCCTCGGATATTAAAACCTGCGATCATTATCAGCAATTTCCGCTCTATTTAGGCGGAGAGACGCATGAGCATTATGGTATTCCGCATGGTTTCAGCTCGCGTATGGCGCTGGAACGGTTTTTGAAGGGACTGTTTGGCGACGTACAGTAAATTCGCGACTGGCGTTCGCCAGTCGCTTCACATCACGCTTTAGCCTGGCTGTACTGGCTGACCTTAAACAGGCGGCGACAGTAGTCGAGGAAATAGCCATATACCGCCCCCATCAGCATTGAAATCACAATATTCGAACTGACCGCCGCCGCGATCTGGTGCCAGTCCGCGCCCACCGTCAGCAGAATGGCCACGTAAACCGGCGACTGGAACGTCACATAGGCCAGAACGTCTGCCAGGTTTTTCACCCAGCCTGCGGGGCTGACACGCCGCGCGAAGCGCATGACGGCATCGCGGTATAAACCGTAAGGCCAGGCAATAATAATATTGACCGGAATCGCCACCAGACGAGAAGAAAGTGACTGCTCGAAGGACATTCCGGAGAGGAATATTTCGATCAACATGTTCACAACGGAACAGTAGACAACCATCGCGAAAGTATCCGCCACAGCATGGCGAAGGCGTGATTGCGGTGAGAACATGTCTGAACTCCTTGAGAAGAACACAAAAGAAACGATTTTCCCGAAGCGGTTAGTGCTTTAGGTTGGTTTGTTTGACGTGTATAGCGTATATCTCTACGTTTGAACTAACAACTAGTGATTAATTTTTATTTAATCGCGTTTTGTCCACAAAATTCTCTAAAATTGATGGTTTTTTGTTCGCTTCGTTATAATCTGTCTCGTGCGATGGTTTTTTGTTTTAAATCATGAGCTTAACTATCTTGATGTTGAAAGGTGAGTCAGTGCTTTTGCGGGTAGCGCAGAATGCTGAAATTTTGATTAAGGTTGACCCTTTATATTGCAGTGATGATTGAATCCCTGCGTATCGCTCAGACGTTATAAGATAATATTAACGGCGACAGTTAAACATATTTACGCTATTGGCAGGTCAGCCCGCGGGTAGATATTTCAGCGGGAATGAATTATTCTGTCGGTGATTTATCTATTTACCCTAAACAAAAGGTTTTCAAATAATATGTCTTTGACGTTACAGAATCTTAATAATATCCGAACTCTGCGCGCCATGGCACGCGAATTATCCCTGGACGTTCTTGAGGAAATGCTGGAAAAAGTCAGGGTCGTTGCTGAAGAGAAACGTAGTGAGCTGGCGGAATTAGAGCAGCAGAGAGCCGAGCAGCAGGAGAAAATTAATGCTCTGCTGGAGCGGATGAAAGCCGATGGTATTTCACCGACCGATCTGCTGGGCTCTGAACTGGCGCAGACGGGTAAATCCACGAAAAAGCGTAAGCCGCGTGAAGCGAAATACCGCTTTATTGACCAGAACGGTGAAGAGAAAACGTGGACCGGCCAGGGCCGTACGCCGAAGCCTATTGCCAGCGCGCTGGCAGAGGGGAAATCACTGGATGATTTTCTGATCTAATGCGTGAACCGGGCGGAACATACCGCCCGGCACTCTTTTCAGCAGACGCCGAAATCACCGTCTTCGGTATACGGCGCCAGCTCGGCGGCTTTCAGGGTATATTTCTCGCCTTGTTCATTGCTGGCCTGTACCGCCACCACGCTTTCACCGTTCACTTCGAGCACTTTCAGCTTCGGGCCGCCTTTACGCGGTTGTACATAATCACCGACAGAAAACATATTACCTCCTCATCGTTTTAGCGATCTTCACCTTAGCCCACGTATGACACCGGGTACAGCGTATTTCACCGATTACTGCTTATGAGGTACGCCGGTTCCAGGGCATCACCTTCAGCAGCCGCGCCATGCCGCAAAAACCGGTCACACCGGCGAACAGCAGCCCGGCCCCCACGAAGCCGCTGAGCAGGAAAAAGCCGTCTGAGACGCTATAGCCCAGCACTACGCCGCAGAGAATGAGCAGCCCGGCAGCAATTTGCACCTGACGCATCAGCGGCAGCGGCTGGGTTTTGTCTTCGACTGTCTGCAGACCCGCCTGCTTCCAGCCCTGAATGCCTCCTTCGACCACAAATGCCTGAGCGGGGGCGGCAGCCTGCGCAAGGCGATCGGCATTGCCTGAGGTGCGGGCGCCAGACTGGCAGTGAAAAATCACCGTTTCACCCGCCTGCGTTTTAAGTCCGCCGGGTAAGGTATCCAGCGGCACGGACCGCGCGGCGGGAATATGCTCGCGGGCGTACTCGTCGGCATCACGAATATCAATCAGTTTTGCGCCATCGGCGATGCGGGCATTGGCCTCGCGCGGCGAAAGAAGGGGAAGTGACATGGCGGCTCCTTACGGGCAATAAAGGGTTTTCAGGGTGCTGATGAGCTGATGCACCGCGTCGTTTTTAATGAAATAGAGAATGCGCTGCGCCTCGCGGGTGCTGGCGATCAGGCCTTCCTCACGCATGCGCGCCAGATGCTGCGACGTGGCGGAAGGACTCAGGCCCGTCGCGCGGGCCAGCTCCCCCGCGCTGGTGCCGGGGGCGCCGCACAGCGTGCAGAGGATCAGCAGCCGACGCGGGTTGCTCATCGCTTTTAAAAGCGTTGCGGCCTGCTCTGCGCTGGCCTGAAGCTGTTCGAGTTCAGTCATAGTACTTTAGCGTTTACTTAATTAAGGCAATGCTAAAGTAATTGTGCGCATTACGCCAGCGTCAAAAGCGTAAAAGAGGGTAAACGCGGAGCAGGGAACTGGCGCAGACAGGTAAACTGGCTATGCTTAGAACTGGTTCTCTCTATTATTTTCAATGGATTAGCTTGCACGGAGTGTTAATATGGGTTTTTGGCGTATTGTTTTTACCATCCTGCTGCCGCCGCTGGGCGTGCTGTTGGGCAAAGGGCTTGGCTGGGCGTTTATCATCAACATTCTTCTGACGCTGCTGGGCTACTTCCCCGGCCTCATTCACGCATTTTGGGTACAGAGCAAAAGCTAAGCGCGCCACAGTAAATCGCTATAGATATCGGTCAGCACACCCGCTGGACCAAACTGCTGTTTGATCCAGCGCGTGACCTGGCCTGTCGCGGCATGCTGCGTGGCGAGCAGCATGCGCGAGTCCTGACGCGGGTTATTGATACGTCGCGTCACCAGCAGCCCGTCTTCCACCGCGTCCCGCGCCATATACTCCGGTAAAAAACCTATCCCTTCGCCCAGGATCTGACACTGGCATTTGGTATTAAAGTCCGGCACCAGAATCGCCTCCTGACCGTGCAGCAGCCAGCCCACCTTCTTGTTAATGGTGTGTGCGGTATCTTCCACAATGATGTTGGGATACAGGCGCAGCTGGCTCTCCGCTATCGGTTCCGGAACGAACGCCAGCGGATGCGCCGGCGCAATGGCAAACACCCAGCGGATGGCGCCGATCTCGGTGTAGTCAATTCCGCCGCCGTCGAGCAGCGTGTCCGGCGCGCCAATGGCGATATTGGCCTGGTTGTTGATGATCGAATCCCACACGCCGTTATAGACCTCCGTGGTGACGGTGATCTGGCAGGTTGGAAACTGCTTTTTCAGCACCTGGAGCAGCCGCGCGGTATGGCGCGGCGTATATAACAGCTGGTTGATACAGATGCGCACCCGCGCCTCGATGCCCTGTGAAATGGTATCAATCCCGCGCTTGATGGCGTGGAAGTCGTTAAGCAGGTCGGTGGCTTTGCGGTAAAAGTAGAACCCGGACTCGGTCAGCTCAATGCTGCGCGTGTTACGCACAAACAGTACCACGTCCAGCCCGGTTTCCATCCGCTTGATGGTGTAACTGATGGCCGAGGTGGTGACGCCCAGCTCGGCGGCGGCTTTGCTGAAGCTGCCGAAGCGGGCGGCGGTGGTGAAGGCCAGCAGGTTCTCTTCGGTAAAGATGGAATTCATATCACAGCTTCCTCAGTCATCAGTTTTGAACATATTTTAACAACGCCTTTACAACACATTTGAAGCCGATCACAGTTCTGACTCTTTACGCAGAGCCCCGTCATGCAAGGCTTTTTCAACCATAAGGATAATGCAGCCTGAGGCGCTAAAAAGCGGTTAAACATAAGAAAAAGGTTGCACGGACGCACGTTTTATCACGACTGTTGAATTTATCTCAACAATGAATTCACTGTCGATGAATCATTTTTAAGCGGATTCTTTTATGACCAGGCTGTTGCTATTCTCGGGTCAAGAGCAATAAAACATCGGGAGTCTGAATATGTCTGCAACTGAACTGGTTACGGAATTTCTGCTGGCGGCAGAAGAGGGAAATAGCGATGCGCTAAAAGCCTGTCTGGAAAAAGGCGTGGATATTAACGCCACTAACCGCCAGAAAAGAACCGCCGTTACGATTGCCAGCCTGAAAAAACACTATTCCTGCGTGGCGTTATTAATTGCCGCCGGGGCAGATATTGATAAACAGGACCAGACCTGTTTTAACCCCTTCCTGATCAGCTGCCTGACGAACGATTTAACCCTCCTGCGGCTGGTATTACCCGCGAATCCGGATCTCGACCGCCTTACCCGCTTCGGCGGCGTGGGCATTACCCCTGCCAGTGAAAAAGGGCACGTGGAGATCGTGCGCGAGCTGCTGGAAAAAACCGACATTAACGTTAACCACACCAACTTTGTCGGCTGGACGCCGCTGCTGGAAGCCATTGTGTTAAACGACGGCGGTGCGAAACAGCAAGAGATTGTGAAGCTGCTGCTGGATCACGGCGCGAACCCGCACATGACCGACAAATACGGCAAAACCCCGCTCGAACTGGCGCGGGAGAAAGGCTTCACTGAGATTGCCGACCTGCTGCTGGCGGCGGGCGCGTAACACGACCGGTCAGCCCGTTCCGGCTGGCCGCTAATTTAAAAAAGCATTTTTACCGACGTGCATTTTGCACGACGGCGGCCCCCTTTTATCCGTATTCAGGAGAAAACAATGCCAACCAAAATCGTCATAAAAAAGAACACGTATTTCGATTCGGTTTCCTTAATGTCGGTTTCCACCAAAGCCAATAAATTGCCGGGCGTCGAACAGGCGTTTGTGGCAATGGCGACGGAAATGAATAAAGGCGTTCTGAAAAATCTCGGGTTGCTCACGCCGGAATTAGCGGAAGCCAAAAATGGCGACCTGATGATCGTGATTAAAGGCGACGCGGCGAACGATGAAACGCTGGCGGAAATAGAAGCTTTATTTACCCATAAAGCGAGCAGCGGCACCCATGAAGCACGCTACGCGACGATTGCCAGCGCCAAAAAACATCGCCCGGAGAGCAACCTCGCGGTGATTTCCGTCAACGGCACCTTCGCTGCCCGTGAAGCGCGCCAGGCGCTGGAACACGATCTCAACGTGATGCTTTTCTCCGATAACGTCTCGCTCGACGACGAGCTGGCGCTGAAGCAGCTGGCGCACCAGAAAGGACTGCTGATGATGGGGCCGGACTGCGGCACCGCCATCATCAACGGCGCGGGATTGTGCTTCGCCAACGCGGTGCGTCGCGGGCCGATTGGCATCGTCGGCGCGTCCGGCACCGGCAGCCAGGAGCTAAGCGTGCGCATCCATGAATTCGGCGGCGGCGTGTCGCAGCTGATTGGCACCGGCGGGCGCGATCTTAGCGAGAAGATCGGCGGCCTGATGATGCTCGACGCCATCGACATGCTGGAAGCCGACGAGGGCACAGAGGTGATTGCGCTGATCTCCAAGCCGCCTGCGCCAGCCGTGGCAGAGAAGGTGCTGGCCCGCGCCAAAGCCTGCCGCAAGCCGGTGGTTGTTTGCTTCCTCGGGCGCAATGAACCGCCCGCCGATGAGGACGGACTGCAGTTTGCGCGCGGCACCAAAGAGGCGGCGCTGAAGGCCGTTCTGCTTACCGGCATCAAAAAAGAGTCCCTCGATCTGCACCCGCTCAACTGGCCATTGATTGAAGAAGTGCGCGCCCGCCTGACCCCGCAGCAGAAGTACATTCGCGGCCTGTTCTGCGGCGGCACCCTGTGCGACGAGGCGATGTTTGCGGCGCTTGCGAAATTCGACGACGTCTACAGCAACATCCAGCCGGATCCGGCTAAGCGCCTGAGCGACATAAGCGTCAGTCAGGCCCACACCTTCCTCGACTTTGGCGACGATGAGTTCACCAACGGCAAGCCGCACCCGATGATCGACCCGACCAACCGCATCAGCCGCCTGCTGCAGGAGGCGCGCGATCCGGAAGTGGGCGTCATCGTGATGGACTTCGTGCTGGGCTTCGGCGCGCACGAAGATCCGGTAGGGGTGATGATCGAGGCGATCAAAGAGGCGCAGGCCATCGCGAAAGCCGATAACCGTCCGCTTGAGATCCTCGGCTACGTGCTCGGCACCGACCAGGATCCGCAGTCGCTGGCGCAGCAGTGCCAGCGGCTGACCGACGCAGGCGTCATCTGGGCCAGCAGCAGCACCAATACCGGATTACTGGCACGCGAATTTGTCTGCAAAGGGGAGAACGCATAATGACCACCTTATTCAACCAGCCGCTGAACGTCATTAACGTGGGTCTCGCGATGTTCAGCGACGATCTTAAAAAGCAGCACGTACCCGTGACCCCGCTCGACTGGACGCCGCCGGGGCAGGGCAATATGC
This sequence comes from Enterobacter cloacae complex sp. BZL2005, assembly GCF_049238885.1. Lineage (NCBI taxonomy): Bacteria > Pseudomonadati > Pseudomonadota > Gammaproteobacteria > Enterobacterales > Enterobacteriaceae > Enterobacter > Enterobacter cloacae complex sp. BZL2005. The sequence goes on along the minus strand of NZ_JBMKGI010000007.1, from coordinate 31,698 downwards.
AGGTGGTGGAAGCGCTCGACCAGCTGGCGAAAAAACCGCTGGCGGAGAAGATTGCCGCCGCCAACCAAATCGCCCTTGAGCGCATTATTCAGTCCCATCCGGTGCTGGTGGGCTATGACCAGGCGATTAACGTTGTGCCGGGGATGACCCGCACCACCATTCTGCACGCCGGTCCGCCAGTCTCCTGGGAAAACATGTGCGGCGCGATGAAGGGCGCGGTCACCGGTGCGCTGGTGTTTGAAGGTCTGGCGACGGATCTGGAGGATGCGGCCAGGCTTGCCGCCTCCGGGGAGATCGCCTTCTCGCCGTGCCACGAGCACGACTGCGTGGGCTCGATGGCGGGCGTCACCTCCGCGTCGATGTTTATGCACATCGTGGAGAACAAAACCTACGGCAACCGCGCGTTCACCAACCTCAGCGAGCAGATGGCGAAGATCCTGCGCATGGGCGCCAACGACCAGAGCGTCATCGATCGCCTGAACTGGATGCGCGACGTGCTCGGCCCGATGCTGCGCGACGCGATGAAGATTATCGGCGAAATCGACCTGCGCCTGATGCTGGCCCAGGCGCTGCACATGGGCGACGAGTGCCACAACCGCAACAACGCGGGCACCACGCTGCTGATTCAGGCGCTGACGCCGGGGCTGATCCAGGCGGGCTACCCGGTGGCGCAGCAGCGCGAGGTGTTCGAGTTTGTCGCCAGCAGCGACTACTTCTCCGGCCCGACGTGGATGGCGATGTGTAAAGCCGCGCTGGACGCTGCCCACGGCATTGAATACAGCACCGTCGTGACCACCATGGCGCGCAACGGCTACGAGTTCGGCCTGCGCGTCTCCGGCCTGCCGGGGCAGTGGTTCACCGGCCCGGCGCAGCAGGTGATTGGCCCGATGTTCGCGGGCTATAAGCCGGAGGATTCCGGGCTGGACATCGGCGACAGCGCGATCACCGAAACCTACGGCATCGGCGGCTTTGCGATGGCGACGGCACCGGCAATCGTGGCGCTGGTGGGCGGCACGGTGGAGGAAGCCATCGACTTCTCCCGTCAGATGCGCGAAATCACCCTTGGCGAAAACCCGAACGTCACCATTCCGCTGCTCTCCTTTATGGGGATCCCGACCGCCATCGACATCACGAAGGTCGCGGGCAGCGGCATTCTGCCGGTCATCAATACCGCCATTGCCCACAAAGACGCGGGCATCGGCATGATTGGGGCGGGCATCGTTCACCCGCCGTTTAGCTGTTTTGAAAAGGCGCTGTTGACCTTCCGCGATCGCTACTTTTTATAAGGCATGCATCCATGAAAAACATGAAACTGGAGTGGAAAAGAGGTGACTGGGCGGCGTATTTCGGGTTGATGACCAACAACCTGACCAATCTGCTGACCATGATGGGGTTGCTCATTTTTGTCGTCGGCATCCCGAAGGAGATTGTTTATGGACGCATTGCGCCAGCCTTCGGGCTGGCGGTATTGGCCGCGAGTATTTGCTATGCGTGGTTCGGCATGCAGATGGCGCGCCAGACCGGGCGCACGGACGTCACCGCGCTGCCGTCCGGCCCCAGCGCGCCGTCAATTTTTACCGTGACCTTCCTGGTGCTGATGCCGGTCTATCAGCAAACGGGCGATGCGGAGTTCGCGATTCAGATTGGCCTGGTGTGGTGCTTCGTGGAGGCGATGATCCTGGCGGGCGGTTCGTTCCTCGGTGAAACCATCCGCAAGATGATCCCGCGCACCGTGCTGCTGTCGTGCCTCTCCGGCCTGGGCCTGCTGCTGCTGGCGATGAACCCGATGCTGCAGGCGTTCGAAGCGCCGACCGTGTCGTTTATCGTGCTGCTGCTGATCTTTATTAACTGGTTCGGTAAAAAGCCGATTTTCGCCAAAATCCCGACCGGTCTGCTGTTGCTGATTGCCGGTACGGCCCTGGCGTGGATCTCCGGCCTGCAGAGCCCGGAAGCGATCAAAGCCTCCATGTCATCGTTCGGCTTTAACCCGCCGCAGGTGCATGTGGAGGGCTTCCTGCAGGGCTTGCCGCATGCGCTGCCGTATCTGGCCTCTGCCGTGCCGCTGGGTCTGGCGAACTACATCTTTGACCTGGAGAACATCGAAAGCGCTCACGCGGCGGGGGATGAATACCCGACGCGTAAAGTCATGCTGGCGAACGGTCTGGCCTCCATGCTCGGCTGCCTGATGGGCAACCCGTTCCCGGTGACGGTCTACGTCGGCCATCCCGGCTGGAAAGCGATGGGGGCAAGCATTGGCTATACGCTGGCATCCGGCGTGACCATGTTCATCGTGCCGCTGTTCGGGCTGGGAGCCTTTATGCTCGCCATCATCCCGATGACCGCCATCGTGCCGATTCTGGTGTTTATCGGCGTGGTCACCGCCAACCAGGTGGTGAGGGAGACGCCGAAAGTGGAAGTGCCGGTGATCTTCATCTGCCTGTTCCCGTGGATCGCCAACTGGGCGCTGACCATGATGAACAGCGTGATGGGGGCGGCGGGCACGAATGCCGCCAAAATCGGTACCGACGTGCTGCACAGCAAAGGGATCTACTACGAAGGACTCGTCCATCTGGGGAACGGGGCACCGCTCGCCAGTATGCTCTGGGGCTGTATCGCCATTTTCGCCATCATCAATAAACCGCTGCGCGGCGCCGTGGCTGCCGCGGGCGGGGCACTGCTGGCGCTGTTCGGGGTGATCCACGCGCCGGTGGTGGGCTTTGCCGAAGGCAGTTCGCTGATGTTCGTCACCGCGTATCTGATGATGGGCGGCATGTTTGTGGTGAAGCATTTTCTCGACAGCCGGGAAGTGACGAGCGCTGCATCGGGTACTGTTGCGAAGGAACACGTATGAAAGAGCTTATGGTCGTTGCCATCGGCGGCAACAGCATAATCAAAGACAACGCCAGCCAGTCGATTGAACATCAGGCGCAGGCGGTTAAAGCGGTGGCAGAGTCGGTGCTCGAAATGCTGGCCTCCGACTATGACATCGTGCTCACCCACGGCAACGGTCCGCAGGTGGGGCTGGATCTGCGCCGCGCCGAAATCGCCCACGAGCGGGAAGGGCTCCCGCTGACCCCGCTGGCAAACTGCGTGGCGGACACCCAGGGCGGCATCGGCTACCTCATTCAGCAGGCGCTGAACAACCGCCTTGCCGCGCGCGGGGAGCAAAAAGCGGTCACGGTCGTCACGCAGGTGGAGGTGGATAAAAACGATCCCGGCTTTACGCACCCGACGAAGCCGATCGGCGCGTTCTTCAGCGAGGCGCAGCGCGACGAACTGCAGCGCGCGCATCCGGACTGGCACTTTGTTGAGGATTCGGGCCGGGGATATCGTCGCGTGGTGGCCTCCCCGAAGCCGCTGCGCATTGTCGAGGCCGATGCGATCAAGACCCTGACGCAAAAAGGCTTTGTGGTGATTGGCGCGGGCGGCGGCGGTATTCCGGTGGAGCGCACTGAGCAGGGCGATTACCAGAGCGTCGACGCGGTGATCGATAAAGATCTCTCCACCGCGCTGCTGGCGCGCGAGATCCGCGCCGACGTGCTGGTGATTACCACCGGCGTGGAGAAGGTGTGCATCCACTTTGGCAAGCCAAACCAGCAGGCGCTGGACGTGGTGAGCGTGGCGCAGATGACGCGTTACAAAGACGAGGGCCATTTCCCGGCGGGCAGCATGCTGCCCAAAATCGTCGCCTCGCTGGCGTTTTTACACCACGGCGGCAAGCGCGTGATTATCACCTCGCCGGACTGCCTGCCCGCCGCGCTGCGCGGGGAAACCGGTACCCATATTGTGAATGAAGGAAGATAAGATGAGTGAAAATAAAAGCCGCCGTGAATTCATCAGCCAGAGCGGCAAAATGGTGACCGCCTGCGCGCTGTTTGGCGCGACCGGTTCCGTCGCGTATGCTGCCGACTCCGCAAAACCAACCTGCGAGACGGGTAAACCGATGACCATCACCGCGAAACATTACTATCTGGACAACGTGCTGCTCGAAGCCGGGTTTAATTTTGACGGCAACGTGGCGACGAGCACCCGCACCGAGCTGAAAACGCTGGAGATTAAAGACGGCAAGATCGTCGCCCTGCGCGACAACAAGCGCCACGACGACGCCACGCTGCCGCACTACGACGCGGGCAACAAGCTGATGCTCCCGGCAATGCGCGACATGCACATCCACCTGGATAAAACCTTTTACGGCGGACCATGGCGCTCGCTCAACCGCCCGGCGGGCACCACCATTCAGGACATGATCCGTCTTGAGCAGAAGCTGCTGCCTGAGCTCCAGCCCTACACCCAGGAGCGTGCGGAAAAGCTGATCGACCTGATCCAGTCCAAAGGCTCCACCCTCGCCCGCAGCCACTGCAATATTGAGCCGACCTCCGGCCTGAAGAATCTCGAAAACCTGCAGGCGGTGCTGGCGCGCCGCAAGCCCGGATTTGACTGCGAGATCGTGGCGTTTCCGCAGCACGGCCTGCTGCTGTCGAATTCCGAAAAGCTGATGCGCGAAGCGATGCAGGCCGGGGCGCACTACGTGGGCGGGCTGGACCCGACCAACGTCGACGGGGCGATGGAGAAATCCCTCGATCTGATGTTCCAGATTGCGCTGGACTACGACAAAGGGGTGGATATTCACCTGCACGAAACCAGCCCGGCGGGCGTGGCGGCGGTGAACTACATGGTCGAAACCGTGGAGAAAACCCCGCAACTGAAGGGCAAGCTGACCATCAGCCACGCCTTCGCGCTGGCGACGCTCAACGAGCAGCAGGTGGATGAGATTGCTATCCGCATGGCGGCGCAGCAGGTGACCATCGCCTCCACCGTGCCGATTGGCACCCTGCATATGCCGCTGAAGCAGCTGCGCGATAAAGGCGTGTTTGTGATGACCGGCACCGACAGCGTAATCGACCACTGGTCGCCGTACGGTCTGGGGGACATGCTGGAAAAAGCGAATCTCTACGCCCAGCTCTACATCCGCCCGAACGAGCAGACGCTCTCCCGCGCGCTCGGCATCGCCATCGGCGACGTGCTGCCGCTGAACGACAAAGGCGAACGCGTGTGGCCGAAAGCGCAGGACGACGCCAGCTTTGTGCTGGTGGACGCCTCCTGTTCCGCCGAAGCCGTGGCGCGCATCTCCCCGCGCACCGCGACGTTCCATAAGGGCAATCTGGTCTGGGGTACGGTGGGCTAAAAGCGAGCCGGGTGGCGGCTTCGCCTTACCCGGCCTACTGAAACCCTCAAATCGTAGGCCGGGTAAGCGCAGCGCCACCCGGCAATGTTTTATACTGGCAGTCACATTATTAAAGAGGGATCTGCCATGGCACAAAACATCTACGACAACCCGGCGTTTTTCGAAGGCTACGCCCAGTTTCCGCGCTCGGTGCAGGGGCTGGACGGTGCGCCGGAGTGGCCCGCGCTTAAGGCCATGCTGCCGGATTTAACCGGTAAATCGGTTGTCGATCTCGGCTGCGGCTACGGCTGGTTCTGCCGCGCCGCGCGCGAACTGGGCGCCTCTGAGGTCACGGGCGTTGATATCTCCGAAAAGATGCTCGCCCGCGCAGCGGAGCTTACGGTGGACCCAAAGATTCACTATCAGCGGAGCGATCTGGACGCTCTCAAGCTCGACGAAAGCAGCCTCGACCTCGTCTACAGCTCGCTGGCGCTGCACTACCTTCCGGAACTGGACACGTTATTCGCCAGGGTTCAGCGCGCGCTCAAGCCCGGCGGCAGCCTGGTCTTTTCCATGGAGCACCCGATTTACACCTGCGCCTCGCGTCAGGGCTGGCTGACCGACGATAACGGCGAGCGGTTCTGGGGCGTGAATCATTATCAGGACGAAGGCCAGCGCGTCAGCAACTGGCTGGCGGACGGGGTGATCAAATACCACCGCACGCTGGGCACCACGCTTAACGCGCTGATCAAGGCCGGATTAACAATAAGCAACGTCAACGAATGGGGGCCAACGCAGGCGCAGATTGACGCCTGGCCCGCGCTGGCCGAAGAGGCGGAGCGCCCGATGCTGGTGCTGATCGCCGCCCGCAAGGCTCAGTAGCCGACCTTGTACACCCGCCCGGTCTGCACGCCTTCCACGCTGCGACGATAGGCTTGCGCCACCGTGGCGGCAGGCACGCTTTCGAAGCCCGGGAAGAAGCCATCGTACGTGTCGACCGATTCGGTGAGCACCGTCGGGCTAATCAGGTTGATGCGGATCCCGCGCGGCAGTTCGCAGGCTGCGGCGCGAACAAACCCTTCCAGCGCCGCGTTCACCGTGGTGGCATTTACCCCCTGCGCAATCGGCTCGTGCGCCACGATCCCGCTTATCAGCGTAATCGAGCCGCCTTCGTTCAGGTAGTGCTGGCCGGTCAGCGCCAGACGCACCTGCCCGAGCAGCTTATCCTGCAGGCCCTGGTTGAAGTCACTGTCCTTCATGGTCGCGAGCGGGCCGAAGTAGAGGCCGCCACTGGCGGACACAATGGCATCCACCTGGCCGATTTTCTCAAACAGCGCCTGAACGCTCGCCTGCGAGGTGATATCCACCTGCTCGTCGCCCTGCGTGCGGCCCACGCGGATGACCTCGTGGCGACGACTCAGCTCATCCGTTACCGCACGACCGACCGTACCGCTGGCACCAATAATGACGATTTTCATAGCCGACTCCTTATGTTGTGAGCCTTCATTCTTTAATAAATTAAAATGCGGATAAACTGGGCTAAAGTTAGAAGATTGCTAACCAGAGGTTTGGAATATGGATAAGCTTCGCAGCATGGAGACGTTTATTGCCGTGGTGGAAAGCGGCAGCTTCACCGGCGCGGCGGCACGGCTGGAGATGTCGGCGGTGATGGTGGGCAAATACGTTGCGCTGCTGGAAGCACAGCTGGGCACCCGCCTGCTGGAGCGTAACACGCGCCGCCAGAGCCTGACGGATGCCGGACGCGTCTATTTTGAAGAAGCCCGACGGGTTCTGGAGCAGGTGTCGATTGCCGAAAGCGCGGTTGAACGGCTGCGTGCCACGCCGTCAGGCACCCTGCGCATCACGGCGCCTACGTCGTTTGGCGGCTGCGCGATCGCCCCGCTGACGGCATCCTTTTTGCAGCGCTACCCGGAGGTACGCATCGAGCTGGATCTGACTAACCGGATGGTCGATCTGGTGGAAGAGGGCGTCGATCTGGCCATTCGCATTGGCGACATTCGTAATGACGATCTGGTGGCGAAATACCTGTGCCCCTACAACATGGTGATCTGTGCCGCGCCGGACTATTTAGCGCAACACGGCACGCCGCAAACGCCAGACGATCTGGTGGATCACCTCTGTCTTTCGCACACGGTGTGGACCGCGCGCAACGAGTGGCGGCTGCCGGGCGTGGAAGGGGAGGTGCGCTGGAAGCGCGATGCCGTTTTACGATGCAATGACGGCTATGGCTTACGCATGGCGGCGCGCGCGGGGGCGGGGCTGTTGCTGCAGCCGGAGGTGCTGGTGGCGGAAGAGCTGGCAAGCGGCAGGCTGGTTCGGGTAATGGAACCGTTCACGCCCGCGCCGAGGCCGGTGCATTTACTGTGGCGTCAGGATTTGCGGCCGCTGCCTAAGCTGACGGAATTTATTGCCCATATTCTGCTAAGATTGGGCACAATATAAAAAAAGAAGGTAATCAAAGAATGTCTGCAAACAAACTCGCCCGCAGCGCGCAGGGCCTGCAATCCTCTGCCATCCGTGAATTATTAAAACATAGCAAAATGGCGGGCGTGATTTCGCTGGGTGGGGGTATCCCAAACCCGGACCTGTTCGATCGCGAAGGGCTGAAAATTGCCTCTGATGCCGTCTTATCGCAGCATTTTGGGGAAGCATTCCAGTATGGCCTGACGGAAGGCGTGCCGGGGCTGCGCGAGGAAATTAAACGCATCTGCGAGGGGCGCGGCATCACCTGTAAGGCCGATGATGTCGTCATTACCTCTGGCTCTCAACAATCTCTGGACGTGCTGGCGCGCGCGTTAATGAATCCGGGCGATACGGTTGTCGTTGAGCGTCCAACCTATCTTGCTGCGCTGCAGGTCTTTGGCCTGGCGCAGGCCAACTTTGAATCCGTCGGCACCGACGGTGACGGTATGAAGGTCGATGAACTTGAGGCGTTGGTGGCAAAGAAAACCATCAAAGCGGTCTATATCGTTCCAACCTTTGGTAACCCAGGTGGCGTTACGCTGTCTGAGGCGCGCCGTAAACAGCTGGTGGCACTCTCGAAGCGCTATGACTTCGTGATTATCGAAGACGATCCGTACAGCGAAATTAACTATACCGATGACGTCTTCCGCCCGTTAATTGCCCATGCCAAAGATATCGGCAACGAAGAGAACGTGGTGTATACCTCCACCTTCTCTAAAATCCTCGCGCCGGGTACCCGCGTGGGCTGGGTGGTGGTACCGGAGTGGCTGAAGCGCGCGGTGGTGAACCTTAAGCAAACCACCGATCTGCACACCAGCACGCTGTCGCAGCTGATGACGTACGAGTACCTGAAGACCGGCCGTCTGGCCGATCAGATTAAAACGATCCGCGAGGCCTATCGCCAGAAATACCGGACGTTCGCCACGGAGCTGGAAGCCGAGCTGGGCGACGTGATGTCGTTCCACAAGCCGAAGGGGGGCATGTTCCTGTGGGCGAAAATGAACAACGGCATGAACACTACCCGCTGGCTGGAAAAAACCTTAAGTAACGGCGTAGTCTTTGTACCGGGCGAATTTTTCTACTGCAACGAGCCGGACCAGACAACGCTGCGCATGTCATTCGTCACCCCAACGGATGAGCAGCTGATAGAAGCGGTTCGACGCCTGAAAAAATCGCTGTAAAAGACCTGCGCATAACGGTGGTTTTGCCGTTATGCGCAATACGCGTTCAGGGCGGCACGGGCCGCAATCGTCCATGGAGATCTCCATGTTTGAATTTCTGATCGGTGTTGTGACGCACACGCCCGTCTGGGTGTGGGTGCTGTTTATCTTCCTTATCTCCCGTGGCATTAAAGCCCGACGGCCCGCCACCGTGACGCTGGAGCGGCTTGCCATTATTCCGGGCATCTTTCTTATCTGGGATATTTACGATCTGATAGTCTATCGCACGCTGACTCCCGGGACTGTTGCATTGTGGACGGCGGGGATCCTTGCCGGTGCCGCGCTGGGGTATGTCCTGATCAAGCAGGCTGTGATTACCCGCGCAGAGGCGCCGCGCAGCCTTTACCGGCAGGCCGACTACACCGCGCTGCCGTTTATGATGCTGGCGTTCGGGGTGAAGTATGTGCTGGGCGTGATGAGCGCGATCTCTCCCCAGACGATGCAGCAGCCCGCCATGAGCGCGCTGGCGATCGTCTCCGGCGGCGTGTTTGCCGGCGTCTTTATCGGGAAATTTGCGCGCTATGTTGGAGTGTATGTCGCCCGGGTTCCGGTCTGATGCCCTCACCCCAACCCTCTCCCGCAGGGAGAGGGAGAAAACCATGTAGGCCGGGTAAGGCGCAGCCGCCACCCGGCGATTGACTACCGCTCCCTCAGCGCCTCTTTCGCCCGGTTGAACGGTTTAATCATGTAATCCAGCACCGTTTTCTCGCCGGTTTTAATATCCACCGTCGCAATCATCCCCGGCACAATCGAGAAATGCCTGCCCGCCTTATTGACCAGGTAATCCTGGCTGGTGCGGATAAACACCCGGTAGTAAAACACCTCCGGCTTGGCCTCGTCCTGAATGGTGTCCGGGGAAATGGTCTCGACCACGCCGTGCAGCCCGCCGTAAATGGCGTAGTCGTAGGCGGTGATTTTGACCAGCGCTTCCTGGTTCGGATGGATAAAAGCGATATCACGCGGCGAGAGTCGGGTTTCGATCAGCAGGTGATCGTCCACTGGCACAATCTCCATCAGCTCGCCGTTGGGCGGGATTACCCCGCCGATGGTGGTGACCTTGATGTTTTTGACGATCCCGCGCACCGGCGATTTAACCGTCAGACGGGTGACGGAATCCTGGCGGCCCTTGAGGATCGCCGAAACCATATCCACTTCCGCATTGGCCTTGGAGAGCGCCTCGCGGGCCTGGACGTAATACTGCGAACGCACGTCGGTGAGCTTCAGCTCCAGATCGCTTTTCTGCCGCTGCAGGCGCAGCACCTCCACGTGGCTGGCGGCCCCGGTTTTCACCAGCCGCTGGGTAATGGCCAGCTCTTTATTCGCCAGATCTAACGCGGCGCGAAGCTCCCGCTGGGTATCCTCCAGCTGCGCGCGGCGCGAGTTGTACAGCCGGGTTTCGTCGGCAATCAGATCCGGCCATTTCGCCAGGGACGGCGGGAATTTCAGCGGCAGATCGTTTACCTCGGCGTAGAGGCGGGCGCTGGAGGCCAGCGAGGCGCGGTAGCGCGCCGCGCTTTCGCCGACGTTTGACTCGGAACGGGTCGGATCAAGCCGCGCCAGCACCTGCCCGGCCTGCACCTGATCGCCCTCGTGGACGTTCAGCTCGGTGAGGATCCCGCCGTCGAGAGACTGTAAGACCTGCTCGCGCGAGCTGGGGATCACTTTCCCCGATCCGGTTGACACCTCATCCAGCACGCCAAACCACGCCCAGACCCCCAGCACCACAAACATCAGCAGCGAGAAGATCACGATCCGACGCGCGCCGGTGTAGCCGCTTTCGGAGTCGAGGGCGTTATCCAGATCGTCCATTGCCGCCACGTCACGCTGACTGATTTTCATTTTTCCACTCCCGTCCGGTTGCTGCCTGTTGCTGCTGTTGCTGCTGCATGCGGCTGTTGCTCAGCGCCTAGGCTTTTGGCGCATCCATCACCAGCATGCCCTCTTTCAACACCACCACGCGCTCCACCAGCTCCAGCACCGGTACGCGATGGGTGGCGACGATCAGGGTGCGGTGCCCGAGCCAGTCGCCCAGCCGCTGGATAAATTCCCGCTCGGTGTGCTCGTCCAGCGAGGCGGTGGGTTCATCCATCAGCACGATATTCGGATCGCGCAGCAGCATCCGCGCCAGCAAAATCGACTGACGCTGCCCGCCGGAGAGCCCCACGCCGTTTTCCATGATCGGGTAGTCCAGCCCCTTGGGCAGCTTCTGCACGAAGCCCGCCGCGCCGGTCAGCTCCAGCGCCTCGAAGATCTCTTCGTCGGTGGCGCGCGGCATGCCGAGGGTGATGTTCTCGCGCAGGGTGCCGTAAAACAGCCGCGCGTTCTGGGTCATAAAGCCGACGTTGCGCCGCACGTCCGCCACGTCGAGATGCGGCAGGCTGAAGCCGTCGAGCCGCAGCTCGCCCGCCGCCAGATCCATCCCGCCCGCCATCGCCTGCAGCAGGGTCGATTTGCCCGCGCCGTTGCGCCCGAGGATCGCTACTTTCTCACCCGGCACGATCTCCAGGCGGTTAATGCGCAGCGCCATGCGCGGATCGTCCGGCTGATAGCGGAACTGCGCCTGCTCAAAGAGGTAGTGACCGCGCAGCACGTCCTGGCGGATCGGCGTCTCCTCGCGCTGGTTTTCGGTGGGGAGCTGCATGATGCTGTCCAGCCCCTCTTTTGCCGCTTTGACCTGCTGCCAGCGGGCCAGCACGCCGCACAGCGTCGCCATCGGGGCGATCATGCGGGAGGCCAGCATCGAGGCGGCGACCACCGAGCCGGTGGTCAGGGTGCCGTCGATCACCATCGGCGCGCCGACCACAATCACGGCGGCGTAAACCAGGCTCTGGATGGTCATCCCCCAGCTGATGAGGTTCTGCGTCAGCTCGCGGGTGCGCAGGCCGGATTCCGCTGTGATCTGGATATAGCTGTTCCACTGCTGCAAAAAGCGGTTTTCCGCCTGCATCAGCTTGATGTCCTCCAGCCCCTTCACGCTTTCCACCAGCACCGCGTTGCGCAGGGTTGATTCATGGGCCGACTGCTTTGCCAGCTCCGCCAGCTTCTTCTGCAGCAGCAGGCCGGGCAGAACCATGATCACCGCCGCGACCGGGGCGATCCACGCCAGCTGCGGGGCGATGATCGCCAGCACCACCACGAACAGTAAAAAGAAGGGCAGGTCGACAATCGTCGAGATGGTGGACGAGGTGACCATCTCGCGGATCTGCTCCAGCTCGCGCAGCTGTGAGATAAAGCTCCCGGTGGATCGGGGAATCGCGCTGTTGCGCAGCCGCAGCGCGTGGCCGAAGACGCGATCCGAGACGCGCATATCCGAGCGCTTGCCGAGCAGATCCATAATGTGGCCGCGCGCCACGCGCAGCACGAAGCCAAACAGGGTGGCGATCAGTACCCCGATGGTCAGGACGTACAGCGTCGGGTAGGACTGGGCGGGGATCACCCGGTCATAGACCTGCATGGAAAAGACGATCCCGGAAAGCGACAGCACGTTGATAAACAGCGCGGCGAGCATCACCCAGCTGTAGGGGCGGAGATCGCGCATCACCAGCCGGTAGAGCCAGTCCGGGCGATATTTTGAGATATAGGCATCCACGCGGCTGTCCTTCAGCGCGGCAAGGGGACGCAGGGCAATGACGTGGCGGATAGCGGGCAGCATGGCCGTCATCGACAGCCGGTTGGTGTAGGTCTGATCGTCGAAGAAGCTGACTTCCAGCGTATCGTCGCCGTCGAAGTGCTCGATCGCCCCGACCCGGCCGTCATTCAGCGCCACCACCACCGGCAGACGCCAGCTGTTGATTGACTGCTGGTCAGCGGTGAGCAGCTGAAACGACAGCCCCGCCTCACGCGCCAGTTGGGTGAGGGCGGGCACCATCGGTTTGCCTTTGAGCCACGGTGCGCCTGCGATCAGCGCGCCGGGCGAGCAGGCGACGCGGTAGCGGGTGGCGATAAAGCCAAAGGCCTGCGCCCACTGGGCCAGGGCCGCATCCGTCATGTTTTCACCTTGCGGGATATCACGCTGCTTCATGGCTGGATCTCCACGGTCTGGATGGTGCGGTTATCAAGGTCGAACGCATGACGCAATTGCCCGGTGTTATACAGGCAGTTGAGCTGTAGCTGGTGCAGCTGACCAACGGTCTGCTGCTGGGTGAAGCGCGCCTGATAAACCTCCTGTTCGGCGTTGAGCACGTCGAGCAGGGGGCGCGAGCCGAGGTCCAGATACTGCTGCTGGTACAGTTCGCGGGTGCGGGCGCTGAGCGCCTCCTGGCGACCCTGAATTTGCAGCGTGCTTTGCAGGCTCATCACCTGGCTGCGGGCTTCCAGCAGTTTCTGGCGGACATCCAGGCGCGTGCGCTGAATGGTGGACTGTGCCGCCTCCACCGCATGTCCGGCGGCGTTACGCCGGGCGGTGAGGCCGCCGCCCTGATAGAGCGGCATCTGCACTTTCACCCAGGCGGAATACTGGGTGCGATCCCGCGTGTCGCTGCCCGCGTAGCGATCGTTCAGGTAGTGGCGCACCTCCGGCTCCAGCGAGACGGTGGGCGTCATCTGCGCGTCGGCGTAGTCGAGGTTAGCCTGGGCGACGTTAGCCTGCGCCCAGGCGGCGAGTACCGCGGGAACCAGTCGGTCGTCCGGCTCGGCGACATCGCAGCTGCGGGCCAGCTTTTGCGGAAAATCATTGCTGATCGCGTTCAGGCTGTTCCAGCCGAGAAAGCTCATCAGCGTCGCGCGGGCGCTGTCCAGGCTGGCCTGGTACTGCATCAGCTGGGCGCGCGCGCCTTCGATACGGGCATCGGTCTGTACCACGTCAGAGAGCGACGTAGCCCCCTCGTCGTTACGCTGGCGGGTCAGCGTGCCAATGGAGGAGAGGGCCTCAAGCTGCTCTTTGGCGGTGTCGACCATCTGCTGCCAGGTTTGCACCTGTACCATGGCGGCGGCGGTATCGTGGGCGATGGTGTCGATACTCACCAGCACGTTAGCCTGCTGCTGGGCCACGCCGGCGCTTTCGGCGCGCACCTGGCTGGCCACCTTGCCGAAGTCGTAGAGCATTTGTGAGAGGGAAAGCACCAGCGACGGCGTAAAGCCGTTCTGGTCGCCGTCGTGGGAATACCCGTTGTCCACGCCGGCATTAATCTGCGGATAGTATTTTGACTTCGCGACGTCCACCTCTTCGCTCTGCTGGTAGAGTTTGCCCACGGCTTCGCTGATGGCCGGATGCCAGGTGACGGCACGGTTGACGGCCTCGCCAAGCTGTAATGAACCGGGCGCGGCGTTGCCCGCCACCGGGGCCACGCGACCGTTGAGCGAGGGGAGTTCCTGCGTTTCGCGAAGCTGTCCGGTATTGATGGTTGCCGCCGGATTTGCGCAGAAAGCGGGCACAGATATCAGGCAGCACGAGAGCCACCAGTAAGGCATCTTCATTCCCATGTCATGTCCCTAATAAAAAAGTACAGCTTTATTATTAATGCCCGGGCGCTGTGCGCCCGGGTCATCTGTTGCAGGTGCTATCAGGTAATGATGTGTTGCTGGTTAACGAGCTCGTCGTACGTGGTCTGAACGTTATCAAGCGTAACGAGTGCAGTATTAGTGTAGGTGGACCCTGCACCATCACGGTCGATGGAGATCACAGTGTTGCTACCGCTTTGTGTGACATGGATATAATTCCCCAACGAGGCGGTATTACCGTCCCAGCCCACCAGCAGATCGCCAATGTCGATCTTGTCTCCCTGCGCCAGCGAGAACCCGGTCCAGTGATCGCCTCCGGCGCTGCTGACGTTACCCGCCGTGGCATTCCCCACCGTACTGTTCAGCACCTGGTAAATCAGCGTATCGCCGTAGGCCGTACCGGTGATGGCGTCGTTATGTTCCGAGCTGATGAACTGCGGCGCCATATTGATGGTCAGCGTAGCGGTATCCGTTCTTCCGGCAGAGTCGGTCAGGGTGTAGTTGAAGGTCTCCTTCGAGGTCATGGTTGAGAGCGATACCCCGCTGTTGAGGGTATAGGTGTAATGGCCGTCAGCGCCGATCGCCAGCGTGCCGTAGTGGCCGACAATGTTCACCGTTGCGCTGCCGGTATACGGATCCAGCGTGGTGGTTACGCCGTTGTAGCCGGTCACGCTCAGACGGGTATCCACCGAGTGGAGCTGATCCAGCACGCCGCCAGAGTCGGTGCCGTCAAAGATATTGCCGTTGACGGTGTGGCTGCCGGTGACGTCGAAATTACTCAGCGAGTAGGTGGTGCCGTTTACGCTTGGCGTGATGGTGATGGTCCCGACGCTGAGCCCCGGTACGCTACCGGTAAAGCTCAGCGTATAGGTCCCGGCGTTGAGATCCAGCCCGGTCAGCGGGACGTCGATACTGCCGCCCAGCAGCGAGGCGCCGCTGAAGGAGCCGCTGCGGATCGCGCCGTTGGCATCGCTAATCGTCCAGTTCACCGTCAGCCCGCCCAGCGCCAGCAGCGAGGCCACGCTAAAATGCAGCGACGCGTTGTGCAGCGCGGTGTTCGGGTCGACCACGAAGGTTCCGCTGCCGCTGCCCTGGGTTGATGAGAACAGGGCCGTCGTCCAGCTGGCGACGCCCACGGTGGTATCCGAGTAGACCGACGTGTGGTGCACCGAGGTAAGGTCCATCGTGGCGCTGACATCGTTGACCGCATTCATTGCCTGCGCGGTTGGGGTGATGTTGAGCGATGCCGTATCCTTCGAGCCGTCAGGCGCGGTAACGGTGTAGACGAACGTATCCGGCGTGCTGATATGGTCCGCGCCTACGCCGCTCCTCAGGGTATAGGTGTACTGACCGGACGCATTGATGGTCAGCGTGCCGTATTCCCCCTGAATGGTGGTGGTGCCGCTGCTGTTGACCGTCACGCCGTTCACTTCGGTAACCAGCGTGCCCGCTGGAACCGGGTCATTCGCCAGCACGTCGCCTGTGGTCGTTTCGCTAATACTCGCCACGCTGTAGACATGGTCCTGCAGGACGCTCAGCGTGTAGGCCGTCAGGGCGGTGATCCCGGACGCGGTATTCAGCAGGAACAGGTACTCCCCGGCAGGCAGGTTCAGCGTCAGCTGCGGTGACGTGCCCCCCAGCAGCGGCGCGCGCAGCCAGCCCGACTCGACGCGAACCTGCTCGAAGGTCTGGGTCGCATTGTTGAACTTATAGACGTACAGATCGAACACCGATGCCAGCGCCACGCCCCCCACGGAGGCCTGGATGGTCATGGTGCGGGTCGTCCCTTCCTCCACGTTGTAAATAATCGGGTTGGTCAGGTCGTCCAGCAGGTTAAGCCCCAGC
This sequence comes from Enterobacter cloacae complex sp. BZL2005, assembly GCF_049238885.1. Taxonomy (NCBI): domain Bacteria; kingdom Pseudomonadati; phylum Pseudomonadota; class Gammaproteobacteria; order Enterobacterales; family Enterobacteriaceae; genus Enterobacter; species Enterobacter cloacae complex sp. BZL2005. The sequence goes on along the minus strand of NZ_JBMKGI010000007.1, from coordinate 15,546 downwards.
GTGCTGCCGAGATTAATGCCCACCAGGGTAAAACCGTTCTGAGACGAGGCGCCGTTATTCACCTCACTCACGGTGGTGTCAAAGGTCAGCGAGGCCGTGTCGTCCACTGCCACAATGCCGTTGATGACCGTACCGGCACCCAGAGACAGCACCAGGTTTGCCGACGCGCTGACGCCGTTATGGGTGATGGTGTAGGTGAAGCTCACCGTCCGGCCAACGACCGCGGCGCTGGTATCAGTCAGGTTGTAGGTATAGCTGCCGTCGCGGTTGATGGTCAACGTACCGTATTTGCCCTGGATCACCGTGCCGTCGGCGTTCACGCTGGTGGTCACGCCCTGCGCGTTAGTGACCGTGGAGATAGTGGTGCCGGCCGGCGCGTTGTCGCTGCCGGCGGTCGGGTCCGTATCGAGGATCACGTTGCCGTTGAGGCTGGTATCGCCCGTGACCGTACCCGGACCGGTCTCTTTCACCGCCACGTCGAGGCTGGTGTAGGAACCTGTCGCCAGAAGGTTGGTGTTGTAGCTCAGCACGCGGTAGTTGCCGTCGGCCAGCCCGGTCAGATTCAGCGAGACGCCGGTGGCGCCGAGGGTCAGGAGATCGGCAAACTGCGGCTGGCCGGTATCCACCACGGTTGTCCAGACACCGTTGACGTAGTGCTGCACCACCAGCTCAAGGGTATTGAGCAGAGAGAGCACCGCCCCCGTAGCGTTGGCGTTTACCACGATGTCCGCGCTGCCGCCGTTGCCCACCGTGAAGTTCACCTGCGCGGTGTCATTACCGATCAGCGTCAGGACGTTGCCCACGGCGCCGACCAGCAGGAAGCCGTAGTCGCTGTACTGGCTGTTGGTCACGGTCGCCGTGGTGCTGAGGTTCAGCTCCTCAACGTTATTGCTGGCGGAGAGCGGCACCACCGGCGCAAGGGCAGAGCCCGGCAGGGAGGTGTTGCCTGCGACGTCGGTCGCGGTGATCTGCAGCGTCTGGCCTTCGATCTGTTTGTTAATGAAGGTGTAGCTGTAGGTGCCGTTGCTGCCCGCAATGGCGGTCACCGTTGAACCGTCCGCAAGGCGGATAGTGACGGTGCTGCCCGCCTCCGCGCTCCCGGTCAGGATGCTACCGTCGGCGTTGAAGGTGCCGGTCGGCGCCGTTGGCGCGGTCGTATCGACGATAATCGTCGTCACGGCTGACGCCACGCTGGTGTTGCCCGCCGCATCGGTGGCCGTCGCGGTAAAGTTATGCGTGCCCTGCGTCAACGTGGTGGTGGTTTGTGGCAGGGTCCAGTTGCCGCTGCCATCGGCGGTGACCGTGCCCACCAGCGTGATGCCGTCGTAGATCCGAACCGTGGCATTCGCTTCGGCAGTCCCGTTCAGCGTTGGACGGGTGTCGTTAGTCGGGTTCGTACCGGTCACGGGCCCGGTGACGCTGCCGACATCATCAATGACCGAACTGATGACCGGCGCGGCTGGCGGAAGGGTATCGACGTTAATGACATATCCGGCGGTGGGGGCGCTGGCGTTGCCCACCGCATCGGTGGCGGTGAAGGTCAACGTGTGCGCGCCGTTGCTCAGCGCCGGAGAAGGCGTAAAGCTCCACGCGCCGCCGGTCGCCGTCACGCTGCCGATCTGGACCCCGTTATCAAAGATTTTCACCGTGGCTCCCGCTTCCGCCGTACCGCTGAGGGTCGGCTGCGCGTCGTTGGTGAACCCACCGTTGGCAACTGGCGTCGCCGCATTGCCCACGTCATCCAGAATGCTGGTCAGCACCGGCAGCGCAGGCGGCGTGGTGTCGACGGTGAGGCTGAAGCTGGTGGACGACACGCTGGTATTGCCTGCCGCATCCGTGGCCTGCGCGGTAAAGCTGTGCGCGCCCGCGGTCAGCGGAGGGGTGAGCACGATGCTCCAGCTGCCGCTGCCGTCCGCGGTGCCCGTGCCGACCAGGGTGGTGCCCTCATAGATCTTCACGGTGGCAAACGGTTCGCTGGTCCCAACAAGCTGCGGCTGGGTGTCGTCGGTCGTCAGTCCGGACGTGAGCGGGCCGGTGATGCTGCCCACGACGTCGATTGCCTGGCTGATAACCGGCGCGTTCGGTGCCGCGGTATCAACAATCAGGGTAAAGCCCGGCGAGGTCGGGCTGACGTTGCCCGCTGCATCGGTGACCGTGGCGGTCCAGGTATGGCTGCCGTTGCCCAGCGGCGCTGATGGCGTAAAGCTCCATGCGCCGGTGCCGTCCGCCTGCACGGTGCCGACCGGCTGTCCGTTTTCATACACGGTAACCGTGGCGTTGGCGGTCGCGGTGCCGTTCAGCGTCGGCGTGGTGTCGTCGGTGCTCTGCCCGGAAGAGAGCGGGGTTTGAATACTGCCCACGTTGTCACCCGCGGTCGAGATGACCGGCGCTAACGGCACGCCCGTATCGACCGTCAGGTTAAACGGTGCCGTTGTGGCGCCGGTGTTGCCTGCCGCATCGGTCGCGTTAAAGGTGATGGCGTGTGGACCTTCGGCCAGATCGCTGCCCGGAGTGAAGCTCCAGTTGCCCTGGGCATTGACCACCGCCGTGCCAATTTCGTTGCCATCAACGAGCACGTGCACGGTAGAACCCACTTCGCCCGTGCCGCTGAAGGTCGGACGCGCGTCGTTGGTGCTGTTACCCGACGTGAGCGTCCCGGTGACCGGACCGATATCGTCAACCACGCTGGTGACTACCGGTACACCAGGGGCTGCGGTATCCACGGTAAAGGTGAAGACCGATGAGTTGGCCGAGGCGTTGCCTGCAGTATCCGTTGCATACGCGCGCAGGGCGTAGCTGCCGTCGCCCAGCGGCGCGGTCGGCGTAAAGGACCAGTTCCCGCTTCCGTCAACGGTCGTTGTACCAATCTGCGTGCCGTTATTCATGATGTGGATAGTGCTGCCCGCCAGCCCGGTGCCGCTGATGGTTGGGGTGCTGTCGTTGGTCACCTGGCCGCTGGTGAGGTTACCCTGGATGCCGCCAGGGACGTCGTCGCTCACATTATCCAGCGTCGGAACCGTCGGTGCAGTCAGGTCAATCACCACGCTCCAGGGCGCGGAGACCGCGCTGAGGTTACCCTGCGGGTCGGTCGCCCGGACGCTAAAGCTGTGCGAGCCTTCGCCGAGGGCGGTATCAGGGGTAAACGTCCATGCGCCGGTACTGTCAGCCGTCACTACGGCAATCTGCGTGCCGCCGTCGAAAATGGTCACCACGCTGTTTGCATCCGCTGTCCCCGAAAGGGTTGGCGTGGCGTCGTTGCTGAGACCACCGCTGACCACCGTGGTGGCGGCATTGCCCACATTATCCGTGACGTTGGTGATGACCGGCGTGGCGGAAACGGAATCCACCACGACGGTGAAGCCCGCCGAAGGACCGCTCTGGTTCCCCGCCGGATCGGTCTCGCGGATGGTCAGGACGTGATTGCCCTCTGCCAGGACAGGCGTGGTGTAGCTCCAGGTGCCGGTATTGCCGATTACCACACTGTCCAGCAGCACGCCGTTGTTGTAGATCGAGATGGTATCGCCCACCGCGCCGGTGCCGGTGAGGGTCGGCTGGTTGTCGTTGGTGGTCTGGCCGCTGGTCAGCGGGCCGGTGCCCGGACCAACGTCGTCAATCACGGCGCCGATGGTCGGCGTGCCCGGCGCGGTAAGGTCAACGGTGACGCTGGCCGCCGGAGAGCGGCCGCTGGTCTGGCCGTTGAGGGTCGCGGTCACCTCAAAGGTGTGCAGCCCCTCGCCAAGCGCGGCTGGGGTATAGCTCCAGTTGCCGCTGCCGTCGGCAGTGATCGTCGAGACGGGCGTCACGCCACCGTCCAGGTAGATAGCGATCTGGCTCCCCGCCTGAGCCGTACCGGTGAGGGTTGGGGTGGTGTCGTTGGTCGTTTTGCCTTTCACGTCGCCAATGATTGGGTCGACGTCATCGTTGATCGCCGTAATGACGGGTACATCAGGAAGATTCGGCTCCGTACCGGTGACGGTGTAATTCGCAACGGGATTTTCATGCCCGGCAGCATCTGTCGCGGTCACGGTCAGGGTCGCGCCATCCTGCTGAGCGGGGCTGACAGCGATGGAGAAGTTACCGCCGGTGGCAACCCCGGTACCAATGACGTTGCCATTACTGTCTTTCACCGTGATGAGGCTTCCCGCTTCGGCACTACCGGTTAGTGGTGTACCTTCTGGTGCCAGGTTCAGATTGTCAGGGGCGTCTGGGGTGAGGGTGTCCACCGTCACGTTCAGCGGGGCTGAACTTCCTGAAGCGTTACCCGCAGGATCGGTAGCGGAGACAGTGAAGGTATGCGGACCCTCTGAGAGCGTTGTGCCTGCGGTCCAGCTCCAGCTGCCGTCCGGCTGGATCGTGACCGGCACCCCTGACGGGATACCGTCGACGGAGACAATCACGGTGGTGCCGGGTTCGCTTGTCCCGGTAAGGGTCGGCGTGCCGTCGCGGGTGTAGAGCACGTTGTTGGTGAGCTGGCTGTCTGAGATGGCACTGATCTGTGGGATCCCTGGCGCAACGGTATCGAGCGTGACGGTAAAGACCGAACTCGGCGCGCTGACGTTGCCCGCTGTGTCCACGCCCGCCACGGTAATGTTCAGCGGACCGTCCGTTTGCGCTGGAAGCGTCAGGCTCCATTCTCCGTTCACCACCACGACACGGCCCAGCTCGACGCCGTTGTTGTAGACGATCACCGTCTCACCGTTAACGCCGGTTCCGCCCACTGTCGGCGTGGTATCTGTGATAAAGCCACCATCAGGCGCGCCGCCCACTGCACTAATCACCGGTGTATCCGGCGCCTGGGTATCCACGATGATCGTAATCGCTGACGACGGGTCAGAGACGTTGCCCGCTTCATCCGTGGCGGTGGCAGTATAGGCGTGGCTGCCCTCGGCAATGTCGCTGCCAGGACGCCAGCTCCAGTTGCCGTTGCTGTCTACCGTGACGGTGCCCACAACGGTCGGTGTACCGTTAACGGTGTCAGTGATGTTGATAACGTCGTTTGGCGTACCGGTGCCGCTCAGCACCGGGCGCGGATCGTTGGTGGTGCCGCCATTGGGGACGGGGCCGGTGATCTGGGTGACGCTGTCGGTGACGATCGGTGCCGCAGGCGTAGCCGGCGCCTCGGTATCAATGGTGATAGTGACCGGCTGAGAGGGGGCGCTTTCGTTGCCCGTGCCGTCCATGTTGGTGACGGTCAGAGTGATGTCATAGGTTCCGTTAGGTAGCGGGGTGGCTGGTGTCCATGTCCAGTTGCCGTTACCGTCCACGAGCACATCATCAAGTTTGACGCCGCCGTTGTAGATCGTCACGGTATCACCCGGATTGCCGGTACCGCTCAGGGTCGGCGTGGTGTCGCGGGTGGTTTCGCCCGGATTCAGCGGCGTTGTTGTGCCGTCAGGATTGACGGTAATGGCGGGGATATCCGGCGTGGCAGGCGCAACGGTATCCACCGTCAGTTCAAATGGCGTTGAGATGGTGGTATTGCCCGCGGCATCCGTGGCGTGCACCGTCAGGGAATGCGGACCGTCGGTGAGCGGGGTCACGGGCGTGAAGCTCCAGCCGCCGCTGCCGTTGAGGGTGGCGGTGCCGAGCAGAGTCGTGCCGTCATAGACGGTGATCACCGTGTCTGCCGGGGCGGTGCCCTGCAGCAGGGGACGAGTGTCATCCGTGGTATCGCCGCTGTTGAGCGAACCCAGTACACCGCCGACGTCGTCGGTCACGGTGGTGATGGTGGCCGCCGCTGGCGCAGTGATATCGACGTTCAGGGTGAAGTCGTCTGACGGCTGGCTGGTGTTACCCGCCGCGTCGGTGGCGACGACGCTAAAGGTATGAGGACCTTCGTCAAGCGGCGTGGAAAGGGTATAGGTCCAGGTGCCGCTGCCATCGATCGGGATCGTAATAAGATCGGCGCCATCCAGGCGAATAGTGACGGTTGAGCCCGGTTCAGCCGTGCCGCTGAGCGTTGGCGTGGTGTCGTTGGTGCTGTCGCCAGAATTGAGCGCGCCGAGGCGCTCCGGCACATCATCCAGCACCTGGGTAATGACCGGCGCCGCAGGCGCGACGCTGTCAACCGTCAGAGTCCAGGTGTTGGAGACGGGGCCGGGGTTACCTGCCGCATCGGTCGCGACGGCGGTCAGAGCATGGGGGCCTTCACCGATTGGGGAGGAAGGGGTAAAGCTCCATACGCCGAGGCCATTGGCGACGGTTGTACCAATTTCAACACCGTCCACGCGCAGGCTGATCGTCGCGTTTGCTTCAGCGGTACCGCTGAGCGTCGGGGTGGCGTCGTTGGTGGTCCCGTTCAAGTCGATCGCGCCGGTCTGCCCTGGTATATCGTTTACAACCTGTAAAATCACCGGGGCGCCAGGTGCCGTCCCGTCAACGTTAATTGTCCACGTGTTTGATATTCCGCTCGGGTTACCGGCGGGATCCGTCGCCTTCGCGGTCAGCACCCAGGTGCCGTCGGTCAGCGGTGTGGGCGGCGTAAAGCTCCACTGGCCGGAGGAGGGAACAACCACCGTACCGAGGGCATCGCTGCCGTTATAAATCGTGATGGTCGAACCTGCCTCGCCCGTGCCGTTCAGGGTCGGTGCCCGGTCGTTGGTCAGCCCATTCTGGGCCACCGGGCCGGTGGTGGCCTGCACGTCATCAATCACCGACAGGATGACCGGGGTCTGCGGCGGGGTAATGTCCGGTGCCGCCGCGGAGGTGGTCGGACTGGTGTTGCCCGCCGTGTCGGTGGCGTCAGCGGTCAGGATTTCGCCGTTGATCCTCGGCGGGCTCAGCGTCAGGCTGAAGTTCCCCTGGCTATCAACAACCACTGTGCCAAGGGTGAAATCGCCTTCACGAATGGTCACCGTGCTGCCTGCTTCTCCGATGCCGCTGATGGTGCCGCCATCATTCGACACCACGAGGTTTCCTGGGGCTGACGGCGGCGTGGTGTCCACGGTAAAGATGATAGGCTCAGAGGCCGTACTCTGGTTTCCGGCGGCATCGGTTTCAGTGACGGTGATCGAGTGCGTTCCGTCCGGGAGCGGGCCCCCTGGGGTAACGCTCCAGGTACCGTTAGGCAGCACCGTCGTTGTACCAATCGCCACGCCGTTATCGTAAATGGTGATGGTTCCACCGGGTTCGCCCGTTCCCGCCAGGATCGGCTGCGAGGCATCGGTAGGCACGCCCGACGTGATTGTTCCTCGGATAAGGCCCGTATCGTCGAGCAGCACAATCGCGGTGGGCGCTGTCGGAGGGGTAAGATCGACGGTGAGGGTGAATACCGGTGAGGCTGGCCCGGTGTTGCCAGCGGCGTCGGTTGCCCGTACGGTAATCTGGTGGGTGCTTTCATTCAGGTCGACTGACGGGGTGAATGTCCATGTGCCATTGCTGGCGACGACCGCGGTGCCAATGGCTATTCCGCCGTCATAAATCGTCACGGTGGAGCCCGCTTCGGCAGTGCCGGAGAGCTGCGGCCGCCGATCGTTGGTGCTGCCGCCGTTGGTCACCGTCCCCGTCTGAGGGGCGATATCGTCGATTACGCTGCCAATCGTGGGTGCATCGGGTGCGGTGAGATCCGGTGCGATGACGCTTGAACCCTGGCTGGTATTCCCGGCGCTATCCGTTGCGGTGGCGGTTACCTGCTCGCCGTTGGTCAACGGTGTCCCGAGGGAGACGCTAAAGTTGCCATCGCTGCCCGTTTTTCCTGTGCCAATGACGTTGCCGTTCGCGTCTTTCAGCGTGATGGTACTGCCGGGTTCGGCGGAACCGGTGACGGTTTTACCGTCTGAGGAGAACTTAAGGCCGGAAGGTGCATTTGGTGCAGTCGTATCCGGATCGGCCGAATTGTTACTGCTGCCACCACCGCCGCCACCGCCGCCGCTACTTGCCGCGGCCGCGATGCCCCCTGCAGCGGCAATACCACCCAGGGCCCATGGCCAGATGGCGGCACCACCAGCGTCACTTCCTGACGCCGCAAGCAGCACGTCCGTGGACGCGATAGATTCGTACGTGGCGGCCCCGGTCGGATCTTCAATCCACCATAATGCGCCGTTGCTGTCCTGCAGAACCAGCTGGCTCACGCCCTGCGCGTCCGCCACATAGAAGTTTTTAAGGGTGATCACCTCGCCGGAGTGCAGTGTCACCAGCAGGTCGTTACCGCTTCGCGCGAAGTGGGAGACGCTCGCTCGCTCGACGTGAAGTTCAACGACAGAGGAATGGTTCAGCGTAACCTGTGTACCTTCCAGGGTCGTTTCTACACCAGTAAGTTTTGAAATAACAGAGATTTGGCTCATTTTGTTATTACTCCAGCAGAAGTGTCATGAACGGCGAGCAAGACGAGCCATCTCTGCTGAAGGTAAAGGGCGCCCCCGGCGCAGCTGCTGTTATAAAACAGCGCTCACCGTAGATTTCAGCGCGCACGATGCCCGCCATGCGTCAGAGTGGCAACATCAGAGCGAATCTAATGACTTATGAAAAAACCGTTTAATGGGTGTTTTGTATTTTATAAAACCCTGTAATTAATAGAAGAATTGGTTTCTGGAATATAAAAATGATATAGACAGAAAATGAGGGTTGTGCAAATTAAGCTTTGGTAAATAAAGATGGAAACAATGAGTGGGGCATTAATGGATTGCTCTTTTTTATAATTGTTGTTTTTTTATATCGTTGTTTTTAGTGTCTTTTTGTTTTCTTTTGTGGTGCTGTTATTTAACGTTTACGACCCAGTATGATAATTGGTAGGGAGCATTTTAAATATCATGTCAAACGTTATTATTTAAGTGCGCTTAATGTGTGTTTAAGTTAGGGTGACGTTTTTGATGTAAGATATATTATGTCACTTAGGTAATGAAATATATTCTTGTATAGGGTTAAAACTCTGCTAATGGGCGCAAGGAATAATAACGAGAAGAAAAAAAATAACCTGGTTTATTACCTTTACAACTGAAGTGCAGGCAGGGTTTTAGGACAGAAAAAAATTCACCGAAGAATGAATAAAAATCCTCACCCGGACGTTTACTGACGTCACTCCCCACTCACCCTGGAGTTTTATATGCGCACAACCTCGTTTCGTTTGATCCCGGTGCTGATTTTTTCTTTGCTGTCCCCGCTGGCGCTGGCCATGGGCAATAATAGTACCGAGAGCAAAACGCCTGATTGTCCTTCCGGACAGGTGTATGACAGCGCCACGCAGAAATGCGTGCCGGACAAGAGCAGCAGCCTCAGCGACCAGGACAAAACCAACTATGCTTACCATCTCGCGAAGAAAGGCGAGTACCAGGCGGCGCTGAACCTGCTGGATTCGCTGAAGAATGGCAACACGGCTGAAGCGTGGAACTATCGCGGGTTCGCCACGCGCAAACTGGGCCGAACGGACGAAGGGATTGGTTATTACCAGCGTGCGCTGGCTATCGCCCCGGATTACGCCAAAGCCCGGGAGTATCTCGGTGAAGCGTGGATGGTGAAAGGACGTCCCGACCTCGCGAAAGAACAGCTGAAGGTCATTGCCGGAATCTGTGGCCAGTCCTGCGAGGAGTACCGTGACCTGCAGGCTGCCATTAATGGACATCCGGAATCCTGATCTTCTCGTGGAGGGAAAACCCATCGCAACCCGTGAGGTTCGTCAACAGCTTGCCGCACACCTGCCGCGCCTCTGGCGCTATGGGCTGGTGCTGTCGCGAAACAGGGATATCGCCGAAGAGCTGGTTCAGTCCACCTGCGTGCGTGCGCTTGAAAGAAGCAGCCAGTATACGCCTGGCACGCGCATCGACAGATGGCTGTTCGCGATCCTGCACTCCATCTGGATCTCTGAGCTTCGGGCACGACACGTTCGCCAGGGGCAGGGATTTGTCCCCAGCGACGAGCTGCTGGCGCCCGACACCCGCGAACAGAATGAGACGCGCCTGCATTACCTGAAGGTGATGCAGCGCGTTAATGCGCTGCCCGAAGCCCAGCGCAACGCGGTATTTTTGGTTTATGTCGAAGGCTTTACCTACCAGGAGGCGGCGGAGACCCTGGCGGTGCCGATCGGTACCGTGATGAGCCGACTGGCGACGGCGCGGGCTCGGCTTGCCAAATCCGCTGACGCACTGCCTCCGGTAAAGGAGAAACGCTCTTGAACGCGCACCGTTTTGCACCGCCCTATAACGACGACGCCATCGTGGCCTGGATAGATGGCGAGATGTGCCGCGCCGACGCGCAGTTATTTGAAGAACAGTTAAAATGTGACGAACGCCTCGCCGGGCGAACCGACGAACTGATGAAAAGCAGCCAGGATTACGCCGGGGCGTTTGCCTCCCTGCTGGATGATGCGCCTCTTGAGAGGATGCAGGCGCGTCTCGCGGCACTTCCCGACCCGCAGGTCTCGACGGCGGCTGGCGTCAGCCGACGGGCGCTGATCGCCGCCTCGGCCAGCTTTTTGCTGGTGGGTTCCGGGCTGGGGTATCTGCTGCATCCCTCAGCTGCGCCTGCGGATGAGAACGCCCATATCCGCGACCTCGAAGCGCAATATATGTCCCTGTACAGCGTCGAGACGCTGCTGGATATGGACAGCGCAACGCCGGTTCTGCAGCGCGGGCTGGAACGGGCCGCGCAGGACATCGGCATGACGCTAAACCTGTCGCAGCTTACCCTGCAGGGGGCTGAGCTTAAAATGGTGCGCATGCTGCGCTATGAAACGACGTCTATCGCGCAGATAGCCTGGATCAACGCCGACTACGGCCCGATGGCCCTCTGCATTTCGCCTGTTGATAAGAAGACGACGGCCTCGCTCCAACAGGAGCAGCGGCACAGCATGAACCTGGCGTGGTGGCAGGAGGCGGGCTATCAGTTTGTCCTGATTGGCCGCAACCCGCCGTCTCACCTGCGGGGAAACGCTGAGCGGCTGCAGCGCGTGATCTCAGGATGACGGCACCTTGTTAGTCTGTATCGCAATGGCGATGGCAATACGATCGTCAACGACCAGGGCAAACTTATCCATCCCGTAGGACGCGCGTGATATCGCGGTGGTGGCATCCAGGGTGAGGGCCTGCGCATGCGGGTCTTTCACCCCGGCCTCCAGGATCACCGGCCGGGCAATGTTTCGAACGGTCAGCGTGCCGAAGACCCTGAACCGTCCGGCGCCCTGGTCGACCACGCGAGAGCTGATGAACTCGATGGTCGGGTAGTGCTCCGCATCAAAAAACATGTTGCTTTTTAATTGCCAGGTGAGCAGCGTGTTTGAGGCCACCAGGGTTGCTACGGGAATGGTGACGTGGATGTGGTCGTCAACGTCGTTATCCGGATTGAGCGTTACGGCACCCGTCACGCCGCTGAACGTCGCCCAGGAGAGGATGCCGCCGAAGGCGTGCCACGAGAGCCGAATGGCGGTGTTTTCGGTGTCGATAAGGTAGCTTTTTGGGGCAGCATGCAGGGAAGGGCATAACAGCAGAACGGTCACAAAGGCCAAAAGGCGATACATAGTGGTTTCTCCGATAAGTGCGCACTGCGTAAACGCCTGAGGTGCTCATTATATTCGAAGAAATAAAAAAGGCCGCAAGCGCGACCTTTTCGTGAGGATAACTAATTACTCAGTGACTTTCTTTTCCAGCTCGCTGGCACCTTCTTTGGTTTTGTTCCAGCCTTTCTCCGCGCCTTCTTTGGTGGCATCCCACCCTTTCTCGGTGCCTTCTTTGGTTTTATGCCAGGCTTTCTGGGAATCTTCGCTAACCTTGCTGCCAAAGCTTTCGCTTTTACCTTCCGCAGCATGCTTCTGTTTCAGCTTCAGCTCTTCACCTTTGTTCTGCTCTTCGTGCAGTTTTTGCTTCGCCTCGTTGGCGTTTGCGTTCGCCGCCGCGACGGTATCGTCAGTTGCATGTGTGGTCGCAGCAAATACTGGGGAAGCCAGCAGAACGGCAGATAATGCTATAATTGTTTTTTTCATAATATCCTCATTTAACGTTATCGGTTATGAGCGTGATTCAGCATGGCACAGGCGAAACGGGATGGCTTTAGGAAAAAACTGTAATGAGATCAACATGCCCTGATGAGAGGTATTTAGCCTGAGGATTATCCAAAGGATAATACGCCTATTTCCGCGAGGGCGGCGAGCGTCAGGAGAATGAATATTATGACGGTTATGGGTCTGTACATGATGGGGTTCCTTCCGGGTTGAGCGGCTATTCCGTAGCGCTGGGTGGGGGTGTTTTTTTATTCTCAATAGGGGGAGGGGCGGTGTCGTTGATGTTGGTCAAAGGGAGAGGATAGCTTCTCAAGCGAGAAGATGAATGAGCTCTGCAGGGCTGGACGTAGTGATTGTGGTGGAATGATCGCAGATTCACTCCCTTCTCGCTGGCGGCTCGCTTGTTCATGGCGGGTTTGATAAATACTCCGTTCTCGATTATGTCGTTGTGGTAGACCCTCTCTACTATGACGAAATCACGGCTCAGCGTATTGTGTTCGCCGGAACACTGGGTCACCTGCTCCATGCTTTCACCGGGGAACATGTGGGAGAGCCTCGTCTGCTTAGCCATGCTGAAAGCCGGAGCCCGGGTCTGAAAGGTTTTGGTCTGTTCCGCCCCCATGTTCAGACGACGTTTGCTAAAAAATGGTCGTCTGAATTTCGGTTGTGAGGTTCTTCCTGAGTGCTTAGATTCATTTTCAATCTATCGAGAGGGTGTGAATATGAACTTTGCAGAACGCCACTATCAGCATGTGCCTCTTCTTATCGCCAACGTCTGGGATGCCGCCAGTGCTGTCGCTGCGCAAAAAGCAGGCTATCAGGTACTGGGAACGTCCAGCGCGGCAATCGCGTCCACACTGGGATATGACGACGGGCAGGGAGTACCGTTTGATGAGCTATTTTATATGGTCACCCGGATCCAGGCTGTGAGCAACCTGCCAGTGAGCGTTGACATGGAAGCAGGGTATGGTGATTCAGCCAAACAGATAGCAGACAATTTGCGGCGCCTTGCTCAGACAGGCGTCGCAGGCGTTAACCTTGAAGACAGCCGAGTCATAAACGGGGTTCGTCAGCTTGACGATGCCTCTGATTTTTCCCGTAACTTGAGAACAGTGTGCGATACGCTGAGAAGCGAAAATTATAGCCTGTTCGTGAACATCCGGACTGATACGTACCTGCTCGGGCATGAAGACGCGTTGCAGGAGACAATATTACGGGGTCAACGCTATAAAGCTGCAGGTGCTGACGGCCTTTTTGTTCCCTGCCTCACGTCAGAGAAAGACATCAGCCTCATTGCAGAGGCAACGGGATTGCCTTTGAATGTCATGTGTATGCCCGATCTTCCGTCATTCGACAGGCTGAAACGGGCAGGGGTAAGCCGCATTTCAATGGGCAATTTTGTTCATTCAGCGATGCAGTCAACGCTGACTGATGTCATGCATGCGATCCGATCTCGTCAGACGTTTGAAGGACTTTTTGGTGATGAAAATAACCGATAAAAATCTGTGTGATATCTGGTATCAGGCATTACTTGAACGTGCTTCAGACTACACTGGCGTGTTTTTTGTTGGCGTCAAAACCACGGGCGTTTTCTGCATTTCGGTATGCCGGGCGCGAAAGCCCAAGCGCGAAAATGTCGAATTTTATAAAGATGCCAAATCTGCCCTGGCGAACGGCTTTCGTCCCTGTAAGGTCTGCAGACCTGCGGAAAATGCGCACAGCGCGCCATTATTCGTTGAGCAGGCGCTTGCGCTTGTCAGGCGCGATATCAAATCCCGTGTAGCAGACGCGGAGCTTCGTCAGCATGGCATCAGCCCGGAGCGGGTAAGGCGCTGGTTCCTGCAACATCACGGCATCACTTTTCAGGCTTTCCAGCGAATGCAGCGGGTCAACGTTGCCCTGCAGGAGCTGAAAAGTGGACGAGCGGCGACTGACGTTGCGCTGGACAATGGCTATGAATCGCTGAGCGGCTTTGGTTATACCTACAAGCGGCTTACTGGCGCAGCGCCGACTCAGGCAACCCAGGTGATTGTCATTCACCGGTTTACCACGACGCTTGGACCGATGTTTGTCTGCGCAACAGACCGAGGAGTCTGTCTGCTGGAGTTTACCGATCGCCGGATGTTAGAAACAGAATTCCGCGATATCCAGCGTTTATTTAACGCCAGAATCGTCACCGGCGAAAACAGCCATACCCGGCAGACAGTAAAAGAGATCGGCGAGTATTTTGCCGGAACGCGCCGACAGTTCGATCTCGCTTTAGATGCTCCGGGCAGTGATTTTCAACAATCCATCTGGCATGCGTTGCGTGCGGTTCCCTATGGACAGACCTCACACTATCAGGCCATTTCACTACGGCTTAATAAGCCCAATGCTGTGCGCGCCGTCGCTGCCGCTAACGGTGCCAACCGGATTGCGATTGTGATCCCCTGTCACAGGATAATTGGAAAAGATGGGACGATGACAGGTTACGGAGGGGGGATTTCACGCAAAGAATGGCTTATTGAGCATGAGAGAAATTATGTTTAATGGCGTGACATGTTGAGGGCAATAAAAAGCCAGCAGGGCTTGCACCGTGCGGGCTCTTAGGACTTCATCGGATGACTCTGGTAATCACCGGCTGGCGTCCCTGTAATTAGTTATTCAATTCATTGATTTATAGATTTATTTTGACTTTTAATTTTATGGGTGGTTCTAAAAAGGAACCATAAATATTAATGGTATGAGTTCTCTCGATTAGCTGATTGGCAAATTGTATCAAAAGATAACAAATCCTCATTTCAACTCCCAGTTGGTAGCTGAACTGCGTAAGCAGGATCTGCTTTCCACCGATTAGTGTATACGGTAGTTTTTCAACATAACTGAATTGTACCCGTAGGGCAGTACCAGCATAGGTGGAGAATGAATTTTGAACAATTGGTCACCAGAGCATACAAAAGACATCAAGAGTTGGTTTAAGATTGATACATATCGCAAATTTGAAGACCTCTCATTGCTCCAGTTCTACCATGAGATATGGGCCCGAAACTTGTTCTTTAAGGAGTATCGAGAAGAGTTTGAGAGCAGAACTCTTATGGGTTACTTCTCAAAGATTTTCAGCGGCAACCCTTTTTTAATCGAAGAAGGGCAACTGGGATACATGACTCCTGCTAACAAACTTTTCCAGCCTCCCCATTTTTTTCTAACAACCCTGGATCGTCTCGCTGAAACGAGCATTATTGCAATGCAACGTGGAGGTTTTCTTTGGCATGAAGGTGACAATTATTCTATAAACGCAGAGCTTCGAGAGGAATCACTTTCAGACATTATGCCAGATCAGTTTACACGAACAGTCATGTTCGAGATAGATTTGGCCAGTGGCACAGACGAAGAGATTGCAGAGTCGCTTAAAGCGGCATTACCGCAATGGCGTAAAGTTAAGGGTATTGATGAAAACCCATTGGAATCTGTTCGTTTTGGATACGGAACTATTAAGAAACTCATCAGTTATCGTGTAATACCTATGCTGGATATCCTGACCTGCCCCCACGATTAGATACAACACTCAGTTAGTAACGTCGGAATCTTCATTCTCAGAATGACCCTTTCTCCAGCCCGCTGCAAATTCAGACGGTGTCTGA
>NZ_JBMKGI010000006.1:0-257469 GCF_049238885.1 Enterobacter cloacae complex sp. BZL2005 | reverse complement strand
TGATGATCTGTTCGTCGGAAAAACGCTTCTTCATGGGGATGTCCTCATGTGGCTTATGAAGACATTACTAACATCGGGGTGTACTAATCAACGGGGAGCAGGTCAACTCAAAACTGTTATTCACCGCGAGTATTCTGGCTTGCTTCTCCGCCTGCTTAACCTCAGACGGGTCTTCACCATTAGCGAGTAATCGCTTCGCTTCATTTCGCTTATCTCTTGCCTCAGCGAGGGTTACATCAGGGAAAACGCCAATTGAAAGGAGCTTTTCTTTTCCTGCCAGGCGGTACTTCAAGCGCCAGTATCGGGAACCATTCGGGTTAACTAGCAGGTACAGGCCGCCGCCATCCGCCAGTTTGTAGGGCTTGTCCTGAGGCTTAGCTGTGCTTATCTGGCGTGCCGTTAACTTCATTGGGGGTATCTCTTTCCATTGAACCTGTATATACCCCCGAATGTACCCCCACATTGGTGTGGATTTCAATACAATTTAGTAGACGTAGGGAGAGCGAGATTTAGCTGAGTGGCTTGGTATGGCTGGATTTAGTAGACTTTGAGAGACGTTAGTAGAAGTGAGAATGGCACGCCCTGTAGGATTCGAACCTACGACCTACGGCTTAGAAGGCCGTTGCTCTATCCAACTGAGCTAAGGGCGCACTGAGAAGCGTGTACTTCGCGGTGGTGAAACGCGAAGAATTATACGGTCAATGGCAGGTGAGTCAATGCCTTTTCCGTTTTCAGGGCCAATTACCGCTAGCCAATTGTAAATACGGCTATTTTCTCAACATTCCTCCCTGTTTTACCGTAAAATTTAGCGCTGCGAAAAGGCTTAGTTGCATTTAAGTAACGCCTGCTGTTTTCCTGAACGTCAGCTCGTCACACTAGAGCCAGGTATCCCGGCCGCCTGGAGGCTGACAGACAACAGGACAATGGAGTGACAGCGCAAAACCTGATCGATACGCCCCCCCGGTTACAGTACCTCTCTCAGGACATCGTCGGCATTAAGCTTGAGCCTATCGTCACCCTCGCCTCTTTGCGGCAGGTTGGCGTGGAGGTCCTTAGCGTCCTGGCCGATACGCGGCACAGTGAGGATTTTTTTTGCGATCGGTCCGCTGGCTGGTCGCTAACGCTGCTTGAGGCGCAGCTTGCTGCGTTAAAAAATACGCCGCACGGTCATAACCTTTTTATTAATCTGCCGATAACCGTCCTGACAGAGCCTGCGTCCTTCCAGCGGCTCATCAGACTCCCCTGCGTGCCGCTCAATATTGAGTTTGTCGACCTTGCGGCTTTTTTGGCGCTGTCCGTCGCGCAGAAGCAGCGCGTGGTTCAGAATCTGCAGCAGCTGAGCAGACAGGGGCACGCTATCTGGCTGGATGACATTGATGATGTCTTAGTGCAGTCGTTTTTATCCTGTCGACTTCCGTTAAGCGGCATCAAAATAGATAAGGAAGCATTCTGGCGTTTACGCGACACCCCTGCGCTGAGGCAACTGGTTTCCCTTTGCTTTCAGCTTGCCGGGAAAGTGCTTATCGAAGGTATTGAGACTGAACGCGATCGTACCTGGGCACTGCAGGCAGGCGCAGACTTCGGCCAGGGATATTACTGGCCGTCCTGGACATGGCCGGAGGATTAAAACGCCATTTCCAGGAGGGAGACCATGCGAATGACAGTGCGCCGTTACCGGCGGCGGCGTACAGGAAGTGATGCACTGGGATTTACGCGCTCACCTTTTGCTCCCCCCTTTTTCGACCGGCTCGAATTTTTGAGCCAGTCCATCAGCCAGCCCCGCAAAACAGACGCCCCGTTTATTCTCCTGGTGACGGAGGATCATTTCCTGCGCACCGGTTTTCTCAACGGGCAGTTTCCCCTGAGCAGCTGCTGCGATTACGCCACGCTGGACGACGCCCTTGTCGCACAGACGCAATGGCCCTCCGCCCGTCTGGTCGTGGATATTGAAAGCCGGTCAACGGGGCTTCTGGAGAAACTGGATCAGTTGAGAAGGCATAGCCTGTTTCCTCCGTTCCTGACGCCCTGGCTGTTAGTCCGGGCCGATAATTACGACACCCGCCTTTTCTGCAAAGCGGCAGGTCCCTTTCATGTGCTCGAGCGCCAGCTGAACGCCGCGGCACTCCAGCACAGCCTGCTGGATGCCCGCCCGCCACAGGGCTCCGACAAAGACTGGTTCAACCGCAATGAATGGCCGATCCTGCAGGAACTCTCCCGGGGCAAGACGTTACGTCAGATTGCCCTTATGCAGAATCGTCCCTATAGCCGCATTATCTATCGTCTTAGCTGCATCCTGGTGAAGCTGGGGCTGAGTCATCGGCAGGAATTGTTGCATCTTCTTAATAACCTCTCAGACTGCACGTTTTCACTCACGTCCTAACCCCTTATTTCCTAAAGCGCTTTAAGAATTTACTTACCATTCGTGTTTCAAAAATGTTAATTTTTAACAATAAAGTCGAAATTATAACTATTCCTAATTTATGGGCGAGAACCTTGTGAAATGCCACAAATTGAACGAACGGCAGCACTTTCCTCCATCCGTTAAGTGAATGCAGACAGCGTTAACAAGATGATAATGATGTAAAAACAAGCAGCTTAGCGACTGCGCCCTGGAGGGAAAAGCGAAGCAGATAGCATGTTCTCCTGTGCAGGAGTTGCGGAGCTGAAGGTCAACCTTCACGCTTTCAGATGAAGGTCTGACGGCCTGCGAGGGCAATTGTTCACCTCATCAGACCGGGCGAGTCCCCCAAAATGATGCGTATTTTTGTTAACAATTGATCAACATACAGAGATATCTGTTATTTTTTGTTATTACATAAAGATGAAAATATGCGGTAAATGGGATAACAGGATATTTCCGCTAAATTTAAAAAAATAGCGATTCAGATCCAGAAGATAATACAAACCAATATCCTGTGATTAATTTACAGGGTTTTCGGAAAAAACTTACCCTGTATAATAAGAAGCGTACCAAATCTGAATAAGAAAAACCTTTTTGCCAACACCAGCCAAATGAGATGACCGCGCTGAGGCATAGTTCTTTTCATTACGTAAACAAGGATGCTTTCGCTCTTTCCAGGGAAATACTACGGTATAGGGATCTGCACATTATATCCTTCCGGCATTTCGAGAGTTTTACCAAACTCTGCATAACGCTTTTAACAATCTGAGGCATTAAAAATGAAACCGGCATCCGTTATCATTATGGACGAACATCCTATCGTCAGAATGTCGATAGAAGTCCTGCTACAGAAAAATAAGAATATCACAGTCAAGCTCAAGTCTGGCGATAGCCATGAAGTCCTTGACTGTATCCGTAATCACCCTATCGATCTGGTGATCCTTGACATTGAACTCACGGGCACGGATGCTTTCGCTTTACTTAAGAGAATCAGAAACTTAAACAAAGACATTAAGGTTCTGTTCCTCTCATCTAAATCAGAGTTATTTTACGCGGGTCGCGCCATTCGCGCCGGGGCAAATGGTTTCGTCAGTAAACGAAAAGATTTGGGTGAGATCTACAACGCCGTAGAAATGATCCTGATGGGCTATTCCTTTTTCCCATCGGAAACGCTGAACTTTATAAACCATTTGGGTTCAGGGAAAGGGATGGCAGTCGATATGCCATTATCAAATCGCGAGGTCACGGTATTACGCTATCTGGCGAATGGATTATCCAATAAGGAAATTGCTGAACAGCTACTATTAAGCAACAAAACCATTAGCGCGCATAAATCCAATATTTATTCCAAGCTGGGCGTGCAAAGCATCGTGGAATTAATTGATTACGCCAAAGCGCACGAGCTGCTTTAACCTGAATTCACTCCCTGCAGCTTATCTGAGCTGCAGGGAGTGCGGTCAGTGCTAATTATAGTTAATCATAAAGGTGGCATCCGCATCGGCTCGTCCGGGCTGAGGGTTATCTGCAGTGGCAATATAATTGGCATAAAACGACAATGTTGCATTCCCCTGCGCATCAACCGAGACCGGCTGGCTGGCCTGCTGGAGAGCCAGACGCGTTTTATCCGCATCCCTGATCTCTACCGCGACACGGCTCGCTGTACTGGCGTCGTTCAGCGCCAGCAAACCGTTATTGCTCCCGTCGGCTTTACCCGAAAACGTTATCGACGCCGCGCCCGGCGGACAGCCGGTCAGCTTCAGCGTAAACGGCATGGGCTGCGTGCGGCTCCCGGTGGTGCTGAGCTGTTTCGTGGGCCAGGTGCCCAGCGTGACGGTCTTGTCGCTGTCGCTGCCTTCCGCAACGCAGGTAAAATCGACAATATTGCCGTAGAGCCGAATGTTAATTTCACCCAACGCGGTGTCCGCCTGAGCCTGTGTGCAAAGCGCAAAGAGCGCCACGGTGAGAAAACGGATCCCTTTTCGCATATCGGCTCCTTAGTCGTAATCCACGCGCAAATACCCGCGCGAGGTGAAACGCCCTTCCGCTGGCTTGTTGCCCGTCACGCTCACCGGCCAGACGCGGATCCCCACCTTTGCCTGCGCGCTGTCGTCGAGGCGGAACGGAATTTTGCTTGTCAGGTTGTTAGGCGTCAGCGGCGCACCGCTCTCGTTGGCAATGATGAACCCGACGTCGGGGTTATCCGACACCAGCACATTATCAGAGACTTTCTCCGCCTCTACGCGCATCGTCAGCATGGCGTTCGCCTCGACGTTGGTGCATTTGATCGCAATGGTTTTGCTTTGCGATGAGACGCCCTCCGGTTTGTTACCTACGCCCGCCTTGCTGAACAGGGAGGCGCCAATGTCGCCGAAATCAAACTCCACCACGTTCCCGGCGTTGATAGCGCAGCTTTGCGGCACCTGAATGGTACCGCTGTAGCTGATGGTATAGACCGGCGTGGTGAGCGGATCCGAGGAGGTGGTGGTGACGTAAACGCGGAACATGGTGGCGCGCGGGATCACGACCATATTAATAAAACGTCGGGTTACCTTAAGGCGGAAGACAAGGCTGGAGTCCTGAACGCCAAACGGCCTGTTTTTGGAGACGTTAGGATGGCTCCCCATCTGGATATAGTTTTTTGGCGGATAAAACACGCCAGCATAGCTGTCCGTGATTTTCATGGCTCCCTCCAGATAGTCGTTCAGCTTCAGATACTGATAGCCATCGCTTGTTCCCGTAACCTGATAATCGGTCACGTAGCTACGCTTGGTGGTATTCCCGACCGTGCCCTTCGGGCAGACGGCATTGACCCCTACCCACTGCGACTTCTCGCTGAGCGTCACGACCTGTCCAATCTGGTTATTCGAGCTATTGAATTTGTCCGTCAGGTCGTAATGCACTTCCGTCGGCACGCCTTTTTCATTGACGCACACGGTGGCGAATGCGTTTGCCGCAGGCAGTAGCGCCAGAAGCGACAAGCCTAAAATGTAGGTTTTATTCACAGCGAATCCCCTTCATTGTGATTGCCTGTTGCAGGCTCTTTTCAGGCAAGCTGTAAGGCGCGCGACACTGAGACTGCGCCCCGTCGCCCCACTGGATCAGCAGCTCGCCCTCCAGCGGCAGCCCGCTCAGGTAAATTTGCCCGTCGTCCCCCACCATGCTGGTGACCCCGCTTTGCGTTTCGCGGACCACCGCGCCAAACGGCACGGGCTGGTTGCCGCGCGTTACCGTCAGCAGGGCGCGCACGCCAATGCGGGTATCAAAGCTGGCGCGCACCAGCGCGCCTTTGGTCGGCACCACGCTGCTCACGTTGTTTTCGATGTCGGTGTTGTTGCTCATGGTGTTGGTATCCAGCGCCACGCGGTTGTAGCGGTAGACGGTGGCATACGGCATCACCGCATAGCCTCGCCAGTCGGTTCTCACGCCGGTCTGGTTTTCCACGCTGACGCCGGATGCCCCCGGCGCTTTGATCAGCACGTTGGTGTCACCCAGCGGCTGGCTGAAGGTCACGCCGTCGGCATGACCGACGACCCCGCCGGAGAGCTGCCAGTTGAGATCGTGCTGATCGTCGCTGTAGTTGTAACCCACGCCCAATGTGCCGTAGGTCGCCTGCCAGTTGGCGCTGGCGCTTCCGCTTGACCCGTTGGTGCTGGTGTGTCCCTGAGTCACGCTGTAGTTCAGGTTGCGGCCCTCCAGCAGCGTGCCGCTGACGCCGGTTTGCCAGCTTGTGTCGCCATCGCTGTTCCGGCTGGCGGATGCCGTGGCGTAGGCACGGTCAATCGCGCTGTCCCGGCGATAGCCCTGACGGGTAAAGATACTGAACGGCACGGAGACGTTAAACGACGCGATCCGGTCGGTGCCGTCGATCCCGACGGATTTGTTCCACGACCACGAAACGGAGTAGTTGATTCCCTTCATGCCTCCCGCATACCCCAGCTGGTACCAGAGGTTCGACTCGTCGGTTCCCCAGTAGGTCTGCTCGCTGCCGGAGATATAGACCGAGCCGTAATCCCCCAGCGACTGAGAAACGTTAAGCTGGAAGCGGCCTTTTTTATTCCACGTCAGGTTGTGATAGCTCTGCACGTCCGGCACATCGTTATCGTCCTGGCTGTCGGCATACTGATAGCCTTCCATTGAGCGCCATGCCACATCGTCCAGGGTGTAAAACCCTTTTGTGGAGTAGCGGTAGCCCAGCAGCTGGAAGTTGGTGCCGAAGCCGTTAAGGGATTTCGCATAGAGGAAGCGCAGGGACTGTCCTTCATGCTTGCTGTCGTCCGCGAGCTGGCTGCGGGCGTGGGTGATATCGAGCGAAACCGCGCCCCAGTCGCCCAGGTTTTTTCCGGCCCCGACGGCAACCGCGGTATAGCGTGACGCCAGCTGCGTCCCGCCGTAGAGCGTAAAGCCGTTGGCAAGCCCGGTAATCAGGGTGCCCTGGGTGAAGAACGGCGTATCCTGATCGCTGTTACCGCTGCGGTAATCCCCCGCGACGAGGTCATACTTCCAGCGCCCTTCACGCTGCAGAAGCGGCACGGTGGAGTACGGCACGGTATAGCGCTGCTGGGTACCGTCTTTCTCTTCTACCGTCACTTCCAGGTCACCGCTTGAGGAGGTCGGGTTGAGATCGGTAATCGCAAATGCGCCCGGCTGCACATAGCTTTGATAGATCACGTAGCCATTCTGACGCACCACCACTTTGGCGGGCGTCCGGGCGATCCCGCGCACGGTGGGCGCGTAGCCCTGCAGGCTGTCCGGATACATGCTGTCAGACGAGAAGAGCCGTCCGCCGCGGAACCCCATGCTGTCGAAGACGTCATTGCCGGTATTGCTGTCGCCCAGGACCAGTTCGCTTTTCAGCGGGATCACGGTGCGCTGCGCCCAGGTGCCAATATTCTGCCACTCGCTGTGCCGCTGCCCGTTGGTCTGCGTGTATCGCCATGCGCCGTTGTTGCGCAGGCGCCAGGCGCCGTAGTTCAGCCCGCTCTGCAGGTTGAGGTAATAGCTGTCGTCTTCGCTGCCCCGGTTGCCCGTAAAGCTGTAGTTCAGCAGCGCGGCGGGGATGCCTTCATCCCACTGTTCCGGCGGAATGTAGCCCCGGGCGCTGTTCTGCAATGCCACCTGCGGCAGGCTGACGTTCAGGCGCTGTGAGGCAAAGTTGAATACCGTTTCGCTGCCGGGAATGGCCGTGGTCAACGGGACGCACGCCTCACCCTGAACCTGAGCCAGCTCGGGAAACGCCGCAACGTTGACGCCAAAGCGGTCCAGCATCGCGCGAGTAATACACGGCGATAGCCCGCCCGCCACCGGCGGCGTGTTCTCTGCCTGCTCAAAACGCACGTCCTGAGTCCCGATAAATTCATCGTTACGCCAGATATCCACGCGATAAACGCCGGGTGCCTGCTGGTGCCCTTGTTCAAAACGCGACAAATCCGCCACGCTGGCGGTGTCGTCGGACAGGAAGGCCGGGTTGAAATAGCTTTCGCTCCAGCCAGCCTGCGGCCAGAGCGCAGCCATCAGCGCCAGTGCAACCGGGCAGTAACGTCCCTGAGGGTTTTTCATCGCCCTGACTCTGCTCACAGGTTGACGCTACGCGCCGGCGTGATGGCACCGTAGTCATTCACGCTCTGCCAGGAGAGCGTGCCGCCGGCACCGGCTGGCAGCACCTGCTGTGCCGCGCTTTTCGGCGCCACCATGAGGTTATCCAGCGTCTTCCCGCCCAGCTTCAGATTGACGAGGGTGATGTAATACGGAGACGCGTTGCTGACTTTGAGATGGTTACCCGCGCGCTCAAACCGCAGCTGGGAAAGCGCCTCTTCCGGCTGCATTGCCAGGTTGTTCGGGCGCACAAACAGCTTGATGCGCGAGAGGATAGC
This sequence comes from Enterobacter cloacae complex sp. BZL2005, assembly GCF_049238885.1. NCBI lineage: Bacteria > Pseudomonadati > Pseudomonadota > Gammaproteobacteria > Enterobacterales > Enterobacteriaceae > Enterobacter > Enterobacter cloacae complex sp. BZL2005. The sequence goes on along the minus strand of NZ_JBMKGI010000006.1, from coordinate 249,198 downwards.
CAGCTGCAGCACGTTATTGTTTTCCGTTTTGGCTTTGTTCACTGACGGGATCGCTTTCACGTTCATGTAAAACAGCGATTCACGGTCGGCAGGCAGCGCAGGCCCGGCGTAAATAATGCGCAGCGTGTTTTCACTGTCCGGCTCGCTAACAAACAGGGGCGGCGTGACGGCAAATGTTTTTTCTTTTTGCCCGTTCGCATTTTCGATCCACGCGTTAATTAAATAGCGCTCCTGTTTATTGCTGTTGGTGATCGCCAGCGACGTTTGCTTCGCGTCGGCCGGGTAAATAACGCGGGTGGCTCCCAGCGCAATACCGCCGGATGCATTCGCGCAGGCAGAAACCATCATTAAAATAAACGATAAAAAAAGTCCTGGTTTAATTAGGGTATTCATCACAACCGTACCTTTAATAATGTGTTCGCAGGTGTTATGGATAAATCAACGTAAACCAGACATCCGACTGAATTTTGCCTGGCTCGAGGTGTTCGGAAATAGCCCGATAGCGGGCGCTAAAATGGAACGCCAGCTCGCGGGTATCGATCGGCAGCCAGCTGACGGCCGTGGCGTTTGGGATAATCTGACGCTGCTGCTCGTCAAAGAGCGCCAGCCCAACGCCGCTGCTGACAGGCGTTTCACCTGGTCGCGATGTCGCCAGAAAGACCTGAGGATCTTCTGCGGGTGTGGCCCCCTGAAACTGGATCCCCACGGTGCGCGAAACATCAACGCTGCAGTCCAGCAGCCGTACGGTGAAAGGCACATTCACCGTGGAAAAACTGCCCACGCCGGAAAATGAATTGGTTCGGTACTGCCCCATATCGATGCGCATATTCTGGCTGTCGGGCGCCACGGCGCAGCCGCCGTTCACCAGTTCACCTCTGAGATGAACCTTGCCACCTTCGATCACCACGGTATGCGCCGATGCCGGGCAAGCCATCGCAAGGGTTAACAGCAGTAGTGTTCCTGTCCTTGTCATCCTTTGTTCCTGGCAATAGCGTATGACGGGCCTCGTCCCTGAGGCCTGAACATCCCTGTGCGGAGGAATTATTCGTATTTCATAACGAAGGTGGCGTCAGCGTTCGCCTGGCCTGGCTCGGTAGTCGCAGCCGTGGATTTATAACGCGCGGTGAACTTCAGGGTGTTCGTCCCTTCGATCAGCGTCTGCGCAGCAGAGAAGGTCGCACCGTCTGGCGTCAGAACGCTGGATTTGCTGTCGAGGATCTCGATACCCACGCCTTTCGCGGTGTTGTCGTTGCTGCCGGAGGTGACGGCCAGCAGGGTTTTGTCGGTTGGGTCGATCTGACCGGTGAACGCAACGGCTGCAGTTTTGGCCACCAGCGGATCGCAATCGTTCAGTTCAATGTTGAACGGAATATTAGAGGTGGTGTCGCCCACTTTGGTGAATTTCGCGGTACGATACTGACCCAGATTAACGGTCTGCTCGGAAGAATCAGTATTTACTGAACAAGCCGCATTAACCAGCTCACCTTTAAAATGTACGGTACCGCCATTTACGGAAACCGGCGCAGCAGGATCCGCTGCATTTGCGGCACCCGCAACCAGGGCCAAAGTTGCAATAACAGTAGAAGCAATGTTGCTGAGTTTCATGTCTATTCCTTTAAAATGTAAATAACCCTTCCCGCGAAAAATCGGGAATAAGAAATACGTTCAATTGAGTAATTGAAAGCTTATTTCGGAGGAGACAAAGTAGCTCAGGAGGTGATTTTTAAATATGTCAAAACGCTGCCATTTTACCAGGTCACATCCTAATCCCGCCTAAGAAAATGACCATCCCTTAAGAAGGGTTTTTGCGTCTTGCGGATAAAAACGCGCAAAGGGTGACTGACAGCGGGGCTCGCTTCTGACAAAATACACGCTTCCCCCCTTTCGAACGTTACAGACGGAATCTTCTCTCTGATGGCAGCAAAGATTATTGACGGTAAAACGATTGCGCAGCAGGTGCGCTCTGAGGTCGCGGAAAAAGTGAAGGCGCGTAAAGCGGCCGGAAAACGCGCCCCCGGGCTGGCCGTTGTGCTGGTTGGCAGTAACCCGGCATCGCAGATTTATGTCGGCAGCAAGCGCAAAGCGTGTGAAGAGGTGGGGTTCGTCTCCCGCTCTTACGATTTGCCGGAAACCACCAGCGAAGCAGAACTGCTGGAACTTATTGACACTCTGAACGCCGATAAAGAGATCGACGGTATTCTGGTTCAGCTGCCGCTGCCCGCCGGTATCGACAACGTGAAGGTGCTGGAGCGTATCGCACCGGATAAAGACGTGGACGGCTTCCATCCTTACAACGTTGGCCGCCTGTGCCAGCGCGCGCCGCGCCTGCGTCCGTGCACGCCGCGCGGTATCGTGACGCTGCTGGAGCGTTATAACATCGATACTTACGGCCTGAACGCCGTGGTCATCGGCGCGTCCAACATCGTGGGCCGCCCGATGAGCATGGAGCTGCTGCTGGCAGGCTGCACCACCACCGTTACCCACCGCTTCACCAAAAACCTGCGTCACCACGTTGAGAACGCCGATCTGCTGATCGTCGCGGTCGGTAAGCCGGGCTTTATTCCAGGTGAATGGATTAAAGAGGGAGCAATTGTCGTGGACGTCGGGATTAACCGTCTGGAAAACGGCAAAGTGGTCGGCGACGTGGTGTATGAAGATGCCGCCGCGCGCGCCTCTTACATTACCCCCGTACCGGGCGGCGTAGGCCCGATGACCGTCGCAACGCTGATTCAGAATACCCTGCAGGCGTGCGAAGAATATCACGACGTAGAGGACGCGTAAGATGGCCACATTTTCATTAGGCAAACACCCGCACGTTGAGCTGTGCGATCTGCTCAAGCTGGAAGGCTGGAGCGAAAGCGGCGCGCAGGCGAAAATTGCCATTGCCGACGGGCTTGTCAAAGTGGACGGTGCGGTGGAAACCCGCAAGCGCTGCAAGATTGTCGCGGGCCAGACCGTGAGCTTTGAAGGGCAGAGCGTGACCGTGACGGCGTAAGCCGTTCGATGCCCGGTGGCGCTGCGCTTACCGGGCCTACGTACTGTCTCCGTTTGTAGGCCGGGTAAGGCGAAGCCGCCACCCGGCAATTTCTATCTCTATCCCCTCACACCCATCACGGTTATTTATCGATCCACTTCAAATAATCAGTATTTCGTCTGTTGAAAAGTGAAAATTCAGTTGCGCGTTTTTCACGCTTTGCCCACGATAAGTAGAACGTTCTACTAAAACGTTCTACTTACAATAACAGCGCCAAAAAAAGCGCTACTCGGGGGAAATCAGCATGAGTCTGATATCAGGGTTTGTTAAATCGCTGTCTAAGTTATCGATGATTGGTCGCGCCTTAATGCTGCCAATTTCACTGCTTCCCGCTGCGGGCCTGCTGCTGGCCTTCGGCGATAAGTTCCATCTGCCGCTGATGATGAACGCGGGCGGGGTTATCTTTGATAACCTGCCGATGCTTTTTGCCATTGGCTCTGCCGTGGGCCTGGCGTCAGAATCCGGCATTGCGGCGCTGTCCGCGGCGGTGTCGGTGTTTGTCACCAATATCACCATCAGCACCGTGCTGAGCATCACGCCGGAAATGGCCTCTCAGGGCGGGAAATACGCCATGGTGGTGGGCATTCCGACGCTGCAGATGGGCGTCTTCGGCGGCCTGATCTGCGGTATTCTCGCGGCCTGGTGCTATAACCGCTTCCACACCATGCAGCTTCCGGAATTCCTGGGCTTCTTCTCCGGCAAGCGCTTCGTGGCGATTGCAACGGCGTTCCTCTCGTTCCTGATGGGGCTGCTGCTGCCGTACGTGTGGCAGCATATCCAGGCCGGTATCGACGCCCTCTCCGTGGTCGTTAACGGCGACAACCAGGCGGCCTCGACCTTTATCTTCGGTCTGGTGGAGCGCGCGCTGATCCCGCTCGGTCTGCACCATATCTGGTATCCGTCGTTCTGGTATTCGTTTGGGGATTACACCACCCAGGCAGGCCAGGTGATCCACGGCGACCAGACCATCTGGTTCAAGATGCTGGAAGAAGGCGTGAAATCCTTCAGCAGCGATACCTACCAGAACGCCGGTAAGTTCATGCAGGGTGAATTCCCGCTGATGCTGTTCGCGCTGCCTGCGGCGTGCCTGGCGATGTATCACGAAGCCCATACGAAGAATAAGAAAATCGCGGCCGGTATTCTGTTCTCCGCGGCGCTGACCTGCTTCCTGACGGGGATCACCGAACCGGTTGAGTTTACCTTTATCTTCGTGGCGCCGATTCTGTACGTCTTTAACGCCATCATGGCGGGTCTGGCCTACATGACCATGTACCTGCTGCATGCGCATATCGCCAAGTCGTTCTCTGCGGGCTTTATCGACTATCTGTCATTCGGGATCCTGCCGTCGTTTAACGGCTACCAGACCCACTTCCTGAGCGCCATTATCATCGGCATTCCAATGGGCCTGATTTATTACTTCACGTTCCGCTTTGTGATCCGTCGTTTCGACGTGAAAACGCCGGGCCGCACCGAAGTAACCGCCAATGCGGATGAAAAATCGGATTCCGAGCTCGCGACCGAGATCATCACCCTGCTGGGCGGCGCGCATAACATCGACTCCGTCGGCGCCTGTATCACCCGCCTGCGTCTGGAAGTGGCAAAAAGCGACGCGGTGGATAAAGACGGCCTTAACGGACTCGGCGCGCGCGGCGTGGTCTTCGTCGGCGACAACGGCATTCAGGTGATTTTCGGTGCCAGAGCACAGTTTATCGCCCAGACCATGTCCACCATGATCGGCAAATAATAAGATGCCTGAACGACACGTCTCCTGTACGCTGGGAGGCGTGTTTTATCTGGCTGATAATCGGTAAATTTCAGGGAGCGGTTTTGAAGAAAGTCAGCATTATTGATGTCGCGAAGCACGCGGGCGTGTCGGTTTCCACCGTCTCGCTGGTGCTGCGCCAGAAAGGGAAAATCTCAGAGGCAACGATCGAGAAGGTCAACGCTGCCATCAATACCCTGGGCTATGTTCATAACGTTGCCGCTGCCAACCTTCGCGCCAATACCTCTAATCTGATTGGCCTGATCCTTCGCGACTTTAGCGACAGCTTCTCCATCAAGGTGATGGCGAGCATTGTTCAGGATCTTGAAAAACAGGGGTATATGGTTTTTCTCGGTCAGCCCCAGAACGACCATGACCAGCTTGAGCGCTGCCTGCTGTCGTTTAAGCAGCAGGGCGTCGCCGGGGTGATCTATCTGGCCTCGGATACCCGCACCGCCACCCTGCCGGAAAAGATTCGCCACTGCCCGCTGCCGCTGGTGGTGGTCTCGCAGTCGCTGCTGGATGAAAAATGCAATCTGGTGATGCGCGATAACCGGCAGGCGGCCAGTCTGGCGGTGCGTTATCTTATCGAGCGCGGTCATCGTAATATCGCCTACATAGGCGGACGGGAAGGCTGCCTTATCCGCGAGCAGCGCCTGCTCGGCTTTCGCAGCGCGATGGCGCAAAACGGACTGGTCTGGCGCGATGAATACTCGCCGGCCTGCAGCGATGACACGCTGGCAGCGGGTTTTGCCACCCGCCAGCTGCTGGAAAAAAACAATACCATCACCGCCCTGCTCTGCCACTCGCCGGATGCCATGATCGGCTCCATCTCCGGTATTCATCAGGTCGGGCGTACGGTGGGTAAAGATGTGTTTCTGACGCAGCAGGTCGCTCTGGTCGGTTTCGAAGATATGCTCCACGTGAACCTCACCTCGCCCTCGTTTACCTACGTCTCGTCCGCCAGCGAAGAGACGGGGCGTCAGGCGGCCGGGCTGATTATTCGCACGCTGAAGGAGCCGACGCTGCAAACCCAGCGCATTACGCTTTCCGGGCAGCTTATCGCACGCGAGTCGGCGTAAAATCAGAATTTAGCACAGGTTTTTTAGCGCGGAATGACTGCTATATTTCCATGATTTGCCATGGATAATCACAATGCCTACCGTCATTACGCACGCTGCTGTTCCGCTTTGCCTGGGCTTAGGCCTGGGGACAAAAGTTATCCCACCCCGTCTGCTGTTTGCCGGCATTGTTCTCGCCATGCTGCCGGACGCCGACGTGCTGGCGTTCAAGTTCGGCGTCGCGTACGGCAACGTTTTCGGCCATCGCGGCTTTACCCACTCCCTGCTGTTTGCCTTCGTGGTGCCGATACTTTGCGTACTGACTGGACGACGATGGTTCCGGGCCAGCCTGACGCGATGCTGGCTGTTTTTAACCGTGTCACTGCTGTCGCACAGCCTGCTGGATTCGATTACCACAGGCGGGAAAGGCGTCGGCTGGCTGTGGCCGTGGTCGGATGAACGCTTCTTTGCGCCGTGGCAGGTGATTAAGGTCGCGCCGTTTGCGCTCTCACGCTATACCACGCCGTACGGGCATCAGGTGATTATTTCAGAACTGCTGTGGGTGTGGCTGCCGGGTGTAGTGCTGATGGGGTTGCTGTGGTGGAAAAGAAGGTAAAAAAAAGCCGGGTGGCGGCTGCGCCTTACCCGGCCTACTTTTGCCCGTAGGCCCGGTAAGCGTAAGCGTCACCGGGCGTTACAGACTTACTTACGGCGCCAGGTAGTTCCCTGCGGGCCGTCTTCCAGAATGATGCCCATCTCGGTCAGACGGTTACGCGCCGCATCGGCCGCTGCCCAGTCCTTCGCCTGACGCGCTTCCAGACGCGCCTTGATCAACGCTTCAATCTCCGCCACTTCACCGTCGTCCGCCTGCGCACCGCTCTGCAGGAACGCGTCCGGCTCCTGCTCCAGCAGGCCGAGCACGGCAGAGAGCTTACGCAGATGTGACGCCAGCGCATTCGCGGCCGCCATATCCTCGGACTTCAGGCGGTTCACTTCGCGCGCCATGTCGAACAGCACGGAGTAGGCTTCCGGGGTATTGAAGTCGTCGTTCATCACCTCAACGAAGCGCGCTTCGAACGCTTCGCCGCCTGCCGCCGGAACAGACCTGTCGGTTCCGCGCAGCGCGGTGTACAGACGCTCCAGCGCCGAGCGCGCCTGCTTCAGGTTCTCTTCGCTGTAGTTCAGCTGGCTGCGATAGTGGCCGGACATCAGGAAGTAGCGCACGGTTTCCGCGTCGTAATACTTCAGCACGTCGCGCACGGTAAAGAAGTTACCCAGCGATTTCGACATCTTCTCGCGGTCAACCATCACCATCCCGGAGTGCATCCAGTAGTTCACGTACTCGCCGCCGTGGGCGCAGGTGGACTGCGCGATTTCGTTTTCGTGGTGCGGGAACATCAGGTCTGAACCGCCGCCGTGAATGTCGAAGTGCTTGCCCAGCTGCTTGCAGTTCATCGCCGAACACTCAATGTGCCAGCCCGGACGGCCGTCGCCCCACGGGGATGGCCAGCTTGGTTCACCCTCTTTGGACATCTTCCACAGCACGAAGTCCATCGGGTTACGCTTCACGTCAACCACGTCAACGCGGGCACCGGCCTGGAGCTGGTCCAGATCCTGACGGGAAAGCGCACCGTAGGTTGGGTCCGTCGGCACGGAGAACATCACGTCGCCGTTGTCGGCAACATACGCATGACCGCGGGCGATCAGCTTTTCGGTGATCTCGATGATTTCGTGAATATGGTGGGTCGCGCGCGGCTCGCTGTCCGGACGCAGAATATTCAGGGCGTCGAAGTCTTTGTGCATCTCAGCGATCATGCGATCCACCAGCGCGACAAAGCTTTCGCCGTTTTCATTCGCGCGCTTGATGATCTTATCGTCGATGTCGGTGATGTTGCGCACGTATTTCAGCTTGTACCCGAGAAAACGCAGGTAGCGTGACACCACGTCGAAGGCGACAAAGGTACGGCCATGGCCAATGTGACAGAGATCGTAAACCGTAATACCACACACGTACATGCCGACTTCCCCGGCATGGATAGGTTTAAATTCCTCTTTTTGGCGCGTCATTGTATTAAAGATTTTTAACATCGAAGATTCCATGTAAACACGTGTGTGGTTGAAAACCGGCTATTCTACCCGTAATTCAAACCCGAAGCAGCACACAATGCAAGGTGATCGCATCCTGTGGTTATGCTATAACAAGCCCCTATAGATGACCCGAAGGCGGGTCGACGTACCACAATAACGGAACAGGATGCAAAAATGGTTACTTTCCACACTAATCATGGCGATATCGTAATCAAAACCTTTGATGACAAAGCGCCTGAAACAGTTAAAAACTTCCTGGACTACTGCCGCGAAGGTTTCTACAACAACACCATTTTCCACCGCGTGATCAACGGTTTCATGATCCAGGGCGGCGGTTTCGAACCTGGCATGAACCAGAAAGCCACTAAAGAGCCGATCAAGAACGAAGCGAACAACGGCCTGAAAAACACCCGCGGCACGCTGGCGATGGCACGTACTCAGGCACCTCACTCCGCTACTGCACAGTTCTTCATTAACGTGGCGGACAACGACTTCCTGAACTTCTCCGGCGAAAGCCTGCAGGGTTGGGGCTACTGCGTATTCGCAGAAGTGGTTGAAGGTATGGACGTGGTTGACAAGATCAAAGCCGTCTCTACTGGCCGCAGCGGTATGCACCAGGACGTTCCAAAAGAAGACGTTGTGATTACCAGCGTGACCGTCAGCGAGTAATTGGTGGCGACACTCTTTATTGCGGATCTTCATCTGCAAACAGAAGAACCGGCGATAACCGCCGGTTTTCTGCGTTTTTTACGCGGTGAAGCGAAAAGCGCTGATGCGCTGTACATCCTGGGCGACCTCTTTGAAGCCTGGATTGGCGACGACGATCCTAACCCGCTGCACCGTGAAATAGCCGCCGCCATTCACGCGCTGGTCGATTCCGGCGTCCCCTGCTACTTCATTCACGGCAACCGTGATTTCCTGATCGGCAAGCGCTACGCCCGTGAAAGCGGCATGACGCTGCTGCCGGAAGAACAGGTGCTCGATCTCTACGGCCGCAAGGTGCTGATCATGCACGGCGACACGCTCTGCACCGACGATACCGGCTACCTGGCGTTTCGCGCCAAAGTCCACACCCCGTGGATCCAGAAGGTGTTCCTTGCCCTGCCGCTGTTTATCCGCAACCGCATCGCCGCCAGAATGCGCGCAGGCAGTAAAGCCGCCAACAGCAGCAAATCCATGACCATCATGGACGTCAATCCGCAGGCGGTCGTGAGGGTAATGGAAAAGCATGAGGTTCAGTGGCTGATCCACGGTCATACCCATCGTCCTGACGTGCATTCCCTCATCGCCAACGGCCAGCCCGCACACCGCGTGGTATTGGGTGCCTGGCACACCGAAGGTTCCATGGTCAAAGTCTCGCCTGAGGGCGTGGAGCTGATCGCGTTTCCGTTTTAACCCCTCCACATCATTCTATTTTTTTGAACAATATCGGCAAATTGTTTCGATTTTAATCCGCCCGTGGTCGGCCTATTATTTATCACATCAGTGCAACACGCCCTATCCCAGACAAAACACTTAAGGAATACGACCATGAAATCCATCAAAACTTTCGTTGCAGTTGCGGCTCTCTCCCTGGTTTCTTTCGGTTCTTTCGCGCAGAGCGTGAGCGCAACCGCCTCTACCCTTGACCGCGCAGAAGCGAAAATCGCTGCACAGGCTGCTGAACAGGGTGCGTCTTATAAAATCACCAGCGCGAAGGTCGATAATCGCGTGTATATGACCGCAGAACTGACGAAATAATGATTGCCCCTCGACGAAAACAGACCGCCAGAATGCGGTCTGTTTTGTTATGAATTGATGGCAACAACGGCTCAAGATTTAACCGCGCAACCGTTTTCCTTGCCCGTATAACATGCTATTCTCTGTGCCCTCGAAAGCAGTGTGTTTCGCACCACAGGAGTTTTAAGACGCATGTCTTCCCGCAATAATCCGGCGCGTGTCGCCATCGTGATGGGGTCCAAAAGCGACTGGGCTACCATGCAGTTCGCCGCCGAAATCTTTGACATCCTGAATGTTCCGCACCACGTTGAAGTGGTCTCTGCACACCGTACGCCGGACAAACTGTTCAGCTTCGCCGAAAGCGCCGAAGAGAACGGTTATGAGGTGATCATCGCCGGTGCGGGCGGCGCAGCACATCTGCCGGGCATGATTGCCGCCAAAACCCTGGTGCCGGTTCTGGGCGTACCGGTTCAGAGCGCCGCGTTAAGCGGTGTGGACAGCCTCTACTCCATCGTTCAGATGCCGCGCGGTATTCCTGTCGGCACGCTGGCGATTGGCAAAGCGGGTGCCGCAAACGCCGCCCTGCTGGCCGCGCAGATCCTGGCGACGCACGATAAAGACTTACATGAACGTCTGGCGGCGTGGCGTAAAGCCCAGACCGACGAAGTGCTGGACAACCCGGACCCGCGGGGTGCGGCATGAAGCAGGTTTGCGTTCTCGGTAACGGCCAGTTAGGCCGCATGCTGCGTCAGGCCGGTGAGCCGCTGGGTATTACCGTCTGGCCCGTCGGGCTGGACGCCGAGCCAGAAGCCGTCCCATTCCACCAGAGCGTGATCACCGCCGAGATTGAACGCTGGCCGGAGACCGCTCTGACCCGCGAGCTGGCGCGTCATAACGCCTTCGTTAACCGCGACGTGTTCCCGATCGTTGCCGACCGCCTGACGCAAAAGCAGCTGTTCGACAAGCTCGGCCTCGCGACCGCGCCGTGGCAGCTCCTGTCTGATAAAAGCGAGTGGAACGACGTCTTCGCCATGCTGGGCGAACTGGCGATCGTGAAGCGCCGCGTGGGTGGCTACGACGGCCGCGGCCAGTGGCGCCTGCGCGCAGGCGACACCGCCGAGCTGCCGAATGACTGCTACGGCGAGTGCATCGTTGAGCAGGGCATTAACTTCAGCGGTGAAGTCTCGCTGGTTGGCGCGCGCGGGCATGACGGCCGCACGGTGTTTTATCCGCTGACGCATAACCTGCATCAGGACGGCATTCTGCGCACCAGCGTCGCCTTCCCGCACGCCAATGCCGACCAGCAGGCGCAGGCGGAAGAGATGCTCTCTGCCATCATGCACGAACTCGGTTATGTCGGCGTCATGGCGATGGAGTGCTTTATCACCCCGTCCGGTCTGCTGATCAATGAACTTGCGCCGCGCGTGCACAACAGCGGCCACTGGACGCAAAACGGCGCCTCCATCAGCCAGTTCGAGCTGCACCTGCGCGCCATTACCGACCTGCCTCTGCCGCAGCCGGTGGTGAACAGTCCGTCGGTGATGATCAACCTGATCGGGACCGATCTGAACTACGACTGGCTGAAGCTGCCGCTGGTGCATCTGCACTGGTATGACAAAGAGGTCCGCGAGGGTCGTAAAGTCGGCCACCTGAACCTGAACGACAGCGACACGGGCCGTCTGAGCGCCACGCTGGAAGCCATGATCCCGCTCCTGCCGCCGGAATACGCGAGCGGTATTGTCTGGGCACAATCTAAGCTTAAATAGTTCTCCCTCCGCCGGGGAGTTGACCTCCTCTTTCCCCGGCGTACAATTCCCGCCCATTGCTGCTTAGCTTTCTTCTGGAATAACCATGAACGATGGAACGGACTATCGCGCGATCCTCGCGTCCGATACCCCTTTAATCGACGTTCGCGCGCCGATCGAATTTGCCCAGGGCGCGATGCCAGCGGCAGTCAACCTGCCTTTAATGAACGATGACGAGCGCGCCGCCGTCGGCACCTGTTATAAACGTCAGGGACCGGACGCCGCGCTGGCGCTCGGCCATCGCCTGGTAAGCGGCGACACGCGTGAGGCCCGCATCAACGCCTGGCGCGAAGCCAGCCTTGCCCATCCTGAGGGCTTTCTCTGCTGCGCGCGCGGCGGCCAGCGCTCGCATATCTCGCAGGCCTGGCTGAAAGAGGCGGGTGTCGACTACCCGCTGATCCGCGGTGGCTATAAGGCCCTGCGCCAGACGGCGATTCAGGTGACCATCGAGCAGTCGCAAAAGCCGATGGTGCTTATCGGCGGCTGTACCGGGAACGGTAAAACCCTGCTGGTGAAGCAGCACGCGCAGGGTATCGATCTGGAAGGGCTGGCGCACCATCGCGGCTCGTCATTTGGCCGCACGCTCACGCCGCAGCTTTCTCAGGCCAGCTTTGAAAATCACCTTGCGGTTGAGCTATTGAAAAAAGACGCCGCGCGCTGGGTGCTGGAAGATGAAGGCCGGATGATTGGCTCTAACCACCTGCCGGCCTGCCTGCGCGACCGCATGGTTGAAGCCCCTATCGTGGTGGTCGAGGATCCGTTTGACATTCGTCTTGAGCGCCTGCGCGAAGAGTATTTCGACCATATGTGGGCGGACTTTTCTGCCGCCTACGGCGAGGAAGCGGGCTGGAAAGAATACAGCGAGTACCTGCATCACGGCCTGTTCGCCATACGCCGCCGTCTTGGGCTGCAGCGCTTTGCGGAATTTACCGCGCTGTTAGACTCCGCGCTGCTGGAACAGCAACGCTCTGGCCGCACTGACGCGCACTTCAGCTGGCTTGTACCGCTCCTGAACGACTATTACGACCCGATGTATGGCTATCAGCTGGAGAAAAAGGCGGAAAAGATTGTGTATCGCGGGACGTACGAAGAAATTGCTGAGTGGCTTGATCGCTGAAAAATAAAGCCGGGTGGCGGCTACGCCTTACCCGGCCTACGCGTACTGTTGTAGCCCCGGTAAGCGCAGCGCCACCGGGGAACAGACGGCTTAGAAGTCGTAACGCAAACGCACCAGGTTCATGTCGCCCAGGTTGTCGGTGCTGGAGGTGAACACGTGTTCGTAATCCACGCGGAAACCGTAATCCAGCTGGAAGCTGATCCCCACGCCGTTGTCGATGCGCTGGTAGTTACGGCCGTTCACGTACTCAATGCGGTCACCCATGAAGTAAGGCTGGATGGATTTCACCGCGTACTGACCGACTGGGAATTTGTACCCTGCGAAGTACTCAATACCCCACGCGTCGCCCGCAAAGTAGTCGTTAACAGACACTTTTTTGGTGGTCAGGAAGTTCTGATACCAGCCGCCGCCTGCGGAGAAGGTCCAGTTGTCCGGGGTCCAGCTCAGCGCGGTACCGAGGATATTCTGGTCGTAGGTTTTGCTGTCGCCGTTGTCCGGGTTACGCATGTCGGCGCGGGTGTAGTTCCACGCGGCGCCCCAGGTCAGATCGGTGGTCAGGTGGTAATCCAGACCCAGCGAGCCGCCGCCTTTACGCTTGTAGCGCAGGCCGTTGCCCGGCAGGTATTCGCTGTCTTCAAACAGGTAGGATGCGTAAATGTCCGCATCGCCCACGGTTTTCTTATATTTCAGCATCTGGCGTGAACGGTAAGAGCCGTCGTAATCGCCGTTGATCCCGTTACCCGGTGCCTGAGCGATCATGTCGTAGTCCCAGATATCGGTTTTCGCGCCAACCACATCATAGTAAACGCTGTTCTGTTGACCGAAGGTCAGCGTACCCCAGGTGTCGCTCTTCAGACCGGTATAGAGCATACGACGCGTGGTGTCGTGTGCGCCTTCGGCGTAGTGGTGATCCCAGTTAAACTGCGCAGGAATATTCACACCCAGCTCGTAGTAGCTGATCCAGCTGATGTCATCAAACAGGTAGTAATCTGCTGCGAAACGGAAGCGGGTGCCGCCGTCAAAGCCGTTACGCTTGTAGCTGTTTTTACCGTCGTCGCCGGTCATGTTCTGGAACTGAGGACGAATGCTGCCGCCAACGGTGAAGTTCAGGCGGCTCAGCGGGTTACCCGCCTGAGGATCCTGCTTAAGAACGGTGATTTCCGCCTGAGAAGCGAAGGTCGTTAATGCCACTGCCGCGCCAATCGTTGCCGCCAGCGCTGATTTTTTTATAGTCATTATTTTTCCTTAATAGACACGCTGCTAAATATTTAGCGGGTGAATATTAACTGGAAATAATCGGGCTGTGTGGACGGGTTTTTAATGTTTTGCGCTACTAAATGAGTGGGTATTATCACTTTGTGCTATTTAAACACTACGCACCGGCATAAAAATCCGGTGCGTAATTATCACTATACTAAATCAACTCGCAAACTGACGGAACAGGGCTTTGCCCTTTAGCAGCCGCGTGCCGAGCCAGCCTCCGCAGAGGGAAAGCAGCACAGCGCCGCACAGAGGCAGAGTCAACCAAAGACGCCAGTCAGGCTCCCACGGGAAGTCGAACACCTTTGTCTGCAGCACCGCCAGCGCCGTCTCTGCGCCAATGGCGGCCACCAGACCGGCCACCAGCCCCAGCAGCGCAAACTCGCTCCAGAGCGTCATTCGCAGCAGCCGCTTACCGGCCCCCAGCGTGCGGTAAACCACCAGTTCCTGATGGCGCTGGCGCATGCCCACCTGAACCTGGGCCAACAGCAACAGCACGCCGCAGATCGTCACCAGCACCACCATGACCTCCAGCGCGCGGCTCACCTGCTCCAGCACCTGCCCCACCTGTTTGAGGATCGCGCCGATATCCAGCAGGCTGACCGTCGGAAACTCCCGGTTGAGCTGGGTCAGCATGCCGTTGCCGTTTTCCCAGCGGAAGCTGGTCAGCCAGCTCTGTGGCTGCCCGTCCAGCGCCCCCGGCGGGAAGATAAAGAAGAAGTTGGGCCGCAGGCTTTCCCAGTCCACTTTACGCAGGCTGGTGACTTTCGCGGTGAAATCCTGGGTATCGCCGGTGAAGGTCACGCTGTCTCCCAGCTTCACGTTCAGGCGCGTCGCCAGCCCCTCCTCCATCGACACCTCTCCCGCTTTTGGCGGCCAGGTGCCGGCGGTTATCGGGTTGTGATCAGGGCGTTTATCCTGCCAGGTGAGGTTCAGCTCGCGGTTAAGCGACTCGTCCTTATTCCCCTCCGTTGGCTGGCCGTTGATCTGCGTCAGACGCGCGCGAACGATGGGATAGAACGATTCGGGGATGATGTGATGCTCCGCCAGGAAGCCCTTCAGCGGCGTAACCTGCTCAGGGGCGATATTGATCAGGAAATAGTTCGGGCTTTCCGGCGGAAGCTGCTGCTGCCAGCGGTCGAGCAGATCGCCGCGCAGCACCAGCAGCAGCGCCAGCAGCATAAACGACAGCGAGAACGCCGACAGCTGGCTGAGCGTAGACCAGGGCTGGTGCAGCAGACGGTTGACCGCCAGGCGCACGGGCAGGGATTTTACCGTCACCCTTTTCAGGAGGTTGAGCAGTATCCAGCCCAGCACGCCGCACAGCAGCGCCAGCACAACCGCCCCGGCCAGCACCGCCCACAGCAGCGTGCTGCCGCCCATCAGCCACGCCAGCAGCCCCACCGCCACCGCAATAATCACAGGAAGGTAGAACTTCAGCGGCCAGACGTTCGCCACCACATCGTTGCGAAGCACGCGCAGCGGCTGCGTGGCGAGCAGCAGGCGGTAGGGCCGAAGCCCCACCAGCACCGAGATCACCGTCATCGCGCCCATCGCCCACAGCCACGGCCAGAGGCTGGCCGGCGGCAAGGCGGCCGGGAGCACCGGTTTCAGCATCACCATCAGCAGTTTTTCAAACAGCATCCCGATTATTCCGCCGGTCAGCGCCGACAGGACCAGCAGCATCAGCCACTGGCCGACAATCAGCTTGCGCAGCTGCGCCCGGCCCGCCCCCAGGGTTTTGAGGATCGCCACCAGGTCGTAGCGGCTGCGGCAGTAGTGCCCCATCGCCACGGCCACCGCCGCCACCGCCAGCAGCAGGGTCAACAGGGCCGACAGCAGCAGGAACTGCTGAGAGCGCTCCAGAGATTTACCGAGCGCCCCCTCGTCCTGCTCCAGCCCGTACCAGCGGTGTTCCGGTTTGAGCTGCGGCAGAAGCCATTTTTCATACGCGTCAAGCTGGGCGGGCGTGCCGCCAAACTTATAGCGCCAGGTGACGCGGCTGCCCGGCTGTACCGCATGGGTGGCCGCGACATCCGCGGTGTTCATCAGCAGACGCGGCGCAAGCTGGAACGGGTTAAATCCGCCGTCGGGCTCCTGCACCACTTCCCCGGCGATTTTCAGCGTGGCGTCGCCGACGTCGATACTGTCGCCGGGTTTGAGGTTCAGCAGCGCCATCAGACGCGATGCCAGCAGCACCGTACCGGGCGTCGGCTTTAACCCCGGCGGACTGGTCTGTAAGTCACCGTACATCGGGTAGATATCATCGACGGCCTTGACGCTCGCCAGCTGCGGCATGTCGCCCGCGAAGGTCATGGTCTGGAAGGTGAGCTGCTCTCCCACCTTCAGCCCTTCTTTGCGCGCTGCTTCAATCCAGCCCGGCGGCACGGGGCGGGAGCTTTCCAGCGCCCTGTCCCCCGCCATAAACTCCCGGCTCTGCTGGCTGAGCCCTTTTTCCATGCGGTCGCTGACGCTGCCGAGCGCCAGCACGCAGGCCACCGCCAGGCTGAGCGCCAGCCAGACAATCAGCAGCGAGGGCGAGCGCCACTCGCGCCAGAACCAGCGGGTAATCATGCTTCCTCCTGCAGAACACCGTTCACCAGCCGCAGGCGACGGTCGCAGCGCGCCGCGAGCTGCGGATCGTGGGTGACGAGGATCAGCGTGGTGCCGTGCTCGCGGTTGAGCGAAAACAGCAGGTCGGCAATCCTGTCGCCGGTTTTACGGTCAAGGTTGCCGGTAGGCTCATCGGCAAACAGCACCTCAGGGCGGCCGTTAAACGCGCGGGCCAGCGCCACGCGCTGCTGCTCACCGCCGGAAAGCTGGGCGGGAAGATGGTCGAGACGTTTCCCCAGACCGAGCTGTTCCAGCAGCGCCTTCGCATGAGCGCGGCTTTCACGGCTGTTTTCACCGCGCAACAGCGCCGGGAGCTCGACGTTTTCCAGGGCGTTCAGGGTTGGGATCAGCATAAAGGACTGAAAGACAAAACCAACGTGACGCGCGCGCAGCACGGCCCGCGCCTCTTCATCAAGCTGATGCAGCGGCTGCCCGACAAGGTGGACCTCGCCGCTGCTGCCGTCGTCCAGACCGGCTAAAATCGCCAGCAGCGTGGACTTACCGGAACCGGATTCGCCAATCAGCGCGATGGTTTCAGCGCGTTTGACAACGAGTTCAACTCCAGTAAGGATGGAAAGCTCGTGTTCCCCCTGACCGACGGACTTCTTAAGATGATGAACTTCAACACTGTTTTCCGCTGGCATTTGCCCTTCCTGTTTTTGATTCTGATGACCTTCCGCGCGGCGGCAGCGGACACGTTACTGGTTCTCGGCGACAGCCTGAGCGCCGGCTATCGCATGGCGGCTGGCGCGGCCTGGCCCGCTCTGCTCAATGACAAATGGCAGAGCAAAACGCCTGTAATCAACGCCAGCATCAGCGGCGATACCTCACAGCAAGGTTTATCGCGCCTGCCTGCGCTGCTCAAACAGCATCAGCCGCGCTGGGTGCTGGTTGAGCTCGGCGGTAATGATGGCCTGCGCGGTTTCCAGCCACAGCAAACGGAGGATACGCTGCGCACCATTTTGCAGGAGATCAAGGCGGCAAACGCCCAGCCGCTGCTGATGCAAATTCGCCTGCCCGCCAACTACGGTCGTCGGTATAATGAGGCCTTTAGCGCGATCTACCCCAAGCTTGCCAAAGAGTTTGATATTCCGCTGCTGCCATTTTTCATGGAAGAGGTCTATCTCAAACCCCAGTGGATGCAAGACGACGGGATCCACCCCAATCGCGATGCGCAGCCGTTTATTGCCGACTGGATGGCAACGCGGCTGGCTCCTTTAGTTAAACATGACTCCTGATTAAGCGGAGATCCTGACAGGTAAAGTTATGCAAAAATCGGTCTTAATTACAGGATGTTCCAGTGGAATCGGTCTGGAAAGCGCGCTCGAATTGAAGCGCCAGGGGTTTCGGGTTCTGGCGGCCTGTCGCAAACCCGACGATGTCGAACGCATGAACGGGCTGGGCTTTACCGGCGTGCTGCTGGATATGGACTCGCCGGAGAGCGTTGACCGCGCCGCCGATGAGGTGATCGCCCTGACCGACAATCGTCTTTACGGCCTGTTTAATAATGCCGGTTACGGCGTGTATGGCCCGCTGGATACCCTCTCCCGCGAAACGCTGGAGAAGCAGTTTTCGACCAACTTTTTCGGCGTACATCAGCTCACCATGCGTCTGCTCCCCGCGATGCTGCCGCACGGTGAAGGGCGCATCGTGATGACGTCGTCGGTGATGGGGCTGATTTCCACCCCGGGCCGCGGCGCCTACGCCGCCAGTAAATATGCGCTGGAGGCCTGGTCCGACGCCCTGCGCATGGAGCTACGCCACAGCGGCATAAAGGTCAGCCTGATTGAACCCGGCCCGATCCGCACCCGCTTTACCGAAAACGTTAACCAGACGCAGGCGGATAAACCGGTCGAGAACCCCGGCATCGCCGCACGTTTTACCCTCGGGCCCGAGGCGGTGGTGGCCAAAGTGCGCCATGCTTTTGAGAGTGAACATCCCAAAATGCGCTATCCGGTGACGCTGGTCACCCACGCCGTCGGCTGGTTAAAACGCCTGCTGCCGGGCCGGATAATGGACAAAATTTTACACGGTTGAGTTGAAGCGCTGACGCGCATCCCCATGTAAAGAACAAACCGACAAAAGAGAAAGCCGCATGTCCGTACAGAATATCGTCAATATCACAGAAGCTAACCTGCAACAGACCCTTGAACAGTCGATGACCAAACCGGTCCTGTTCTACTTCTGGTCTGAACGTAGCCAACACTGTCTGCAGCTGACGCCGGTGCTGGAAAGCCTTGCCGCCCAGTACAACGGTCAGTTCATTCTCGCGAAGCTGGACTGTGACGCCGAGCCGATGGTCGCGTCTCAGTTTGGTCTGCGCGCCATTCCTACCGTCTATCTGTTCCAGAACGGCCAGCCTGTTGATGGCTTCCAGGGGCCGCAGCCGGAAGAGGCTATCCGCGCCCTGCTGGATAAGGTGCTGCCGCGCGAAGAAGAGCTGAAAGCGCAGGAAGGCATGGCGCTGATGCAGGAAGGCAAATACGACGAGGCGCTGCCGCTGCTGAAAGAGGCGTGGCAGCTGTCAAAACAGAACAGCCAGATTGGCCTGCTGCTGGCGGAGACGCAGATCGCCCTGCATCGCTCAGAGGACGCGGAGGCCGTACTTAAGACGGTTCCGCTGCAGGATCAGGACACCCGCTATCAGGGGCTGGTTGCACAGATTGAGCTGCTGAAGCAGGCGGCGGATACCCCGGAAATTCAACAGCTGCAGCAGCAGGTTGCCGACAATCCGGCGGATGCCGCGCTGGCAAGCCAGCTTGCGCTGCAGCTGCATCAGGTGGGGCGTAACGAAGAGGCGCTTGAGCTGCTCTTCAGCCATCTGCAAAAAGATTTAGCCGCCGCAGACGGTCAGGCGCGCAAGATGTTCCAGGAGATCCTGGCCGCGCTGGGCACCGGCGACGCGCTGGCGTCGAAGTATCGTCGTCAGCTTTACGCGCTGTTGTATTGATAAAAAAGCCCGGTGACGGCTTCGCCTTACCGGGCCTACAAAGACGATGTTACCCCGTCTTTTTCAACTGCGTCACCACCAGCTGGTGGCGCGCGTTGTAGAACTTCCGATAGGTCAGGTAGCAGGCAATGATGGTCGACAGGCTTGCCGTGGAAAGCAGCATAAACGTCACCATGATCTGATACTTAATCGCTTTTACCGGATCGATACCGGCAAAAATCAGCCCCGACATCATGCCCGGCAGGCTCACCAGCCCCACCGTTTTGGCGGAATCTACCGTTGGAATCAGCGATGAACGAATGCTCTCGCGAATCAGCCGCGCCGAGGCCACTTTTGGCGTTGCCCCCAGGCTTAGTTTCTCCTGCAGCTGCTGCTGTTCGCTGCTGAAACGCTGGCCGAGGTTGTTATAACAGAGCCCAACGGCCACCATCGCGTTCCCCGCAATCATCCCGGAAATAGGGATGACCTGCATCGGCGTAAACTCAATCGAGCCGGAGAGCACCAGCACCGCCAGCGTGAGCGCCGTTCCGGTGGTAATCGCGATAAACGATGAGACAAACGCCTTATCAATGTATTTACTGCGCTTTTGTGCATTCCACGCCGCGTTAAAGCAGATAAAGAGCACCATCAGCAGCGTCAGCACCGCGTGGTTAACGTTGAAGATATACTTCAGCACATAGCCGACGATGATGAGCTGAATCACCGCGCGGCAGATACTCCACACGATATCTTTTTCCAGCCCCAGCTTTTCCCGGTAGCTGACCACAATCGCAATCAGCACCAGCACCATCGAAAAGGCCAGCGATTCGTTCGTAATGTTATGCTCACCCACGGTTTGCCTCCTGCATTTTCCCGCCGTGCGGCTGGAGCGTGATTACGTCATCCGCATGGGTTATTTCGTTAGCGTCGTGCGTCACCCACAGCACGGCAATGTTCTGCTCCCGGGCGTAACGATGAATAATCTCGTTAACGTTGCGCTTGTTGACGTCATCGAGCGCGCTGGTGATTTCGTCCAGCAACAACACCTTCGGTAAAAACTGCAGATTGCGGATCAGCGAGACCCGCTGCTTTTCTCCGCCCGACAGCGCGTTGATGGATTTGCTCAGCGTCTCCTGCGCCAGGCCAAAGCGGGCCAGATCGTGGATAAACTTTTCCGGCTCCGGCGTTTTATTGCGGATTTGCCACGGAAAAATCAGGTTGTCATAGACCGTATCGCCAAAAAGCACGGGCGTTTGCACGCAGTACGAGACCTGCTGGCGATAGCTTTCCGGAGAAAGCGAGGCGATATCTTCGCCTTCAAACAGAATGGCTCCTTCCGTCGGGCTGAGGAGTGACGCCACAATCTTCAGCAGCGTGCTTTTCCCACAGCCTGAGGGGCCCGTGATTAATTTAAACTCGCCCGGCGACAGGCGAAACCCGACGTGCTGCAGGATCGTGTTTTCCCCGACTCGAAATCCGACATCCCTGAGCAGTAATACGTTTTTTTTATCGTTCATTGCGCTTCCGTTGACCGCTTTTTGTCATAACCGTCTGTAGCATAATCCTTTCGCCCGCGCAGCGCGAATAGCCTCACGCTGAAGCAAGTGTTAAGCTTTTTGTTTGTAAATTGTCACCACCATCACTACAGGAAGTATGCAGCATGGCACATATTTTTTATGAGTTTCCCTCCCTGAAGCCTGGTGTTCCTGATGTCGAAACATTAATGGACGTCATCAAATCGTCGGAACGCACGCGTTTTGTGATGGGTGAAGAGGTGGTCGATTTTGTTAAGAAGGCGCTCATCGTGAACACCACGATCGGCAGCTTCAAAAATTGCTATTTTGCCTTCGACAACGGGACACACTTCCTTGAATTTGACGGTAAAGGCAAATCAAAACGCTTCAATGAGGTGCCGGACTGGTTCGTCTCTCCGGCGGAATTTTCGCGCACCCAGTGGCTTATCAACCACAATCTTGCGGATGTGAAAGCCACACAGTTCATTGACGTCCTGATGTCCTACCCGCTGAAAGCGCGCCGCGCGCACTGCAATTTGCTGTTCGGACTGGAGCTGGAAAAGGTGAACGCGGTTCCGGCCACGGCGTCAGCGGCAGGTAAAATCGGCAATAAAAACGGTAAAACCACCAAGCCCCGCGTCACCGATCTGGGCTCGTTCGAGCTGTTCAGCCAGTTCTTTGCGCGCATGAAAACCGCCGTGCAGGCCGATGAGTTCCCTACTCTGCAGATCCTGACGGGCATGGATAACCTGGCAAAAGCGCCGCATAATTTAAAGCAGGGCATCAGAACCTGGTTTAAAGCCATCGCGGGCGACCTTCCGCCGAATAACAAACGCGTTGAGGCGGGAAATGCCGTTCTGTTCTGCGCCCCCCTTCGCGAACAGATCCAGCGTATCGAAGCGCGGGGGCTGGAGCATTACTACCAGGGATTATCCAAAGCCATTGCCGAAGCGGGTAATGGCTTCATCTCTGACTTTACCTATACTTACGAGCAATAAATACACACTTTCACTCATCACGGCATGCAAAACAGGAGGTTTTTATGCTTATCGTTGTTCCCGTCCTTATTTTCGTTGCGCTGGTTATCGTGGGCGCTGGCGTCAAAATTGTCCCTCAGGGTTATCAGTGGACCGTCGAGCGTTTCGGCCGTTACACCAACACGCTCCAGCCCGGCTTAAGCCTGATTGTCCCGTTCATGGACAGGATAGGCCGCAAGATCAACATGATGGAGCAGGTTCTGGACATTCCGTCCCAGGAAGTGATCTCCAAGGATAACGCCAACGTCACCATCGACGCCGTCTGTTTTATTCAGGTGATTGATGCGCCGAAGGCGGCCTATGAGGTCAGCAACCTGGAGCTGGCGATCGTCAACCTGACGATGACCAACATCCGTACCGTACTCGGCTCGATGGAGCTGGACGAAATGCTTTCCCAGCGTGACAGCATTAACACCCGCCTGCTGCACATTGTCGATGAGGCCACCAACCCGTGGGGGATCAAAGTCACCCGCATCGAGATCCGCGACGTGCGCCCGCCGGCGGAGCTGATTGCCTCCATGAACGCCCAGATGAAAGCCGAGCGAACCAAGCGCGCCTACATTCTGGAAGCCGAAGGGGTACGCCAGGCGGAGATCCTCAAAGCGGAAGGGGAAAAACAGTCGCAGATCCTGAAAGCGGAAGGCGACCGTCAGTCCGCGTTCTTACAGGCGGAAGCGCGTGAACGTTCCGCCGAAGCGGAAGCCCGCGCGACCCAGATGGTGTCCGAGGCGATTGCCGCCGGTGATATTCAGGCCGTGAACTACTTCGTTGCGCAAAAATATACCGATGCGCTGAAAGAGATCGGCTCGGCGAACAACAGCAAAGTGGTGATGATGCCGCTGGATGCCAGCAGCCTGATGGGCTCTATCGCGGGGATCGCCGAACTGATCAAGGACAGCGGAAACGAGCGTAAAAAATGATTGAGCTCATCGTTGCACATCCTCATGCCTTCTGGCTAAGTCTCGGTGGCTTATTGCTGGCAGCGGAGATGCTGGGCGGCAACGGCTACCTGCTCTGGAGCGGTGTTGCCGCCGTCATTACCGGTCTTCTGGTCTGGATCCTTCCCCTGGACTGGGCGTGGCAGGGGGCGCTGTTTGCCGCGCTGACGCTGGTGGCCGCCTGGCTGTGGTGGCGCTGGCTTAACCGGCGGGTTAACGAGCAGAAACCGGTGGACGCCCACCTTAACCAGCGCGGACAGCAGATTGTCGGCAAGCGTTTTACCCTCGACACCGCACTGGTGAACGGACGCGGGCACATGCGCGTAGGCGACAGCTCGTGGCCGGTGGTGGCCGACGATGACCTCAGCGCCGGCACGCGGGTTGAAGTCATTGCGGTGGAAGGCATTACCCTGCGGGTAAAAGCCTGTTAAGCGTGGGTTTTGCGGTGGCAGCAGCCGGCAAGATTATCAATAATCGGGCAGTCGGCGCTGTCATCCCCCGGACAGGAGTCCGCGAGCTGCAGCAGCTGTTCGCGCATCGCCTGCAGTTCGACGATGTGGCGTTCAATTTCGGCCACCTTTTCCAGGGTGCGTTTTTTCACGTCCGCGCTGTGACGCTTAGGATCGTTGAACAGGTTAACCAGCTCGCCGCACTCTTCCAGATTAAACCCGACCTGTCTTGCCTGGCGCAGCAGCGTCAGCTCATCGAGATGCAGCTGCGTGTAGCTGCGGTAGCCGTTTTCACTGCGCAGCGGCGGCGTTACCAGCCCCTTCTCTTCATAAAAGCGGATCGCTTTGCTGGTTAAGCCGGTTTTTTTTGCCACGTCACTGATATTCACATTTCCCCCTTGACCTTCCCCTTGATGGAAGGTTTAACCTTCATAACAGTTAGCGAAAAGCGTTACTCCGGTCAACAACTGACCAATATATTATACGGGAGTTTTGTTATGTCTCACACTATCGACCTGACGCTGGACGGCCTCTCCTGCGGCCACTGCGTCAAACGCGTTAAAGAAAGCCTGGAACAGCGTCCTGACGTTGAAAGCGCTGAAGTGACTATCGACCATGCCGCCGTGACCGGCAGCGCCAGCGCGGACGCGCTGATTGATACCATTAAACAGGCCGGTTACGGGGCGGAGTTAAGCCACCCAAAGGCTAAACCGCTGGCAGAGTCATCATCCCCGTCGGAAGCACTGACAGCGGCCACTCCTGAGCTTCCGGCAGCGGATGATATTGATGACAGCCAACAGCTGCTGATCAACGGCATGAGCTGCGCCAGCTGCGTCTCCCGGGTACAAAACGCCCTGCAGGCGGTCCCGGGCGTCGCGCAGGCACGGGTCAATCTCGCGGAGCGCACTGCGCTGGTAATGGGCAGCGCCTCCGCCGCAGAGCTAGTGCAGGCCGTTGAGAAAGCGGGCTACGGCGCGGAGGCCATCGAAGATGATGCCGAACGCCGCGAGCGCCAGCAGGAAACGGCTATCGCCACCATGAAGCGCTTCCGCTGGCAGGCCATCGTTGCCCTGCTGGTGGGTATTCCGGTGATGGTGTGGGGCATGCTCGGCGACAACATGATGGTCACCGACGACAACCGCACCCTGTGGCTGGTGATTGGTCTGATTACCCTTGCGGTGATGGTGTTTGCAGGCGGGCATTTCTATACCAGCGCCTGGAAGAGCCTGAAAAACCGCACCGCGACGATGGATACCCTGGTCGCCCTCGGGACCGGCGCGGCATGGCTCTATTCCATGAGCGTGAACGTCTGGCCACAGTGGTTCCCGATGGAAGCGCGGCATCTCTATTATGAAGCGAGTGCGATGATTATCGGCCTGATTAACTTAGGCCATATGCTGGAAGCTCGCGCCCGTCAGCGTTCCTCGAAAGCGCTGGAACGATTGCTCGATTTAACCCCGCCGACGGCCCGCGTGGTCACGGACGAGGGGGAAAAGAGCGTCCCGCTGGCCGAGGTTCAGCCCGGCATGACGCTGCGTCTGACCACCGGCGACCGCGTTCCCGTTGACGGCAAGATAACCCAGGGCGAAGCCTGGCTGGATGAAGCGATGCTGACCGGGGAACCGATCCCCCAGCAGAAATCCGACGGCGACGCCGTGCATGCCGGTACGGTCGTGCAGGACGGCAGCGTGCTGTTCACCGCCAGCGCCGTCGGCAGCCACACCACGCTGTCGCGTATTATCCGCATGGTGCGCCAGGCCCAGAGCAGCAAGCCGGAGATTGGCCAGCTTGCTGACAAAATCTCGGCCATTTTTGTGCCGGTGGTGGTCGGCATTGCCCTGCTAAGCGCGGCGATCTGGTACTTCTTCGGCCCCGCGCCGCAGATTGTGTATACCCTGGTGATCGCCACCACGGTGCTGATCATCGCCTGTCCTTGCGCCCTTGGCCTGGCGACGCCGATGTCGATTATCTCCGGCGTAGGGCGCGCGGCCGAATTTGGCGTGCTGGTGCGGGACGCGGACGCGCTGCAGCGGGCCAGCACGCTCGACACGCTGGTGTTTGATAAAACCGGCACGCTGACGGAAGGTAAACCGCAGGTGGTCGCCGTCACGACCGCAGGCATTGCCGAAGAGGAGGCGCTGCGTCTCGCCGCCGCGCTGGAGCAAGGCTCAAGCCATCCGCTGGCGCGCGCTATTCTCGATAAAGCCAATGCGTCTGCCCTGCCGCAGGTGAGCAATTTCCGCACCCTGCGCGGGCTCGGCGTGAGCGGTGAGGCAGAAGGCCATGCGCTGCTGCTGGGCAACCAGGCGTTGCTCAATGAAAACGGTATTGATACCGCCGCGCTGGAAAACGAGCTGAAGGCGCGGGCGTCTCAGGGCGCTACCCCGGTTCTGCTGGCGGTGGACGGCAAAGCTGCCGCGCTGCTGGCCGTGCGCGATCCGCTTCGCCAGGACAGCGTGGATGCCTTACAGCGCCTGCACCGTGCGGGCTACCGTCTGGTGATGCTGACCGGCGATAACCCGACCACCGCCAACGCCATCGCGAAAGAAGCCGGTATTGATGAGGTGATTGCGGGCGTACTGCCGGACGGCAAAGCCGACGCCATTAAAAACCTGCAACGCCAGGGCCGTCAGGTGGCAATGGTCGGCGACGGCATCAACGATGCCCCGGCGCTGGCCCAGGCGGATGTGGGGATCGCGATGGGCGGCGGCAGCGACGTGGCCATCGAAACCGCGGCCATCACGCTGATGCGCCACAGCCTGATGGGCGTGGCCGATGCGCTGGCCATTTCGAAAGCCACGCTGCGCAACATGAAGCAGAACCTGCTGGGGGCGTTCGTCTATAACACCCTCGGGATCCCAATCGCGGCCGGTATTTTGTGGCCGCTGACCGGTACGCTGCTGAACCCGGTGGTCGCGGGCGCGGCGATGGCGCTCTCCTCCATCACCGTGGTCAGCAACGCCAACCGGCTGTTGCGGTTTAAACCGAAGGATTGAACCTTGTACCCGTACGCGCTAGCATGAACCTTTCCGTTTATGGAGCGCGTATGGGTCTGTTTCATCGTATAAAAACATCGTTTCGCGCCCTTTTCCCTCGCCGTTACGCCTGGCCCGGTCTGGATATCTCGCTTCCCGGCGGGCAACACCTGCACCTGGTCGGCAGTATCCATATGGGCACGCAGGGTATGTCACCTCTGCCGCCCGGTCTGATAAAGCGCCTGAAGCGCGCCGACGCGCTGGTCGTCGAGGCGGACATCTCGGGCCATGAGTCACCGTTTGCCGGGCTTGAAAGCGATCTCCCGCTGGCGGAACGTCTGAATGAGGCCCAGCTCGCGGAACTGACGCGCGTCGCCGAGGAAACCGGCGTATCGCTCTCCATGATTGACACCCTGCCGCTGTGGCAAATCGCAATGGTATTACAGGCCACGCAGGCCCAGCGTCTGGGGCTGCGGGGTGATTACGGCATTGATTACCAGCTGCTGAACGTGGCGCGTGCCCGCCGTATGCCGATCATCGAACTGGAAGGTACGGACAGCCAGATTGCGCTTCTGCGACAGCTTCCCGACGACGGTCTGATGCTGCTGGATGATACCCTCACCCACTGGCACACCAACGCACGCCTGCTGCAGACTATGATTGGCTGGTGGCTGGATGCACCGCCCGCGGACGGCAGGCTGGCGCTACCGTCGACGTTCAGTGAATCGCTGTATGATGTGCTGATGAATGCGCGTAACAAAGCCTGGCGAGAGACGCTGCATGCTCTGCCAGCGGGGGAATACGTGGTGGCGGTTGGGGCGTTACATTTATACGGCGAAGGGAATTTGCCGTCGTTGCTGAAATAAAAAAATGGCCAATATCTCTATTGGCCCGTCAAAGAGGAATTTCATCGTTTTTATTATACCGAAGTGACCTTCGGCTGAGCCGATTGTCGCTCAAAGTGACCATCACTGCCAACACTATTGCGCAAGATGGTGCTATTTTTTAGACAAACGTCAGGCGTATGCTGGCTGCATGAATTGTCTGTCGTAAGAAGGATAGCTATGACTCCCGCCGTTAAATTACTCGAAAAAAACAACATTTCTTTCCGGATCCACACCTACGATCACGATCCGAATGAAACCAACTTTGGTGATGAAGTGGTGCGTAAGCTGGGGCTAAACGCGGACCAGGTTTATAAAACGCTGCTGGTGGCGGTGAATGGCGATATGAAGCATCTCGCCGTGGCGGTGACTCCCGTGGCGGGACAGCTGGATCTTAAGAAAGTCGCCAAAGCGCTGGGGGCGAAGAAGGTGGATATGGCGGATCCGATGGTGGCGCAGCGCACCACGGGCTACCTGGTGGGCGGCATCAGCCCGCTCGGGCAGAAAAAACGCCTGCCGACGCTGATCGATGCCCCTTCACAGGAATTTGAGACCATCTATATTTCCGGCGGCAAGCGCGGGCTGGATATTGAGCTGGCCGCGGGCGACCTGGCGAAAATGCTGGACGCGAAGTTTGCGGATATTGCGCGACGGGAGTAAAAAAGCCGGGTGGCGGCTACGCCTTACCCGGCCTACATTTTGCACCCGTAGGCCCGGTAAGCGCAGCGCCACCGGGCAACACAACCGCACTACTGCCAGCTCACCTCGCCTTTCGGCTCATACGCATTCACGTCAATCGGCGAATTCTGCTCGATATACTGCTTCAGCACTTCTGCATCGATAAAGCCGGTGTTCACGTAGCCCGGTTTATTATCAATATGCGGATAGCCGTCGCCGCCGGTGGCGTTAAAGCTTAACGTCGCCAGACGGTACGTTTTCGCCGGGTCAACCGGTTCGCCTTTGATCTTCAGGTCGTTAAGCTTGCCGTCTTTCGCTACGAAGCTCACGTTGGCAAACTGCGGATAGGCCCCGGAATCCGGCTTCATCTGCGCCACGGCGGTCAGGTAGTCAATGACCTCTTTCCCGCTCATGTCGGCATAAACCACCACGTTACCGAACGGCTGCACCTTCAGGACGTCTTTATAGGTGATGTTTCCACCTTCGATGGAATCACGAATGCCGCCGCCGCTCATCACGCCAAAATCAGCCCCGGTGCGCGCCATTTGCGCCGCCAGCACCAGGTGGCCCATGTTGGTCTGCACGAAGCGAACTTTGCTGCGGTCCCCCTCCAGACGACCGTTCAGCGTACCGATTTTCACGTCCAGCTGCGCCTTGCCTTTGTTCTGGAACGGCGTCAGCAGGGAGAGCATCTGCTGGTTTTCTGGAATCTCTGGGGTGTAAAGTACGCGCTCGCTTTTCCCGTCCGGGTAGGTGACCTTCTTCTTCAGGTTGACCGGAATGAGCTGATAGTGCACCAGCTTCATCTCGCCGTTACGGAACTCGAAGTCCGCCCGGCCTACGTATTTGCCCCACTCGTGCGCCTGCACAATCCAGATACCGTTCTGACGGTCTGGCGCACACGGCGTGCCCGGCACGTAGTCCACCTGCTTTTTATTCTCCGACGCCATGCACACCGGATCCTGTGAGTGACCACCCACAATCATCGCCAGCGAGCCCGCCGGCAGGCTGCGCGCCATTTCCACGTCACCGGGCGCGTTAGAGCCGTGCTCACCGTTGTCGTAGTGCCCCATGTGCGTGGTGGCGATAATCACGTCCGGCTTTTCGTTTTGCTGCAGCTCCTGAATCACCAGCTTCGCTTCGTCTGCCGGTTTGCGGAATTCGATATCGGTGAAGAACTCAGGGTTGCCAATTTTCGCCGTATCGTCGGTGGTTAAGCCGATGACCGCGATCTTCAGATCCTGACGCTTAAACAGCGCCCACGGCTTAAACAGGCGTTCGCCGGTGCTTTTCTGGTAAATGTTGGCGGAGAGGAACGGGAATTTGGCCCACTTCTCCTGCTGACGCAGGACGCTCAGCGGATTATCAAACTCATGGTTACCGACGGCCATCGCGTCGTAGCCAATCAGGTTCATGCCGCGAAAGTCGGGCTCGGCGTCCTGTAAATCGGATTCCGGCACGCCGGTATTGATATCGCCTCCCGACAGCAGCAGCACGCTGCCGCCCTGGGCTGCCACCTCTTTACGAATGCCGTCCACCAGCGTTTTTTGCGCCGACAGGCCATATTCGCCGTATTCACTGCGCCAGAAATGACCGTGGTGATCGTTGGTATGCAGAATGGTGATTTTATAGGTTTTGTCTTTTTCATACGCCTGCACGGGCAGGCTTACCAGCCCCCACGCCGCGATGAGCGCCAGCGCGACGCCCCGCTTCATTAACTTCATCTTCTCTCTCCCTGACCAATAGACAAAGGCAGAAATTACAGTGACTAATAAGAATAGACAAATAAGTTTTCAGAATTGCGACTTTCTTCAAATGTCCCGGGCGGGTATGTTAGTCGGATAATAATTACACCCTGCATCGCTAATAACTCAAGACGTGGTAATTCTCTCTATGGCAATCAGTGACTCAACCCAGCCCGTTCCGGGTGCGCCGACGTCGCGCACCTCCTTTAAAGTATTAGGCGCAATCAGTCTCTCGCACCTGCTCAACGACATGATCCAGTCGTTGATTCTGGCTATTTATCCGCTGCTGCAGTCCGAGTTTTCACTCACCTTCGTGCAGATTGGGATGATCACCCTGACCTTCCAGCTGGCTTCCTCGCTGCTGCAGCCGGTGGTGGGCTACTGGACGGACAAATACCCGATGCCGTGGTCGCTGCCCATCGGCATGTGCTTTACCCTAAGCGGGCTGGTGCTGCTGGCCATGGCCGGAAGTTTTGAAGCCGTGCTGATTGCCGCCGCGCTGGTAGGCACCGGCTCGTCCGTTTTCCATCCGGAGTCTTCCCGCGTGGCGCGTATGGCGTCCGGCGGTCGTCATGGCCTGGCGCAGTCCCTGTTCCAGGTGGGCGGTAACTTTGGTAGCTCTCTCGGCCCGCTGCTGGCCGCGGTTATTATTGCCCCTTACGGTAAAGGCAACGTGGCGTGGTTTGTGCTGGCCGCGCTGCTGGCGATTATCGTGCTGGCGCAGATTAGCCGCTGGTACGCCGCACAGCATCGGGTGAATAAAGGAAAACCTAAAGCGAAGGTTATCAATCCCCTGCCGCGCAATAAGGTTATCCTGGCGGTTGCCGTCCTGCTGGTGCTGATTTTCTCGAAATACTTCTATATGGCGAGCATCAGCAGCTATTACACCTTTTATCTGATGCAAAAATTCGGATTATCGGTACAAAACGCGCAGATCCACCTGTTTGCCTTCCTGTTCGCGGTGGCCGCAGGGACGGTAATTGGCGGGCCGGTGGGCGATAAGATTGGCCGTAAATATGTCATTTGGGGCTCTATCCTCGGCGTAGCGCCTTTTACCCTCATTTTGCCGTACGCCAGCCTTGAATGGACGGGGATTTTGACCGTGATTATTGGTTTTATTCTCGCCTCCGCGTTTTCCGCCATTCTGGTCTATGCCCAGGAGCTGCTGCCCGGACGTATCGGTATGGTTTCCGGACTGTTTTTCGGTTTCGCCTTCGGCATGGGCGGGCTGGGTGCAGCGGTGTTAGGGATGGTTGCGGATCACACCAGCATCTTCCTGGTTTATAAAATCTGCGCTTTCCTGCCACTTCTTGGCATGTTGACCATATTCCTGCCTGATAACCGTCATAAAGCGTGAATTACGGGTAGCTAAACTTATGCTTTAGCTACCTGATACCCTTATACCATAAGGGTTTCCTCTTCATCCCCGCGCTGAATTTATCAAAATGCGCTTTTTTACATGCATATTGCTGTTTTATTCAAACTTCAACAATTATTCATAAACATAAGGGTAAAAATTGTCATAAACTATTACCTGGTTTTTTGGTATTCACGCCAAAAATGGAACACTCACCACGAAAGGAGACGGAATGCACCACGCCACACCGCTTATCACCACCATTGTTGGTGGACTTGTGCTCGCTTTTATTCTCGGCATGATTGCCAATAAGCTGCGTATTTCTCCTCTTGTCGGCTATCTGCTGGCAGGTGTGCTGGCGGGACCGTTTACGCCAGGTTTTGTTGCGGATACCAAACTGGCCCCTGAGCTGGCGGAATTGGGCGTGATTCTGCTGATGTTCGGCGTCGGCCTGCACTTCTCCCTGAAGGATTTGATGGCGGTAAAGTCGATTGCCATACCGGGAGCGATCGCCCAGATAGGGGTGGCGACGCTGCTTGGGATGGCGCTTTCGGCCGTGCTGGGCTGGTCGCTGATGACCGGTATCGTATTTGGGCTGTGTCTTTCAACCGCCAGTACCGTGGTGCTGCTGCGCGCGCTTGAGGAGAGACAGCTGATAGACAGCCAGCGCGGGCAGATCGCGATAGGCTGGCTGATTGTGGAAGATCTGGTGATGGTCCTGACGCTGGTGCTGCTGCCCGCCGTCGCCGGCATGATGGAAAAAGACAATATCGGCTTCGCCTCGCTGGCGCTGGATATGAGCATCACCATCGGGAAGGTGGTGGCGTTTATCGCCATCATGATGCTGGTGGGTCGCCGTCTGGTGCCGTGGATCATGTCCCGAAGTGCGGCGACCGGATCCCGCGAGCTGTTTACCCTCTCCGTGCTGGCGCTGGCGCTCGGTATCGCCTTTGGCGCCGTTGAGCTGTTTGATGTCTCCTTCGCGCTGGGCGCGTTCTTCGCCGGGATGGTGCTGAACGAATCCGAGCTCAGCCACCGCGCCGCACACGACACCCTGCCGCTGCGCGACGCCTTTGCCGTGCTGTTCTTCGTCTCCGTCGGGATGCTGTTTGACCCGCTTATTCTGATTCAGCAGCCGCTGGCCGTGCTGGGCACGCTGGCGATCATCATCTTTGGTAAGTCGCTCGCCGCCTTCTTCCTGGTGCGAATGTTCGGCCACTCTCCGCGGACGGCGCTGACCATTGCCTCCAGCCTGGCGCAAATTGGCGAGTTCGCCTTTATTCTGGCAGGTCTGGGTATGGCCCTGAATCTGCTGCCGCAGGCCGGACAAAACTTGGTGCTGGCGGGGGCGATCCTGTCAATTATGCTGAACCCGGTCCTGTTTGCCCTGCTGGAAAAATACCTCGATAAAACCGAAACGCTGGAAGAGCAGACGCTGGAAGAGGCCATCGAAGAAGAGAAGCAGATCCCGGTCGATATTTGCAATCACGCCCTGCTGGTCGGCTTTGGCCGCGTCGGCAGCCTGCTTGGCGAGAAGCTGATGGCGCAGGGCATTCCGCTGGTGGTAATTGAAACGTCACGCACCCGCGTTGACGAGCTGCGCGAGCGCGGTATTCGTGCGGTGCTGGGCAATGCGGCGAACGAAGAGATCATGGAGCTGGCGCATCTGGACTGCGCCCGCTGGCTGCTGCTGACCATTCCCAACGGCTATGAGGCGGGTGAGATTGTCGCCTCCGCGCGCGCGAAGTGTCCAAACATTGAGATTATCGCCCGGGCGCACTACGACGACGAGGTAGATTACATTACCGAGCGCGGTGCGGATAAGGTGGTGATGGGCGAGCGCGAGATTGCGAATACGATGCTGACGCTGCTGGAAAAACCGCCGGTTGAAGAGGCGGTGACGGGGTAAGTTTTGAGCGGCCTGATGCCCTCACCCTGGCCCTCTCCCACAGGGAGAGGGAACAAACACTAAAAACGGCAACCACAGGTTGCCGTTTTGCTTTTACCTGTCCCAGTACGCCTCTTCGAGGCTGTCTTCCCGTTCCGGCAGGCCACGCGTTAAGCGCGGTGAGTGCTGGTTCAGCACCTGATAGCTTACGCGGTTGGCGTACTTGCATACCTGCGCCAGCGACGAATAGGTCAGCCAGCTGAACTTGTGCTTGCTGGAATTTGGCACGTTGGTTTTGTGGTAGGCGTTAGCGGTGATGTCGTGCAGCAGCGCGGCCAGCGCGCCGTCGCCCGCGCCGTTGGTGTTCATGATCTTCTCCGGCCCGCCCATGTAAGGGGCGATGTGCGAGTAGATACGCAGCGGATTAACACAGTCTTTAAAACGCATGCCGCGGCTGAACTCGTACTGGTTGAACTCGGCAATCGCGCCGGGCAGCAGCGGGTGCTGGGTTTTGCGCTTGCTCTCTTCTTCGGTGAAGCCAGCCATGTACAGCCCAACCGGACCCGCGGTGCAGAGTACCAGATCCACCCAGTCCAGCGCTTTGTCAGACGCCAGCAGCGGATCGCTTTCACCGGTCAGCGCTTCGGCCTCCTCTTCGTTCATCGCCAGAATCGAGACGTGCTCTTTCAGGAACGCCTGCCACCATTCCGGGTTATCGGCAATCACGAATTTGGTGCCCAGCGTCAGAACGACCGGCACGTCGTACTTCTTCGCATACTCAATCGCCTTCATGGTCGCTTCCGGCATCGGCTCGCCCGGCTTGCAGCGCACCAGGTAGGAGGTCAGCACCAGCGCCGAGGCGCCCGCGATCACCTCTTCGGGAATGCTGTCCGCGCGCAGCTTGTTCATGTGGCCCGGGCTGATGGCAAAGGTCCGCTCGCCGGATTCACCGATCAGCGTAAAGCAGCGGCCAATCGGGCCGTCGACGCCCTGGAGATAGTTCAGATCGGTACGGCTGGAGGTGTTGCACAGGTAGCGATAGGCGTAGCCACCGATTTCAATGTTGCTGCACATCACGCCGAGCAGGACAGAGCGATCGTCCGCCAGCACGGAGTAGTTGTGCATGGTGTTGCCGATGGTGCCGCCGGCGAACTGATGGGTAATCAGGTTTTCGCGCACCAGCTCCTGGTACAGCGCTTCGGCAACGTCATCTTCAATCACCAGCGAGTGACCGGCGCTCAGACCGTAACGGGCGACAAACGCATCATCCACTTTCGCTTCAATGTCCACCAGCGTCTGGTCGATACCGACGACCCACGCCGCGCTGGTTTCATTTTCTGGCTGGATTTGCTGCAGGAGCGGATCGCGGGCATCCACGGGGAAGTAGTGTTTGGATTTGCGTTTACCGGGAAATTTCATGGTCTGAACTGTACGAAGAATATGGGCCGGGAATGGTAGCACAAACCCGGCCCGGAGTGCGATCAGCGACCGTTCGTTACCAGCGAGACCATCATGTCGATATGCTCAGGGGAGTCGTTAAGCGCCGGAATGTACTCGTACTTTTCGCCGCCAGCCTCCAGGAAAAATTCCCGGTTTTGCACCGCGATCTCCTCCAGCGTCTCCAGACAGTCTGCCGAGAAGCCCGGCGACATCACCTGAATGTGCTTCACGCCCTTCTCACCCAGCATTTTGAGGGTTTCATCGGTGTATGGCGTCAGCCACGGCTCGCGGCCGAAGCGCGACTGGAAGGTCATCATCACCTTCTCCGGCGGCAGGCCGAGGGCGGAAACCAGCTCGCGGGTGGTATCGCGGCAGCGCTGCGGGTAATCATCCCCTTCATTGGCGAAACGCTGCGGGATGCCGTGATAGGAGAGCAGCAGCAGATCCGGCTCGCCGTGTTTTTCAAACGACGCGCGCGCGCTGTTGGCGAGCGCCTTGATGTACAGCTCGTTATCCGCGTAGTCGCGAATAAAGGTCACGCCCGGAATGCGGCGGCGGGTCGCCAGAATGCGCGCCAGCTCGTCCCAGACGGCGGCCACCGTCGAGCAGGAGTACTGCGGGTAGAGCGCCAGCACCACGATATGGTCCACGCCCTGCGCCAGCAGCGAGTCCACCGCGCTTTCCAGTGACGGTTTGCCGTAGCTCATGCCGAGCGCGACGGGCATCTCCGGCAGGCGGGCGGCCAGCGCCTTCTCCTGACGACGGCTGTAGACCATCAGCGGCGAGCCCTCTTCCATCCACACGGACTGATAGAGTTTGGCGACGCGCGGAGAACGGATCGGCAGAATGACGCCACGCAGCAGCGGCCACCACAGCAGTCGCGGAAAATCCACGACGCGCGTGTCGCTTAAAAATTGTCGCAGGTAGCGTTTTACCGCGTCTGATGTAGGTGCTTCTGGAGTGCCCAGATTGGCAAGCAGGATGCCGGTTTTCGCCTGACTCATTCACGCCTCTTAACCATTTGAATGGTTATCAATTGTAGCGGAAATGCGTTTAAACGAAACCCATTGCTGTAATAGGTAAGATGAGAATTTTTCTCACCCGGTGGCCCGGGTGAGAGAGATGCGATTAGCCGAGGATTTTTTCCAGCTCAGCACGCACGTCAGCCACGGCTTTGGTGCCGTCAACTTTGGCGTATTTGGTGTTACCCGCCTGCGCTTCTTTGGTGTAGTAGCCGATCAGCGGCGCAGTCATCTGATGGTATTCCACCAGGCGCTTACGCACGGTCTCTTCCTGATCGTCTTTACGGGTGGTCAGCTCTTCGCCGGTCACGTCGTCTTTGCCTTCAACCTTAGGCGGGTTGAATTTGATGTGGTAAACGCGGCCAGAGGCAGCGTGTACGCGACGGCCAACGATGCGGTCAACGATCAGCTCGTCCGGTACGTCGAACTCCAGAACGTAGTCCACGTTGATGCCCGCTTCCTTCATGGCGTCAGCCTGAGGAATGGTGCGTGGGAAACCGTCCAGCAGGAAACCGTTACGGCAGTCTTCCTGAGCAATGCGCTCTTTGACCAGAGCAATCACCAGCTCGTCGGTCACCAGCTTGCCTGCGTCCATGATGTCTTTCGCCTGTTTACCCAGCTCGGAGCCAGATTTAACAGCGGCGCGCAGCATATCACCGGTGGAGATTTGCGGAATACCGTATTTCTCCATGATGAACTGAGCCTGAGTTCCTTTACCCGCGCCCGGAGCGCCAAGCAGAATAATACGCATTGCGAAAATCCCCTCAAAAGTCGTTTCAATTTTTCAAAAGCGCTAAACAATACCACCAGAACGGGCATCGCTCAAGGAAGGCAGGAAGGCTGAAACGGTTAATGGGGGGAGATAATTTGGGATAGTGCGGTCTGGTGCCCTCACCCTGGCCCTCTCCCTCGGGGAGAGGGAGAAGACCAGGAGAGGCGTGGTCAGTTACGCCAGCAGCAGCGCATTCACACGTTTAATGAAGAGGTTAGGATCTTCCAGCGTGCCGCGTTCGGCCAGCAGGGACTGATCCAGCAGGAGTTCAACCCACTCGGCAAAGCGGGCGTCGTCCTGGGTATCCGCCGCGCGTTTCACCAGCGGGTGATCCGGATTAAGCTCAAAGATATATTTCACTTCCGGTACCGCCTGGCCCGCCGCGGCGAACAGCTTCGCCATCTGGGTGCTCATTTCGTCGGCATCGGTGGTGACAATGGCCGGAGTGTCGGTCAGACGATGCGTGAAGCGCACCTCTTTCACGCGGTCGCCCAGCAGGGTTTTCACGCGCTCAATGAACGGCTCCAGCGCCTTCTCGGCTTCTTTCGCATTTTCATCCACTTCATCTGCCAGCTTGTCGATGGACTCATCGGCTTTGGCAACGGACTGGAACGCCTTACCGTCGAACTCGGTCAGGTAGTTCATCATCCACTCGTCGATGCGGTCGGAAAGCAGCAGCACTTCGATGCCTTTCTTACGCAGCAGCTCCAGGTGCGGGCTGCTCTTCGCCGCGGCGTAGCTGTCGGCGGTGATGTAGTAGATCTTCTCCTGCCCTTCTTTCATGCGGGAGATGTACTCTTCCAGCGACACGGTCTGCGCGGAGGAGTCGGTGTGCGTAGAAGCAAAGCGCAGCAGTTTGGCGATGGTTTCAACGTTCGCCATGTCTTCAGCCGGGCCTTCTTTCAGCACCAGACCGAACTGTTTCCAGAAGGTCTGGTATTTTTCCGCATCGTCTTTCGCCAGTTTTTCCAGCATCTGCAGCGCACGTTTGGTCAGGGCGTTGCGCAGGTTACGGGTGACGGTGCTGTCCTGCAGAATTTCGCGGGAGACGTTCAGCGGCAGATCGTTGGAATCGATCAGGCCGCGCACAAAGCGCAGGTAGTTCGGCATGAACTGCTCGGCGTCGTCCATGATGAACACGCGCTGCACGTACAGCTTCAGGCCATGCTTGTGATCGCGGTTCCACATGTCCCACGGCGCCTGTGCCGGGATGTACAGCAGGCTGGTGTACTCCTGCTTACCTTCCACACGGTTGTGGCTCCAGGTCAGCGGGTCGGTAAAGTCGTGGGCGATGTGCTTGTAGAATTCGTTGTACTCGTCGTCTTTAATCTCAGACTTGTTGCGCGTCCACAGCGCCTGCGCCTTGTTGATTTTCTCCCAGGAAACCACGGTTTCACCGTCTTTCTCTTCCTGTTTTTCAATCTCTACCGGCAGCGCGATGTGATCGGAGTACTTGCTGATGATGGAGCGCACGCGCCAGTCGTTCAGGAAATCATCTTCCCCTTCACGCAGGTGCAGGATGATTTCGGTGCCGCGGTCCGCTTTGGTGATGTCATCAACGGTGTATTCGCCTTCCCCTTTGGATTCCCACAGCACGCCGTTCTCGGCGCTGTCGCCCGCCGCACGGGTGCGCACGGTGACTTTGTCCGCCACGATGAACGCCGAGTAGAAACCGACGCCGAACTGGCCGATCAGCTGGCTGTCTTTCGCCTGGTCAGAGCCCATGGACTCCAGGAACGCCTTGGTGCCGGATTTCGCGATGGTCCCGAGGTGGTCGATCACCTCGTCGCGGTTCATCCCGATGCCGTTATCGGCGATGGTCAGGGTGCGGTTCTCTTTATTAAACGAGACGCGCACGCGCAGCTCGCCGTCGCCTTCGTACAGATCCGGGTTAGACAGCGCGCGGAAGCGCAGCTTGTCCGCCGCATCCGAGGCGTTGGAAATCAGCTCACGCAGGAAAATTTCTTTGTTGGAATACAGGGAATGGATCATCAGGTGCAGAAGCTGTTTTACTTCTGACTGGAAACCACGGGTTTCTTGTCCTTTCATCTATGTCGACCTCAACAATGCCATTTAATGGGGTTTTAAAACGTTGAGGGAGAGATGGGGATACGGGGGGAAATTTTCAAGCGGAGGCGGCGCGCGCAGCCTCCGTTTGGTCAGAAAATAATCTTGTGACGTCCGGCCAGAGAGTGCGACAGCGTGGTGCCGTCGACCATCTCCAGCTCGCCGCCGACCGGCACGCCGTGGGCGATGCGGCTGGCGTCAACG
The DNA here is from genome assembly GCF_049238885.1 of Enterobacter cloacae complex sp. BZL2005. NCBI lineage: Bacteria > Pseudomonadati > Pseudomonadota > Gammaproteobacteria > Enterobacterales > Enterobacteriaceae > Enterobacter > Enterobacter cloacae complex sp. BZL2005. Next base: position 210,840 of record NZ_JBMKGI010000006.1, on the reverse strand, counting down.
CCATACTGCGAGCACAGTTCGGCGATGTAGTTGGCGGTTGCCTCCCCTTCCACCGTGGGGTTGGTGGCGAGGATCACCTCTTTGATGGTTTCGGACTCGAGACGCTGTTCAAGGCGGTCAAGACCGATATCGTCCGGGCCGATGCCGTCCAGCGGGGACAGATGCCCCATCAGCACGAAGTAGCGCCCGGAAAACTGCCCGGTTTGTTCGATGGCGTAGATGTCCGCCGGACTCTCCACCACGCAAATCTGACCGTTTTCCTGACGACGCGGGTTCGTACAGATGTTACACACGTCCTGCTCGGTAAAGGTGCGGCAATCCGCACAGTGACCAATTTCTGACATGGCGCGGGTCAGAGCCTGCGCCAGGCGCATCCCGCCGCTGCGGTCGCGCTGCAATAGCGTAAACGCCATGCGCTGCGCCGACTTCGGGCCAACGCCCGGCAGGCAGCGCAGTGCTTCCATTAACTGCGTGAGCAGCGGACTGGTTTGCATCAGAACGGCATCTTGAAGCCAGGCGGCAGCTGCATGCCGCTGGAAACGGAGGCCATTTTCTCTTTCTGGGTTTCGTCGATACGGCGAGCGGCATCGTTAAAGGCGGCTGCAACCAGATCTTCCAGCATCTCTTTGTCGTCTTCGAGCAAGCTCGGGTCGATTTCCACGCGACGGCAGTTGTGCGCACCGTTGATGGTCACCTTGACCAGACCGGCACCGGACTCACCCGTGACTTCCAGCTGAGCGATCTCTTCCTGCATCTTCTGCATTTTTTCCTGCATCTGCTGAGCCTGCTTCATCAGGCCACCCAGACCGCCTTTTCCACCAAACATAGGCTTCTCTCTTCTTTCACGTTTAAGGATTACAACCGTAAGTCAGACTCACGATCAAATGGGGCGAATACTCTCTTCATCCAGATCGGCGTCGAAGAACCGGCGCAGGGTCTGAATGTTGTTATCCGCAATTATCGCCTCGCGCGCCTGCGCGAGCTTCTCTTCATAAATGGCCTGGCGCCACTCCAGCGGTGTTTTCACTGCCGGATTATCATCTTCAATGATAGTCAATTCAACCGGCGCCCCCTGTAATGTGGCGAGCGCCTCGGCCAGCGCCTTTTGCGCGCCAGGGGAATTCAGGTGCCGCTGGCCCGGACGCAGGTGCAGACGCACCTGATTGCCGTCCTGCTCTTTCCAGGCGTTCAGCGCGACCTGCTCCACCAGCTTCGGCAGCTGGAGTTTGCTGACCTCTGCGGCCCAGGCGTCGCGCGCAATCGACTCTTCGGCAAGCTTCGCAGCCAGCTCCGGCGTTTTTTCATGCTCCAGCGCCTTTTTCAGCGCTTTCGGCGTTGCAACCTCTTCCTTCACCGTTTCGGTGATAGTGGTTGCCTTCCAGCGGTAAGCCTCTTCTTTCACCGGGGCTTTTTGCTCGAGCGCGGACGGTGCCGGACGCGACTGTACGCGCTCCGTTACCGAGGCCAGTCGTTCAAGCGCGGCGTTGTTCACCGGCCGCGCTCTTCCTGGCGCTGCCGGTTCACTCTTTTTTGGTTTGGTTACTCCCTGCGCACGCTGAAGCTGGCTGCGCGCGGCAAGCACCGAACTGGTGGCATCCGACAGCGGTACGTTCTGCTGCGGTGGCGGCGTCGGCTGCGGCGGCACCTGCTGCGGTGACATCACCGCCGTCGGCGCAACCGGGGCGAAAGACTGTCGGGGCACGTCCGGCTCCGGCAGCGGCATGCGCGGGTGGAACGCCAGCGCACGCAGCAGCGTCATTTCAACGCCCATCCGCGGATCCGGCGCAAACGGTAGCTCTTTGCGACCAATCAGCAGCGTCTGGTAATAAAGCTGCACGTCGGCAGGCGGCACGGTGCGGGCAAGCTCACGCATCCGCTGTTCAATGGCGGCCATATCCGCACCAATGGCGGAGGGAGAAAGCTGCAGCATTGCCACCCGGTGCAGCAGGCTGAGCATCTCAACCAGCAGCCCTTCCCACTCAATACCGCGGGCAGCGGCCGCGTTCACCAGCGACATCACGCGTTCGCCGTTAGCGGCAATCATCGCTTCGATAAGCGACAGCGCCTGATCGTCATCCAGCGTGCCGAGCATGGTGCTGACCGCGTCAGTCGAGAGCTTGCCGTCACCGCTGGCAATCGCCTGGTCGGTGAGGCTTAACGCATCACGCAGGCTGCCGTCCGCGGCGCGGGCCAGCAGCTGCAGGGCGCGCGGTTCGTGGACAATCTTCTCTTCATCGAGAATGTGCTCAAGCTGCGCGCGGATCTGCTCGACGTCCAGCGCCTTCAGGTGGAACTGCAGACAGCGCGATAAAATCGTGACCGGCAGCTTTTGCGAATCGGTGGTCGCCAGCAGGAACTTCACGTGCGCGGGCGGCTCTTCCAGCGTCTTCAGCAGGGCGTTGAAGCTGTGGCGCGAGAGCATGTGCACTTCATCGATCAGGTAGACCTTGAAGCGGCCGCGCGCCGGGGCGTACTGGACGTTGTCCAGCAGGTCGCGGGTATCTTCCACTTTGGTGCGCGAAGCGGCGTCGATCTCGATCAGATCGACAAAACGCCCCTGCTCGATCTCCCGGCAGTTATCACACACGCCGCACGGCGTGGCGGTGATCCCGGTTTCGCAGTTGAGACCTTTTGCCAGCAAACGGGCAATAGAGGTCTTACCGACGCCGCGGGTGCCGGAAAAAAGATAGGCGTGATGGATGCGACCTAGCGACAAGCCGTTCGCCAGGGCCGTCAGCACATGTTCCTGACCGACAACGTCAGCAAAGGTTTGTGGTCGCCATTTACGGGCTAACACCTGATAACTCATGGGCAGGCTCTGCAACGCTGGAAGGTGAATTTATGGAGGGGAATGCTATCACAACCTCACCCATTGAGCGAGGTTGTGAAAACCGGGATTAGTGACCCGGGAAAGGCACCAGGCTGTAGCTGGTAATGCCCTGTTTTTCCAGGCGCTGTTCACCGCCGAGATCGAACAGGTTGATGATGAAGGCCGCGTCGGTCACTTCCCCACCCAGACGGCGGATCAGCTTCACGGTCGCTTCAATGGTGCCGCCGGTTGCCAGCAGATCGTCAACCACCAGCACTTTGTCGCCAGGCTTGATCGCGTCAACGTGGATCTCCAGCTGATCGGTGCCGTACTCCAGCTCGTAGCTTTCTGCGATGGTTTCACGCGGCAGTTTGCGCGGCTTACGCACCGGCACAAAACCCACGCCCATTGCCAGCGCAACCGGTGCGCCAAACAGGAAGCCACGGGCTTCGGTACCTACTACTTTGGTGATCCCGGCGTTTTTGTAACGCTCGACCAGCAGTTCAATGCTGAGTGCGTACGCTTTCGGGTCTTCCAGCAAGCTGGTGACATCACGGAAAAGAATGCCAGGCTTTGGGTAATCCTGGATGCTTTTGATGCTGTTTTTCAGATATTCAAGCTGCTGTGCAGTTGCGGTCATCGGTTTGTGCCTAAATGAAACAGTGTTACTCACAGCGCGCAACGAGTCGGCCAAGGCAACAATTGTTTAACCTTTGACCAGGCGCACCTGTGCTCGAAAACGGTCGAATTTACTGGCTGCGCGTGATAATTGCAACAGCCATGATGAGGCTTCAGTGCTTTTGTTGCTTTTCATCAACCACGGGGATCCGCCACATAAAGATAAGCAGGCAGGAGAGAATGATCAGCAGCAGGATCCGCACCCACATCATTTTCACCAGCCATAATGAAATGGCGAAGGTGATGAGGATCACCGCGATCGCGCGCGGCTTGGCGCCGGGCGGCATGGCACGGTGTTTTTGCCAGTGCCGCAGGTAGCCGCCAAACCATGAGCGGTAGAGCAGCCAGTGGTGAAAACGCGGCGACGAGCGGGCGAAGCACCAGGCCGCCAGCAGGATAAACGGCGTGGTCGGCAGCAGGGGTAATACTACACCCAGCGTGCCCAGCACTACCGCAAGCCAGCCAATGATGATTAAAATAGTACGCTGCATAATGCGAATCGTTATCAAACTGAACGGCTACTTTACCACTGGAGAGCGCCTTGAAAACAGCACTGCTTCTTGAGAGGCTGCAAAATCAGCTGATCGCTCTGCGGGCGCAGGCCACGCCGCTGATGGGGCACGCCACGCTGAAGCCGCGCTTTGACCGGCAGCTTTTTCGTACCCGCAGCACCGTCATTCAGGATTACCTGGCTGAAGCGCAGACGAACCTCGACGAGCTTCGCCATGCGGTTGAGAATGAACAACAGGAACAGGTGGCGTGGCTTGCAGAGCATCTCACCGAGCAGATCACCGCACTGCATCGCGAAATCGCCGCCTGGCCGCTGCGCGCCTGGGACAGCGCCTCGCCGGGGCTCGGCAAATGGCAGCGCAAGCGGCTCGAGAACCAGGAGTTTGAGCGCCGGCTGTTTGAGATGAAGCGTGAACGCGAGGTGCGTCTGAACAACAGCGAAATGCTGGAAGAGCAGCAGCTATTGATGCGCGAGATTAGCGCGCTGGAAGGACGCATCGTCCGCTGCCGTCAGGCGCTGGATGACATTGAACGCGTCATAGAACGTTTGACCCGTTAACAGGAGCCACACCCATGTCACTGGAAAATGCACCCGATGAGGTCAAGCTGGCCGTCGATTTGATTATGCTGCTGGAGAATCATGAGATCCCCGCCGAGACGGTGCTTAAGGCGCTGGAGATTGTGCGGCAGGATTTTGAGGGGAAACTTCCCCCTCACCCTGCCCTCTCCCCAGAGGGGAGAGGGAAAATAGATTAAGCCGGAGTTGGGTCGTCGCCCTTAATGTCGCGCTTCACTTCCGTATGCTCATCACCTTTCTCGTTACGCAGGTGAACCTCAAGCTGGTTAAAGGCGATATTAATATCGTTTTCACGGCACAGACGATCGATAGAGCGGTTAAGCTCATCCACCGTGTAGCTGCGGTCACGCAGTTCACGCACGTATAAACGCAGCTCGTGATCCAGCGTACTCGGCCCAAAGGTGGTGAAGAAGACCGCCGGGGCCGGATCGTGCATCACTTTCGGATGCTCAGACGCCGCCTTCAGCAGCACCTCTTTCACCTTATCCAGATCCGATCCATAGGCCACGCCCAGGCGGATCACCACGCGCGTCACCGTATCGGAAAGCGACCAGTTGATCAGACGCTCGGTCACGAACGCTTTGTTCGGGATGATCACCTCTTTGCGATCGAAGTCGGTGATGGTGGTGGCACGAATGCGGATCTTGCTGACCGTTCCCGAGAACGTGCCGATGGTGACGGTATCGCCGATACGTACCGGACGTTCGAACAGGATGATCAGGCCGGAGACAAAGTTACCGAAGATCTCCTGCAGGCCAAAACCAAGACCGACCGAGAGGGCCGCCGCCAGCCACTGCAGTTTATCCCACGAGACGCCAAGCGAGCCAAAGACCGTCATCGCTCCGACAATGATGATGACGTAGTTGAGGATCGTGGTAATGGCGTAGGACGCCCCCTGGCGAAGATTCAAACGTGACAGGAGCAGCACCTCGAGCAGGCCTGGCAGGTTGCGGATCAGCGCCCAGGCCACCACCGACGACACCAGCGCAAACAGCAGGCTGCCCATGGTCACGCTTTTCATGACCGCCGCGCCGGCTTCGGTTCCGTTGTATTGCCAGAGGGTAATACTGTCGAGATAGGCGAAAACGGTAATAAGATCGGACCAGATCGCCCAGAACATCACCGCAAACAGGGCGATCATCACCAGCATGGTGATGCGCAGCGTCTGCTGGTTAACCTGCTCCAGCGCGATGGTCGGCTCTTCCTGCGGCTCAGCGCCTTCGGCCCCCTCTTTCACCTGATGCTGACGACGCGCGATGGCGCGGCGATAGGCAATGCGGCGCGCCGCCACGCTCAGGCCGCGCAGTACGGTCTGATAGAGCAGGTTCCAGACGATCACCAGATAGACCGTTTCAATCCAGCGCCCGGACAGGCGCAGCGTGGTATAGAAGTAGCCCGTCGCCGTCAGCACCATCAGCGCCAGCGGAATGATCGCCAACACCGTCACGGTGGCCAGACGAATATTGTGGGACTCTTTATCACGCCAGCTGTCGCGACACATCGGCCACATCAGGATCGCAATCAGCAGCAGGTTCAGCAGGATGACCAACTGGCCCAGCACGTCATCCATCAGATGCAGCGGGGAAAGCTCAGAGACAACCGACCAGAAGTGCAGCGGCAGCAGCGCCAGGCTGATGCGCACGATCTGACGACGCCAGTGGCTGGTCAGCTGCGCTGGCATGTTGAAATGACGCACCGCCACGCCGTCTTTTTCCAGTACCTTCCAGCACAGGCCAAACACCAGCCAGAACAGCGCCAGTTTTTTACTGAACGCCCACAGCAGATCGCTGACGTTGAGCTGCATAGTGAGCAGAATCAGACCCACGGCCAGAATAATCAGGCACACCGGCAGGGCGCGAATAAGGTCAATCAGAATCGCTTTTGGCGTATGGAGCTGGCTATCGTTGCGCAGTTGCCCTACTTCGGAGGCCAGCTTCGCCTGGTATTTTTTCAGCCAGCCCAGACGCCAGCGGATAAGACCGGCAATCAGCAGCAGCGGCAAACCGGCCAGGAAAGCAATCATTACCGCAGGCCAGGCTTTCTCCCAGTTTACGGTGATCTTCATGCTCTTAATCTGCGTTTTCAGCGTCTCAGGGAAGGATTTAACCCAGTCCCAGTCCATCGGCTTGTTGCTGTTTACCCAGAAAATCTGCTGGGTCAGGATCTCCTGCAGACTTTTCGAGACGCTCACCAGCTGCTGCTGGTTGATTTGCAGGTTAATGGCCATCATCAGCTGGTTACCCAGCTGTTTATTGAGCTGGTCCAACAGCTCGCGACGCATATCCACGACCTGGAGCAGCGCGTCGTGCACTTCCGGGTTCACGTCTCTGGAATGCCCCTCTTCAATTTTGGCGACAAAGGTATCGCTCTGAAAAAGGGCATCGCGCTGCTGGTTGACGTCAAACTGTTCCAGACGTAAATCCGCAATGCGGTTGGTCATGTCCTCCAGCTCGTCGGCGGACGGAAGCGTCTGCTGCTGCTGGTAGAGAATACGCGACAGCAGGAGGCTGCCCTTCAGGACCGCGATCTGCTCTTTGATGTTGCGTTCCGCCTGCAGGGCGCGATCCAGCCAGTTTTTCACCTTGATATTTTGCTGAACCAGCGAGTTGCCGTTTTCCGTCGCCAGTATCAGGCGCTGACTGAGCAGATGGTTAGCCTCAAGCTCCTGTTTTACCAGCGGGTTGGCCTGAATACGGGCGGTTTCGTCAGGGGATACGGCCTCCTGGGCGGTTTTTTCCGTCAAGGTCAGGCGTTTGCTGTTAACCGCCTCCTGCAATAGCTGAAGCTGATGCTCCAGACGATTAATGTTCGCGGTGACGTAATCACGCTGTTTCTGCAGAGTGTCCTGCAGCACCGTATTCCCTTCCAGGCTTTTACGCTGCTGTTCGATCTGCGCATTGAGCAACGACTGCTGAACCAGCAGCAGGGTTTGCTGCGTCGGGCGCAGCGTGCCTTCGCCCACCGTCGTGCCGTTCAGGCGGTTGCGGATCTGCTGCAGCTGCTGAGATGCGGTATACATCGCATTTTGCACGCGCTCGGGCTGGGTTTGCAGGGAGACAAGCTGGCTGTTGTAGGTCGCGAGATCGGACTGCGCGGTTTGCAGATCGTCGAGCAACTGGGCAACGCGCGATTCCAGCTGGCGTAAGGAGAGCGTGGCGAGCGTTTTGCGCGTTTCGTTGTCGTTATCAACGTCACTCAGGGCATTCAGCGACTCCGTCGCTTTGCGCATGTTTTCAGGGGCCTGTGCCACCTTCTGACGAAGCTGGGCGGTTTCAGCCTTAACGCGTTCAATTTTATCCAGCGTTTCCAGCGTTTCCGTCAGATCCTGCTGCGTCAGTTTTTCCTGAGGAGAGAGTTCTTTTTGTTTGTTCAGCGTGTCGAGCTGCGACTGAACGTCAGCACGCGTGGGAATATCGTTGCTGTTATCGGCGCGGGCCCAGGTCAGCGGCGCCGTGGCGAAGAAAAACAGCATCGCAAAGAGCAATGCAAAAACAGGATGTTGCGAGCGATTGATGGGCAGCATAGTTGTGAATGATGTCAGAAGATGACCGAAAATAGTCCGGCGTGAAGAATATCACGCTCGTCAGATGCAGAATAGCGCGAACGTAAGCCTCTGAGATAAATCCTGGAAAGGGGTCAGGCCGTTAGCGAAGGCGCGTCGCTGCGCAGCGTCGGGCTAAGCTGTAGCATTTCCAGTAAAATCGCCACGTAGCTGCGAGCTTCCGCTTTAAGATCAAACGATTGCGGTGCAAAAAGCCAGTTTTCCATCAGACCAGAAATGTAGCTGCGCATCAGAATCGCCGCCCGACGGGTCAACAGATTGGTCGGTAGCAGTTTTGCCTCCATACAGAGGTTCAGGTTGTGCTCAATACGGTCATAGCTTTCCAGACTGAGGCTTCGTTGCGCCTGCTGCACGACCGCCATCTCGCCCACGAACTCGCATTTATGAAAAATAATCTCCATCATTAATCTGCGACGTTCTTCAACTACCGTTGCTTCAAGGATATATACTAATATTTCTCTCAATACTGAGAGTGGATCGTCTGGGAATTTTGCCCGATACTCACTCTCGAGATCGCTAATGCTGGACTCTGAAAGCTCCCAGATTTCACTGAACAGATCTGACTTGTTTTTAAAATGCCAGTAAATCGCTCCTCGCGTCACACCGGCGGCCTGAGCAATTTGCGCCAGCGAGGTTGCTGAAACACCTTGCTGCGAGAACAAACGTATCGCCACATCCAGAATATGTTGTCGGGTTTCCAGCGCTTGTTGTTTAGTTTTTCGTGCCATAGGTGAGTGAATTTACAGGAGTCAGATTTACATACATTTGTGAATGTATGTACCATAGCATGACGATAATATAAACGCAGCAATGGGTTTTAGACTCAGGACCCTTGATCAATTTGAAATCGGACACTCGAGGTTTACATATGAACAAAAACAGAGGGTTAACGCCTCTGGCGGTCGTTCTGATGCTTTCAGGCAGCTTAGCGCTAACAGGATGTGACGACAAACCGGCTCAACAAGGAGCTCAGCAGGCGCCAGAAGTAGGCGTTGTGACGCTCAAATCTGAACCTCTACAAATCACCACCGAATTACCCGGCCGTACAAATGCTTACCGCATTGCGGAAGTGCGTCCTCAGGTTAGCGGCATTATCCTGAAACGCAACTTCACCGAAGGCGGTGATGTGCAGGCCGGTGAGTCTCTGTATCAGATTGATCCCGCAACCTATCAGGCGTCTTATGAAAGCGCGAAAGGCGATCTGGCTAAAGCACAGGCCGCGGCTAAAATTGCCCAGCTGACGCTGAACCGCTATCAAAAACTGCTCGGTACCAAGTACATCAGTCAGCAGGATTACGATACCGCCCTGGCGGATGCCCAGCAGGCTAACGCCGCCGTGGTGGCAGCCAAAGCGGCCGTCGAAACCGCGCGCATTAACCTGGCCTATACCAAAGTGACCTCCCCTATCAGCGGTCGTATTGGTAAATCTTCCGTCACGGAAGGGGCTCTGGTGCAGAACGGTCAGACCACTGCGCTGGCGACCGTGCAGCAGCTCGATCCGATCTATGTTGACGTCACGCAGTCCAGCAATGATTTCCTGCGCCTGAAACAGGAGCTGGCTAACGGCACCCTGAAACAGGAAAACGGCAAAGCCAAAGTGGAGCTGATTACCAACGACGGTATCAAGTTCCCGCAGGAAGGGACGCTGGAATTCTCTGACGTGACGGTCGACCAGACCACCGGTTCCATCACCTTACGTGCGATTTTCCCGAACCCTGACAAAAATCTGCTGCCAGGTATGTTCGTTCGCGCACGTCTGGAAGAAGGAACGAATCCAACCGCCCTTCTGGTTCCACAGCAGGGTGTGACCCGTACGCCACGCGGCGATGCGAGCGCACTGGTTGTTGGGGCTGATAACAAAGTCGAAATGCGCAATATAACCGCCACCCAGGCGATTGGCGATAAATGGCTGGTGACGGAAGGTCTGAAAGATGGCGATCGCGTGATTGTTACTGGTTTGCAAAAAGTTCGTCCTGGCGCGCAGGTTAAAGCACAGGAAGTGAAATCTGACGATAAACAACAAGCTTCGGCCGCTGGCCAGTCAGAACAAACCAAGTCTTAACTTAAACAGGAGCCGTTAAGACATGCCTAATTTCTTTATCGATCGCCCCATATTTGCGTGGGTGATCGCCATTATCATCATGCTGGCCGGGGGACTTGCGATCCTGAAGCTGCCTGTCGCGCAATATCCAACGATTGCGCCACCGGCGGTGACGATTTCCGCAACCTACCCAGGGGCTGATGCAAAAACGGTGCAGGACACCGTCACTCAGGTTATCGAACAGAACATGAACGGTATCGATAACCTGATGTACATGTCCTCAAACAGTGACTCTACCGGTACAGTTCAGATCACCCTGACCTTCGAGTCAGGTACGGATGCTGACATTGCGCAGGTTCAGGTGCAGAACAAACTGCAGCTGGCGATGCCGCTGCTGCCGCAGGAAGTACAACAGCAGGGCGTGAGCGTCGAGAAATCGTCCAGTAGCTTCCTGATGGTTGTCGGCGTTATCAACACCAACGGCACCATGACGCAGGAGGATATTTCCGACTACGTGGGCGCCAACATGAAGGACGCCATCAGCCGTACGTCCGGTGTGGGTGACGTGCAGCTGTTCGGTTCTCAGTACGCAATGCGTATCTGGATGGATCCGAACAAGCTGAACAACTTCCAGCTGACGCCGGTTGACGTGATTAACGCCATTAAAGCGCAGAACGCCCAGGTGGCAGCCGGTCAGTTAGGCGGTACGCCGCCGGTGAAGGGCCAGCAGCTTAACGCCTCGATCATCGCGCAAACCCGTCTGACCTCCGCGGATGAGTTCAGCAAAATTCTGCTGAAAGTGAATCAGGACGGCTCGCAGGTTCGCCTGCGCGACGTGGCGAAAGTCGAGCTGGGCGGTGAGAACTACGACATCATCGCGAAGTTCAACGGTAAACCGGCTTCCGGTCTGGGTATCAAACTGGCGACAGGCGCGAACGCCCTGGATACCGCCACGGCGATCCGTGCAGAACTGAAGAAAATGGAACCGTACTTCCCGTCAGGCCTGAAGATCGTTTATCCGTACGACACCACGCCATTCGTTAAAATTTCGATTCACGAAGTGGTTAAAACGCTGGCAGAAGCGATCATCCTGGTGTTCCTGGTCATGTATCTGTTCCTGCAAAACTTCCGCGCGACGCTGATCCCAACCATCGCCGTTCCGGTCGTTCTGCTGGGGACCTTTGCTATCCTCGCGGCCTTTGGCTTCTCGATAAACACCCTGACGATGTTCGGGATGGTGCTTGCCATCGGCCTGCTGGTGGATGACGCCATCGTCGTGGTAGAGAACGTCGAGCGCGTGATGGCGGAAGAAGGTCTACCGCCGAAGGAAGCTACCCGTAAATCAATGGGCCAGATCCAGGGCGCGCTGGTTGGTATCGCGATGGTACTGTCTGCGGTATTTATCCCGATGGCCTTCTTCGGCGGCTCTACCGGTGCGATCTACCGTCAGTTCTCGATCACCATCGTTTCCGCGATGGCGCTGTCGGTACTGGTCGCATTGATCCTGACGCCTGCGCTGTGTGCCACCATGCTGAAGCCGATTCAGAAAGGCGGTCATGGCGAGCATAAAGGGTTCTTCGGCTGGTTTAACCGCATGTTTGATAAGAGCACGCACCACTACACCGACAGCGTGGGCAACATCCTGCGCAGCACCGGTCGTTACCTGCTGCTCTATATCATCATCGTGGCGGGGATGGCGATCCTGTTCGTTCGTCTGCCCAGCTCGTTCCTGCCGGATGAAGACCAGGGCGTGTTCCTGACGATGGCACAGCTTCCTGCGGGTGCGTCGCAAGAGCGTACCCAGAAAGTGCTGGACGAAGTGACGGACTACTACCTCACCAAAGAGAAAGACAACGTTGAATCCGTGTTTGCGGTTAACGGCTTTGGCTTTGCGGGTCGTGGTCAGAACACCGGTATCGCCTTCGTTTCTCTGAAAGACTGGTCTGAACGTCCGGGCAAAGAGAACAAGGTTGAAGCCATTACCGGCCGTGCGATGGGCACCTTCTCGCAGATTAAAGATGCGATGGTGTTCGCCTTCAACCTGCCGGCGATTGTTGAACTGGGTACCGCGACCGGCTTCGACTTCCAGCTGATTGACCAGGGCGGTCTGGGTCACGAAAAACTGACGCAGGCGCGTAACCAGCTGTTTGGCGAAGTGGCTAAGCACCCTGACCTGCTGGTCGGCGTGCGTCCAAACGGCCTGGAAGATACGCCGCAGTACAAAATCGACATCGACCAGGAGAAAGCTCAGGCGCTGGGCGTGTCCATCAGTGACATCAATACCACGCTGGGCGCCGCCTGGGGCGGTAGCTACGTTAACGACTTCATCGACCGCGGTCGCGTGAAGAAAGTGTACGTGATGTCCGAGGCGCAGTACCGTATGTTGCCAAACGATATCAACAGCTGGTTCGTGCGCGGCAGCAATGGTCAGATGGTACCGTTCTCGGCATTCTCAACGTCACGCTGGGAATACGGTTCGCCGCGTCTGGAACGCTATAACGGTCTGCCATCAATGGAGATCCTGGGTCAGGCTGCGCCGGGCCGAAGCACCGGTGAAGCCATGAACCTGATGGAAGAGCTGGCGAGCAAACTGCCTTCGGGTGTTGGCTACGACTGGACCGGGATGTCCTATCAGGAACGTCTGTCCGGTAACCAGGCCCCTGCCCTGTACGCGATTTCACTGATCGTCGTCTTCCTGTGTCTGGCAGCGCTGTACGAGAGCTGGTCAATTCCGTTCTCTGTTATGCTGGTGGTACCGCTCGGGGTTATCGGTGCGCTGCTTGCGGCAACGTTCCGTGGACTGACCAACGACGTGTACTTCCAGGTAGGCCTGCTGACAACCATTGGCTTGTCGGCGAAGAACGCGATACTTATCGTTGAATTCGCCAAAGATCTGATGGAGAAAGAAGGCAAAGGTCTTATTGAGGCGACGCTTGAGGCTGTTCGTATGCGTCTGCGCCCAATCCTGATGACGTCACTGGCGTTTATCCTCGGCGTACTGCCGCTGGTTATCAGCTCCGGTGCGGGCTCCGGTGCGCAGAACGCGGTCGGTACGGGCGTTATGGGGGGTATGATCACCGCAACCGTACTCGCTATCTTCTTCGTACCGGTGTTCTTCGTGGTGGTTCGCCGCCGCTTCAGCCGTAAGAATGAAGATGTTGAACACGCGCATTCGGTAGAACCTCACTGATACCGGTTTCACATGATAAAAAGGCCGCATTAGCGGCCTTTTTCATTTTCAGAAAAAATCATAAATTACGCTTATTGTGATCCAATTTATTTTCTGCCATCTTAATTAGACATATCATAATTAACTGATAACTTAATCGGTGAATTCAGGATTTTTTTAATTTCATTTCCCCGCTTAAGCTATTAGGAATATTCCTAATAAGAAGTTCTGACAACGTGAAGTACGAATCTGAACTTTTCTCGCCATTTTTGCTAAGCCAATGAAACGTAAGGAAGCGATAAAACAGCGCGTTAATTTGGATAAAAAAGGGGTGTCCAGGGTGGAACATTGCGTACATGCTCGCAGTCTCCGGTTTTATTTGTAATTTTTCGTAATAGCGCGATGAAATCCAGGAAGGAGTGGCTTATAGTTAGGTTATCAGGAACACAGCACTCATGTAGCTAAGTCAGTTGTATCCATCCCGACAATGATGTTCGGTGAGTAAGAAATCACTCAGAAGGGGATGCGCTATGGACGAGTACTCGCCAAAAAGGCATGATATCGCGCAGTTGAAATTTCTCTGCGAATCCTTGTACCATGACTGCCTTGCCAACCTTGATGAAAGCAACCATGGCTGGGTAAACGACCCAACGTCTGCCATCAATTTACAGTTGAATGAGCTGATAGAGCATATCGCAACCTTCGCACTTAATTATAAAATTAAGTACAATGAAGATAATAAGCTCATTGAGCAAATTGATGAATACCTGGACGACACCTTTATGTTGTTCAGTAGTTACGGCATTAACGCCCAGGATTTGCAAAAATGGCGTAAATCGGGAAACCGGCTATTCCGCTGTTTCGTCAACGTGAGCAGAGCTAACCCGGTTAGCCTTTCCTGTTAAAATTATTACAATTACTAAGGTGAATTTATGTCTGATAAACCACTCACAAAAATCGATTATTTGATGCGCTTACGACGTTGTCAGTCAATTGACACCCTCGAACGCGTGATTGAAAAGAATAAATACGAGCTTTCTGATAATGAACTGGCCGTATTTTATTCAGCCGCTGACCATCGTCTTGCTGAGCTGACCATGAATAAGTTGTATGACAAAATCCCTACTTCTGTATGGAAATTTGTCCGTTAATCTTTGAAGGGTGTCTGTAGAGTTCTACGCCACGTTCTGAGTTTTTTACCTATCCCGTTATGTTCCCTGTGCCCAGGCCAGGTCTCCGTGTAAAACGTGTTCATCAGCAACAATGTTGTGACGACAGTCACATCGGCTTTTCGGGAACGTTCCCCTCTCGACCTGTTCCGATTACCCTGCGGTAATCATTTCCAGAGAGGTTTCCTATGAGCGTAGAAAAACAGAAGATGATTGCCGGTGAACATTATCGCCCCGGCGATGAGACGTTACGGGCCGACCGACTGCGGGCCCGCCATCTGGTTTACCGCTATAACCACACCGCGCCCGATGAAAAGACAGAACGCCAGAACATCCTGGCGGAACTTCTGGGGCAAAGCGAAGGCGCTTATATAGAACCAAGCTTCCGCTGCGACTACGGATACAATATTTATCTGGGCAAAAACTTTTACGCGAACTTCGACTGCGTGATGCTGGATGTCTGCCCTGTTCGCATCGGCGATAACTGCATGCTCGCGCCGGGTGTGCACATTTATACGGCCACCCACCCGCTGGATGCAGAGGAACGGAACAGCGGCGTGGAGTTTGGGAAACCGGTCAACATTGGGAATAATGTCTGGATTGGTGGCCGGGCGGTCATTAACCCTGGCGTCACGATCGGTGATAATGTGGTGGTGGCCTCCGGCGCCGTGGTGACAAAAGACGTCCCGGCTAACGTCGTCGTGGGCGGCAATCCGGCAAAAATCATCAAAACTTTATAAGGGCGCGGGGAGCCAACTGTTATGGTCTTTTAGCGCCTGACTGTTACTTTTTTCAGCCCGATGGCTCCCCTAAAATTGGCAGACACCCTGTATTGTCAACTCTTATGAAGGCAAAAAATGACCGAGATACAGCGCCTGCTTACCGCCACCATCGACGATCTTAACCTCCGCGAAAAGCGCGACAATCGCCCGCGCTTTAGCATTAGCTTTATTCGCAAACATCCTGGACTGTTTGTCGCCATGTATGCCGCCTGGCTGGCGACGCTGATTGTGATGCTGAAGTCCGAAACGCTGGTGGACTCCGTCTGGCTGCTGGTTGTGCTGTTTGTGGTCTTTAACGCCTTTTTCTTTTTCGACGTGAATCCGCGCTACCGTTACGAAGATATCGACGTTCTCGATTTCCGGGTCTGCTACAACGGTGAATGGTATAACACACGTTTCGTGCCCACGGAGCTGATCGACAGCATCATGCACTCTCCGGCCGTTGAAACAGCGCAAAAAGAGAAGCTGCAGAAAATGGTCTCCACCAAAGGCCAGCTCTCTTTCTATGATGTCTTTACCCTTTCGCGCCCTGCTGCTGCGTAATTAACGCCTGCAGACGCCGGATCCCCGGCGCAAACTGCGAAGCAGAGGTGTTGCCGTAACCTAAAACCAGACCGGTTTGCCCCTGCTTCGCCTCCAGGTAATACCCGCTCAGTGCAGCGGGTGCCAGCTGAAACGCCCTCGCCTGCGCCACCAGCGTCTGGTCGTCAATATCGTCTATCGCCAGCGTCAGATGCATCCCGCCTTCACCGGCCAGTATACGGTGCGGCGTGTGAAGCTCTGCCCCCAGCACCTCCCGCAGCTGGCGGTATCGCTTACGATAGAGCCGACGCATGGCGGCAAGATGACGGGCATAGTGGCCTTCTTCAATGAACAGCGCCAGCGTACGCTGTTCGGCACGATGCCCACCCCGCAACAGCGAGCCGATGGCCGGGCGAGCCGCTTTCGCCAGCGCTGGCGGCAAGACCATGAAGCCCATTCTGAGCGACGGAAACAGCGTTTTACTGAACGTTCCCAGATAAACCACGGGCGCGTTGTTGACCATCCCCAGCATCGCCGGAACAGGCTCACCGGCATAACGGAATTCGCTGTCGTAATCGTCTTCTATGATCCACGCGTTCTGCTGCCGGGCCAGTTCCAGCAGCGCCAGACGTCGCCGGGCGCTGAGCACGCTTCCGTAAGGGAACTGGTGTGAAGGTGAGGTAAAAATCAGCGAGGGAGCAGGCGCATCCCGTCCTTCCCAGCACATTCCCTCGTCATCAACAGGGATTCCCGTCATGGTCAGGCCTGTTTTAACAAACGCGCTCTTTGCCCCGCTATAGCCGGGGTTTTCCACCCACGCGACATCGCCAGGCTCACTCAACAGCATGGTGCACAGGTTAACCCCCTCAAGCGCCCCTTCCGTTATCACTATCTGGCTGGCGTCGCAGTCGATACCGCGGGACAGGGCGAGGTGTCGGGCAATCGCTGCCCGCAGCGACGGTTCACCGGCCGGGTCGCCATACCCTAGCAGGGCACTTCCCTCCTCGCGCATCACGCGATCGTACAATCGCCGCCACAGCGGTAGCGGAAAATAGTTGATAGCCGGGGTTCCCGGGGTAAACGCCAGCACCGGCGTGTCCCGGGGCACGGGCGCTGGCAGCAGGCCGACCCGCCGGGCGAGCCTGATGGCAGGGTCCGGCAATGTCCGGGCGACAGAGCGGTGAGCGAGCTGTGCCACCCGCGTTCCCTGGCGGTTACGCTGCAAATACCCTTCCAGCGTGAGCTGGTCCAGCGCCGCATTGACGGTATTGCGGGAAAGGGAGAGCTGCTGAGCCAGCGTTCGCGAACCGGGAAGCTGGCTGCCGGACAGTAGCCTTCCGCACAGTATGGCCTCCCGTAAAGCAAGATAAAGCGCGCGCTGGCGCGTCTCTTCCCCACGTTTTTGCAGGGCAGCATTGAGCAAGGTATAAAATTCATCACCCGGTATATTCATCTCACCTCCTCGTGGCACCATCAAAACATAGCGCAGTGGTTATTTTTAAGGAACCAGCAATTCACTAGTCTGGAACTCTTTTCAACGTCACGGAAATTAAGATGAAGACATTCAATCAGTTCGGACAGCCCGTAGGCGAAGCGCTTAGCGACTGGCAGCCTCGTCAGCACCCGTCCCGGGTCGTGCTTCAGGGACGCTATTGTCGGCTTGAACCGCTGCGCGTGGAGCATGCCAACGCGCTGTTTTCCGCCTATTCCCTGGCTGAAGATACGCGCAGCTGGACGTGGCTACTGCGTGAACCCGATGCCACAGCAGAGGATTTTGCCGAATGGGTGGCGAGCGTAAGCGAGTTATCCGACCCCATACACTTTACCGTTATCGATAACCAGACCCGGTCTCCGGTCGGGACGCTGTCCCTGATGCGGATCGATCCTAAAAATGGGGTCGTGGAGGTGGGGCACGTTCACTTCTCTCCCCTGTTAAGCCGCACGCCCATGTCGACAGAGGCGCAATATCTGCTGATGCGGTATGTGTTCGATACCCTGGGCTACCGGCGTTATGAGTGGAAGTGCAATAGCCTGAACGAACCTTCCCGCAAAGCCGCCCTGCGCCTGGGTTTTCAGTTTGAGGGGCGTTTTCGTCAGGCGCTGGTCATAAAAGGTCATAACCGGGATACCGACTGGTTTTCGATTCTCGACAAAGAGTGGCCGGCGCTGGCAAATGCCTTTGAAAGCTGGCTTGCCACCGACAATTTTACTGCCGATGGCAAACAGAAAAGATCCCTGGAAAGCTGGCGAGAAACGCGCGTTTAGCGTCTTTTTTTACGGCCCTGCACCGCCTTAAAGCGCGGATTGGATTTGCAAATCACGTACAGGCGTCCCTTGCGTTTGACTATCTGGCAATCCGGGTGACGCTGTTTTGCACTGCGCAATGAGTTAAGTACCTGCATGGTTAGCCCCGCTTCGCATTGAGAAAACCGCCAAAACGCTTGCGGAAGCGCGCTGCGCTGCCGTCCGTGGAGAACGTTTTCTGCTTACCGGTATAAAACGGGTGCGATTTTGAAGAAACCTCGATGGTGATGTACGGATACGTTTCACCGTCGAGTTCATTTTCGCGGTCGGTCTTAATGGTTGAGCCGACTTTGAAGTATTCATTCGCGCTGGTGTCGTGGAATACCACGGTGCGATACGCTGGATGGATGTTTGGTTTCATCGTAAATCCTTTGTGTTTTGTTATAACATAACAAAATAATATCCAGGCCAGGTTAAAAAAACAACCCCTTCCTTCTGACGATATTTTCTGGTTTACCTGAGATAAAATGAAAACCACGCCACCCACGTGCTATAACTATATCATTTCGCGGTAAAATCTTTCTCTTCAGGCAGGGAACCAGTGCTCAGGAACGGGTATACGAGGAAGGAAACGACAGCATGAAAACCCGACATCTGGTCAGTCTGGTGACTGGCATACTTATCTTTTCCGTGCTGGTCCCCATTTGCCTGAGCATCTGGCTGGCTCATCGTCAGGCGGAAGATAAATTTGTCGATGCGCTGGATAACTATGCCTCACGCGTGCTGATACGTACCGACAAGGTCGTGGGGCAGGCGAAGGAAGCGCTCAATCATCTGCAGGCCTTTGAGGGTGTGCCGTGCAGCCCCCTGCAGTTAAGGGAGATGCGACGGATCGCTTTCTCGTGGCGATATGTGCAGGAAGTGATTTATATCGACAACCTCAGGCCACTCTGCTCCTCTCTTGAACAAACCAGCCATGCCGCCCCTTTCCCCCCGCCGATGCGCGTTACCGAAGATGGTTACAGCGCATGGCTGACCACGCAAAACGATCTGGGGTTTCATCGCTACATGGCCGTACTGGGGCAAGGTCATTACCTGGTTCTGGTCGATCCGGCCTCGCTTGTGGATGTGATCCCCTTCGGCGAGATAGCGATTGATGCTGCCCTGGTAGGAAATACCACACGCCGCATCTTTGCCAGCAGCAATACGCTCGATCCGCATATCCGTGACACGATCATGGGTCAGGAGATGACCAGCATACAGTACGACGGTTCAATGTACGTTATGAAGCCCGTCCCTGAACTGGGGTTTACCGTCGTTGCATGGGCTACGCTCAAACCGCTGGCTGAAACCTGGCACCGGCAGCTGCTTTTGTGGCTGCCCTTCGGCATCCTGATAAGCCTGCTTGCCGCGCTCTTTGTCCTGCGAATACTGCGTCGCATCCAGTCGCCGCGCAACCGCCTGCTCGACGCCATTAACAGCCGCGATTTTGTGGTTCACTATCAGCCCATCGTGGCGCTCTGTAGCGGAAAAATTGTCGGCGCAGAGGCGCTGACGCGCTGGCCGCAGCCGGACGGAAGCAGCCTCTCACCTGATATTTTTATCCCTCTTGCTGAACAAACCGGGCTTATCTCCCAGCTGACGCAGCTCGTTATCGAAAAGGTGTTCGAGGATATGGGCAGCTGGCTGCATCTTCACCCCGATCAGCATATCTCCATCAACCTCGCGCCCGCCGATTTGACCTCCGGCACGCTGCCGCCGCTGCTGAGTCACTTGCTGAACAAATGGAAGGTCCACCCTGGCCAAATCGCCCTTGAGGTCACCGAGCGCGGCTTTGCCGATCCCAAAATCAGCGCGCCGGCTATCGCCGCATTCCGCCGTTCGGGGCACCCTGTCTATATTGATGATTTTGGTACGGGCTATTCCAGCCTGAGCTATCTGCAGGATCTGGATGTCGACACGCTAAAAATTGATAAATCGTTCGTGGATGCGCTGGAGTATAAAAACGTGACGCCGCACATTATTGAAATGGCGAAGTCGCTGAAGCTGGCGATGGTGGCGGAAGGCGTCGAGACCGCCGGGCAGCTGGCCTGGCTGCACCAGCACGGCGTGCAGTACGGACAGGGCTGGTACTACAGCAAAGCGCTACCAAAGACGGAATTTATTCTTTGGGCAGAAAATAACCTCGGCACGCACGCTACTTAAGGTAGGATTTCATCACCTGCAGCACCACGCCAAGATCGGCTTCACGCTGCGCCTCTTCGGGCTCTTTCACCACGTGATCGGTAAGGTGCCCTTCAATCACCTGCATCATCATGCCGTTGACCGCTCCACGGATCGCCGCCAGCTGCTGTAACACCTCGGCGCATTCGTGTTCGCTGTTGAGCATTTTTTCGAGCGCGGTGCTCTGCCCCTGAATTTTCTTCAGGCGAGTCAGTAACATCTTCTTGTCGCGAACGGTATGTGACATCTCTGTCTCCCTCAGTTTTGGCTTTTAGAGCATATCACGCTCTACTCCCCCTGAGTATTTTTCTACTGGGGGGTAGTATTAAGCTACTGGGGGGGAGTACTATTTGCGCACGCTTCCATTTCGGAAATTTCAATGAACGATTTCGCCTCACTTCTGCAGCAGGGTAATGCCTGGCTGTTTGTTCCCAGCGCTATCCTGCTCGGTGCACTACATGGCCTGGAGCCGGGTCACTCAAAAACCATGATGGCCGCCTTTATCGTGGCTATCCGCGGCACGCTGAAACAGGCGGTCCTGCTCGGCCTGGCAGCCACGCTTTCGCATACGGCAGTAGTCTGGATTATCGCCATGGCGGGTTTATGGTTTGGGCGGGGATGGGATGCGCATACGTCTGAACCCTGGTTCCAGCTGATCTCAGGGGTATTGATCGTTGCGATCGCCCTGTGGATGGCGTGGCGAACCTGGAAAGAGAGCCAGCCACACGATCATCATCACGACCATGATCATCACCACCACCATGACCATCATCATGAACATCACCACCACGAACACCCGCTGGTTGAAGAAGAGTGGCAGGACGCCCACCAGCGCGCGCATGCGCAGGATATTAACCGGCGCTTCAGCGGCCAAAACGTCACCACCGGACAGATCGTGATGTTTGGCCTCACCGGCGGGCTTATCCCCTGCCCGGCGTCCATTACCGTTCTGCTGATCTGCCTGCAGCTGAAGCATTTCGCCCTCGGCGCGACGCTGGTGTTCAGCTTTAGCATTGGTCTGGCGTTAACGCTTGTCGCTTCCGGCGCGATTGCCGCCTTGAGCCTCAAGCACGCGACCAAACGCTGGCCCGGGTTTAGCGAATTCTCCCGTAAAGCACCGTGGATCTCCGCTGCGCTGATTACCGTGGTAGGGATTTATATGAGCCTGCATGGCCTGAGCGGCATTCTGGCGTAAGCCTGCGGCCACACTCTGTGGCCGCATCTCCAGGGTCAGTTAAGGGTTCTGCTGCCAGCTGAAGGTATAGCGAAGCTGGCGTGTCTGCAGGAGGAATTCCGGCGAGACGCTGGGGCTCCAGGAGTCGTCGCCGCCCACGCCCATATGGAACGCATCGAGATTGAGCCAGCATCCCGGCTCTTTGCGCAGCAGATGGTGATGGGTTGTCTCCCGCAGCTGCTGCTGGCCGTAGTGGCTCACCGAGAAATGGAACCGGCCGTTCAGCTGATGCGTTCCCAGCGCCAGCTCCCGCGTATCACAGCGCAAACCATTTTCCGTCGGGAAGATATACGGCGTGTGCATCTCCGCCAGGGGTAATGTCCAGCGCCCCTGCTGTGCCGCCAGCTTTCTGTCCGGATAGTTTTCATGCGGCCCCAGCCCCAGCCAGGACACGTTTTCCGGCGTTTCGGCGAGATGAACGCTTAGGCCAACGCGCGCGGGTTCCGGGATATCAGACGCAATATCCACCTGAATATCGCCGTGGAGTACTCCCCGATCGTCCACCCGCCAGGTTTTACGACTCAGAAACAGCGCGTTGCCGCTATACTCAAGGACGTGCTGGGTTGTGACCACCACCTCGTCTGCGTGCTGCGCTGCCTCACAGTACAGAACGCGCGAGGTGAGATCGTACATGCCCGCCGCTTTCCAGCGCTCAACCCATGCATGCGGATCGATCTTCGTCGCTTCACTCACCCCAATATCATTGTCCAGCGGCGCACGGCTGACGTTATCCGTCAGAGGCGATATCAGCGTTTCCACGCCATTTCGCCACCATTGGGTCAGGTTTCCGGTTGCGCGATCGAATTGCCAGCGCTGTTGGCCATGGGCGATCGCCAGGATGCGGTCGTTTTGCGTCAAAACCGGCGGCTCGCCCGCAGAGGCTGGCGGTGCGACAAACAGCGGAGACGGAAGCAGCCACTGTTCCCACGCGCAGCGATGGTCAGCCGGTGACCACGGTGTTGCCCGCGGCTGGCGCACTTCAACATTCAGCCAGACTTCTCCCGGCTCGGCTTTCAATTCCGGCAGAGCGATCTCCAGACGCTGAACACCTTCAGGGGCTATCGCCAGCGTCACCTCGCCCGAAGCCAGTACCTTCCCATCCCGGGCAACCGTCCAGCTCAGCACTTCGTTATCGGTATGGCGGAACAGGTACCCGCTTTGCACCTCAATCACCAGCGGAGAGGTGCTGACCCGCGTAAAGGTGAAGAACTGCTGCGCGCGCTGCGCCTCGAACAGCGCCGGGTGCGGCGTGCGATCGGGGAAGACCAGGCCGTTGAGGCAGAACTGTCGGTCGTTTGGCTTATCGCCAAAGTCCCCGCCGTATGCCCAGAACGTATTGCCCTCTTCGTCCTGTTTCGTCAGGGCCTGATCGACCCAGTCCCAGACAAATCCCCCCTGCAGGCGAGGATGGCTGCGAAACGCCTGCCAGTATTTCGCGAACCCGCCGAAGCTGTTTCCCATCGCGTGGGCGTATTCGCAGAGGATCAGCGGACGCGTTTCATCCGGCATGCCGATCCATTTCTTGATTGACCACTTAGGCACCGCCGGGAAGGGTTGATCCTGATCGACCCGGGCATACATCGGACAGACAATATCGGTCGCCGCCGTGTTCGCGCCGCCGCCTTCATACTGCACCGGACGCGTCGGATCCGTGGATTTCACCCAGCGGTACAGTGCGTCGTGGTTTGCACCGTGCCCGGACTCATTGCCCAGCGACCAGATGATGATTGAGGGATGATGACGATCGCGCTGCACCATGCGGGTCACGCGCTCGCTCATGGCGGGCAGCCAGCGCGGATCGTCAGCAAGGCGGCTCATCGGCACCATGCCGTGGGTTTCGATATTGGCCTCGTCAACGACGTACAGTCCGTAGCGATCGCAAAGCCGGTACCACAGCGGATGGTTCGGGTAGTGCGAGCAGCGAACGGCGTTGAAGTTGTGCTGCTTCATGATCTCGATATCGCGGCGCATCGTCGCTTCGTCCATCACCTGGCCGTTTTCCGGATGATGCTCGTGCCGGTTAACCCCGCGGATCAGCAGCGGTTTACCGTTGAGCTTCAGCAGGCCGTTGCTGATTTCAATCCGGCGGAAGCCGACATCGCAGGCCTCCGTCTCCAGCACGTTGCCCTGCGCATCCAAAAGCGCGATCGTCAGACGATAGAGTTCCGGGGTTTCTGCGCTCCATAACGCGGGGGCTGTAACCGGGATCGCCGCCGTTAACCGCTCGGCCCAGTTGCCGCGCTCGTCCACAATGGCAGATCCGGGCCGTTGGGTAGTACTGCCACACCGCTCACCGTTGCGCCACAGCGTGATCGCCACCTCGCATTCCGTGTAGTCTGCACCTGCCAGCGCGACGTCGACTTTCAGCACCGCGCGGTCCAGCTCCGCATTCAGATCGGTGACCACGTGATAATCCGCAATGTGCGTCTCCGGCTTATGCAGCAGGGAGACATCGCGGAAAATGCCGCTCATGCGCCACATGTCCTGATCTTCCAGATAGCTGCCGTCGCACCAGCGCAAGACCATGACCGCCAGGCGGTTCTGCCCGGGGCGTAATGCCGCCGAGAGGTCAAACTCGGCGGGCAATCGACTGTCCTGGGAATAGCCTATCCACTGCCCGTTGCACCACAGATGGAACGCCGAGTTCACGCCGTCAAAAATAATTCGGGTTTGCCCGCGCTGAAGCCAGGCGTCATCCACGTAAAATGTGAGCGAGTAACAACCTGTCGGGTTTTCCTGCGGCACAAAAGGCGGGTTAACGGGAATGGGATAGGTGACATTGGTATAGATGGGCGTGTCGAACCCCTGCATCTGCCAGTTCGACGGCACGGGCATCGCGACGGCATCCGCGCAATCTTCGCTGACCCATGCCTGAGGAACCTGCTCGGGTGCAGAAAAGTAGCTAAATCGCCACATCCCGTTAAGAGAGCGCCTGCTGATAGATCCAGCGTCATCTCTGGCGGAAGATTCATTACGCCAGCTGTGCAACGGCGCGTGTGCGGGCAGGCGGTTCCACTGGGTAACGCCGGGGTTTTCCCAGTCCCGACGGGCCAGGATGTCGCTGAGGTTCAGCGAGGATGTGTTGGACATAGTAACCTCTTTGCGAAGCGCTCACAATTTTGGTTAACATGCCCTGGCATTCTGCGACGGTAAAGCATTCAATCGCAGGGTAGCGAGTCCGATCACAAAAGTCTTATTTGCGGACAAGCTGCTCGGCCAGGAGAGCCAGGCTTCTGAGCTGCTTCGCCAGATCCTCGCGTTCGGCCTGCTGCGGCGCACGACGCGCGCTGGAATGGCGGGTAACCAGCGTCACCGGCAGCTGAACCTGCCAGCACGTCTCGCCTTCGGTGGGGGCCAGCAGCCACTCCACGCTGCGCTCGCCCGCCTCGCGAAATGCCTGGCGAATGGTCGTCAGCGGCGGGGAAAACCAGGCGCTGTCAGCCGTATCGTCGAACCCGACCACCGACATCTGACCTGGAATCGCGATCCCCTTTTCCGCGCAGGCGCGCATTACCCCCAGCGCCATTTGATCGTTCGCCACCAGAATGGCATCCGGCAATGCGGTACCCGACAGCAGCACATGTCCTTTCTCATAACCGCTGGCCGCGCTCCAGTCTCCGTAGGCCACCGCAGCGGCGTCATGCCCCGCGCGGGCCAGAGCGGCTTTCCATCCCGCCAGACGCGCCCGAGCAGAGACCGAGCTTTCCGGCCCGCTCAGCAGAGCAATATGCTGATGCCCCAGCGACAGCAGATGCTCAACGCCCAGATGCGCGCCCTGCCCGGCGTTAAATACGAGGCTGTTTACCTGTGCTGAAGGCGAGACATCAAGAAAAAGCACCGGAACGGGCGACGCCAGCGCCCTCAGCTGTTCGGCGTGTTCATCATCAAGCGGAACATTCACCAGCAGCGCGTCCACCCGCTGTGCCAGCAGCGCCTGAAGCGCGGCCTGACACTGCTGCGGTTGCTCCACCATGGAGATAAGGACGCTCGCCCCCTGTTCCGCCGCGCGGGATTTTACCGCCGACACAATTTGCGAGGGCGCATGCAGGGCCAGATCGGTGGTGATGAGTCCCAGCGTGCGGGTGCGTTTACCCGCCAGCTGCTGTGCCCGCAGGTTAGGCACGTAGTGCAGCTCCGCCATCGCCTGCTGCACCTTTTCCCGGGTACGGACAGAGACATGCTCCGCGTCGTTAATGACGCGAGAGACGGTCTGATAAGAAACCCCCGCAAGGAGGGCGACATCATAGAGAGTGATAGCTTTCATGCATTGTGGCATCGCGTGAGTCGGGGCCCATTATTGTGGCACAGCGACGCCGTTAAAACATGTGAGCGCTTCGCAAAATTAAACAACCCGCTCCGGCTGCGCGATTTCAGCAACGCTCGGCTTCTGGCGGAACCAGGGCAGACAGAGCTGGATAAGTGGGCCAATGGTCAGGGCGTACACTACCGTCCCCACCCCAAACGTGCCGCCAAGCACGCACCCAATCAGCAGGACGGACACCTCAATGGAGGTACGCACGCTGCGAATGGACCATCCCAGCCGGGCATGAATGCCGGTCATCAGGCCGTCGCGCGGGCCTGGCCCAAAACCGGCGCCGATGTACATGCTGGTCGCAATCGCGTTCATCACGATGCCCGACACCAGGAAAGCGATGCGCACAGGTAACGAGTCCAGTTCCGGGATCAGCGCCATGCTGGCATCCGCCGCCAGACCGATACAAATCACGTTGCTGATGGTGCCCAGGCCCGGCATCTGGCGCAGGGGGATCCACAGCAGCAGCACCGCAGCACCGGTTAAAATGATCACCGTTCCGATAGTCATCCCCAGCTGTATCCCCACCCCAAGGTGAAAAACATCCCAGGGATCGACACCCAAATCGGAACGAATAAACATCGCGGTGGACAGGCCATACAGTCCTAAACCGACATAGAGTTGTAGCAGACGACGTACCATTTTTATCTTCTCCAGTGAACCAGGCTTTCATCCTGGCCTAAAATGGCACTATGATTAATGTCCAGTTTTCAAATAGTGGACTGCATATGTCGTCACGTCGCTTCGGAAGCCAGTCGCTGGTACGCCTTTTAGGCCACTGGCAGCAAACCTCATCCCGCACGCCGCTCTGGCGGCAGCTGGCCGATGCGCTGCGCCCGTTAATCCTTGACGGACGTCTGGCATTGAATACACGGCTACCGGGGGAGCGCGAGCTGGCCACGGCGCTGGACGTGAGCCGGACCACCATCAGCAGCGCCCTCGCCCATCTGCGCGAGGAGGGATATCTTGAAAGCCGCCACGGCAGCGGGTCACGCGTGATCCTCCCGGATACGCGCGCCGTTCCCACGCTTTCCGCGGCGAGTGCCGCACTGGATCTCTCCACTGCCGCCCTCAATGCCGGGCCGGAAATCCACCAGGCGTATACCCACGCGCTCACGGCCATTACGCAGCACCTCGCGCTGACGGGTTACGATCAGCTAGGGCTCCCGACGCTGCGGGAGGCCATCGCTGCGCGCTACACCGCGCGGGGCCTTCCCACCCGCGCGGACGAAGTGATGGTGGTCAATGGCGCCGTCAGCGGCTTCGCGCTGGTCCTGCGGATGATGACCGGGCCGGGAGATCGCGTCGTGGTCGATCACCCCACCTATCCGCTGGCGATTGCCGCCATTCAGGGCGCGCAGTGTCGGCCCGTGGGGGTGTCGCTGCCGGAAACGGGCTGGGATACGGACGGTTTCGCCGCCACGCTTGCCCAGACCGCGCCGCGCCTGGCGTACCTGATGCCTGATTTTCATAACCCCACCGGGCGCTGCATGGATGTCGCGACCCGTCAGGCCATTACCGATATAGCTGCGCAAACCCGTACGACGCTGGTGGTGGATGAAACGATGGTGGATCTCTGGTTTGACGCCCCTCCTCCGCCCCCGCTGGCCTCCTTTAACCCGCAGGCCACCGTCATCACCTTAGGTTCTGCCGGAAAAAGCTTCTGGGGCGGGCTGCGTCTCGGCTGGATCCGCGCGTCCTCGCGCACGATCGCCACGCTTGCCCAGACGCGCGATACGCTGGATTTAGGCTCGCCGCTGCTGGAACAGCTGGCGGCGCTGTGGCTCATCAACAACAGCGAGACTTTTCTACCCGCACGCCGCAAAATGCTGGCGGAACGACGCGATCGATGCGGTGAACTGCTGCGTGAACATTTCCCGGAGTGGACATTCCATGAAGCAGAGGGCGGGCTCTCATACTGGATTGAGCTCCCCGGTATGCTGGCGACGCAGCTTGCCGCGCGGGCTGAGATTCTGGGGATTAATCTGGGGACCGGTACGCGGTTTGGTTTATCGGGTGCGTTTGACCGCTATTTGCGGATGCCCTTTTCGCTCGAGCCGACAGAGCTTGAACAGGCGCTGCTGAGGATTAAACCGTTATGGCTCGCCCTGAATAAAAACGTGCCAGCCGTTAAACGCAGCGTGATTTAATAGCAAAAAGTTTGAAGCCGATCATAAAAAATAAAAACTGCTGACTGTCATGGATACAGTCAGCAGTTTTCACCAGTCCGGAATTAATGCTGAGCAGGAATAGGAAACCCTTTCAGTGAAATAACGAAGTTTTCACCGTCTTTCTTTATTTTTGCGCCAGTATCACACCAGTCAGACGCAATACGAAAGAACTCATCACTTCCGACATTCCAGCCAAGACGTACATGCTTCACGTAGCCTGAACGCAACAAATCGCAGGCCTCTTTGTAGTCACTGGCAGTAGACAGTTGTTGTTTCATTTTCTCTTCTTCAGAAGTTTACGTAGAGCCTTGATTTCTTTAGGAGTAAATGGAGAAACATTCTCTTCTTCCGTATGCTGATTATCAATATCCTCTTCCGATACTCCCGCCTCTTCTACTGCCTCGAACGCCAGCAGCAGCAGTTTCTCTGTCGTCACGCTTAAATTCTCGTTATTCACTTCCGCATAGTGGCGAAGCCTTTCTTTTAGCGCGTCATCAATCTTAACGTTTAATACCGCTGTAGCCATGTTTATCACTTCCCTTCGGAATAAGTACTTTATTTAATACACGAAGTTAACAATGTTATCCAGATATATATTTTTTTGAGTTATGCCAGAAAATAGACGGCCAACGATAAAATGCCCGACTATTATTACAAGTTTATGACAATAATATTTCAACGCGATGAAATATATATTACATGCTATAGGCATAATCTTATTAGGGAATAACGTCCAGGGAAGAGGAAAAAATCAGGGAAGAACGCAGAGGCTCAGAAATGGGTGGGGGCCCTGCCAGCTACATCCCGGCACACACGTCGTCTGCCCTGGCTGCTTCCTTCCGGACCTGACCTGGTGAACAGAGTAGCGTTGCGGGAGAACCAATAGAGCCCCCATTGAGAGCGTTGATAACCAACGCGCTGGCGCATTATCCCTGTGCGAAGGCCCAATTGCAAGCCGCCAGGAACCGGATGCTGGTTTCTTGCGCAAACAGGCGCAGCTTTCATGGCGATCTTCGTTTACCATGGCTCTCCAGAAACTCCCCGCAGGTGAAGGTATGGACGAGCAGGACTCTTTTCCACAGCGCGTATGGCAAATCGTGGCTTCAATCCCGGAAGGCTATGTCACCACCTATGGTGATGTCGCGCGCCTGGCCGGTTCCCCGCGCGCGGCGCGACAGGTTGGAGGCGTCCTGAAACGGCTGCCGGAAGGCAGTACGTTGCCCTGGCATCGAGTGGTGAACCGTCATGGCGCCATCTCACTCACCGGGCCGGATCTCCAGCGGCAGCGTCAGGCGTTACTTTCAGAAGGGGTGCAGGTGTCAGGGTCGGGTCAGATCGATTTACAGAAGTACCGGTGGGTGTACTGACCCCTCTCCCGAAGGAGAGGGGAATAACCCTATTACATCTGCGTCGGTGGGGTTGGCAGAGACGGCTGATTGGTTTGCGGTGCGACCGGCACTTCGGTCTGCTGTACTGGCACCAGGTTCAGGTCGATTTTGGTTCCACCGTTGTTAATCGCTTCCTGGACCGTATCGGTGATAAACACCAGCTTACCGTTGATGGTGACCGCTGCGCTCAGCAGAATACGGGCATTAGGCTGCACGTCCGACGGGTTATACGGCAACACGAAGCTAAACGGCGCCTGCTTGCCTTCAGTACGGACGGCACGCTGGGCCACGACTTTCGACGGCGCGTCGGCCAGGGAAGCATCAGACAGCGTCACCGTTAATACCGCATCCGGCGGCAACGCAACTTTCTGTTTAATCCAGATGGTACCGGAAACGTTAGGCTGCTGAATGGACTGCTGCGAAAGGGTATTAATCCCGTTCGGGTCAGCTGCTGGCACTGGCACCTGGGCGCTCTTACCGGCACAGGCGGACAACGCCACCGCAATCGCTACACCACTTAGCATAGGCACGAGTTTCATTGAAGTCTCCTTATCATCAATGCACCAGCGGGATCGATCCCATCCGATGTCGTTTCAATCACATAACGTTTTTAAGTGTGGCACAACTCACTGATTAATGCCTGAAATCATCCCGATATTCAGATTATTCTACCCATCGGACCACTTTCATTTCTGCGTTATACTCTGCCTATCTTTCGCTACGGCGTTTATTGAGGACAACTATGAGTCAGGCACTGAACAATCTGCTGACATTACTGAATCTGGAAAAAATTGAGGAAGGACTCTTTCGCGGACAGAGCGAAGATTTAGGCTTACGCCAGGTCTTCGGTGGGCAAGTCGTTGGACAAGCGCTGTACGCTGCAAAGGAGACTGTCCCGGCAGACCGTCTGGTGCATTCATTCCACAGCTACTTTTTACGCCCTGGCGATAGCGCGAAACCCATCGTGTATGACGTTGAAGTTCTGCGAGACGGCAACAGCTTCAGCGCGCGCCGCGTCGCGGCCATCCAGAACGGTAAGCCGATCTTTTACATGACCGCCTCTTTCCAGGCGCCGGAGCCGGGTTATGAGCATCAGAAAGTCATGCCCCCTGCCCCCTCGCCGGACGATCTCAAATCGGAAACGGATATCGCTCGCGCATTGGCGCATCTGCTGCCGCCGCAGGTTAAAGAGAAGTTTCTCTGCGATAAGCCGCTTGAGATCCGCCCCGTCGAGTTCCACAACCCGATGAAGGGCCACACCGCCGAGCCAAAGCGTCAGGTGTGGATCCGCGCCAACGGCAGCGTGCCGGAAGATTTCCGCGTCCATCAGTATCTGCTAGGCTATGCGTCTGACTTCAACTTCCTGCCGGTGGCGCTGCAGCCGCACGGCGTCGGCTTCCTCGAAAAAGGGATGCAGGTCGCGACGATCGATCACTCGATGTGGTTCCACCGTCCCTTCAACATGAACGAGTGGCTGCTCTACAGCGTGGAGAGTACGTCGGCATCCAGCGCCCGCGGGTTTGTACGTGGGGAGTTTTATACTCAGGACGGCGTGCTGGTCGCTTCAACGGTGCAGGAAGGGGTGATGCGTAACAGAGGTTGATGTAAAAAGCCCGGTGGCGCGACGCTTACCGGGCCTACGTTTTGTGCTGTTGTAGGCCGGGTAAGGCGAAGCCGCCACCCGGCAAGACACTCAGATCATGCGTTATACGCATTCTCGCCGTGGCTGTTCACATCCAGACCTTCGCGCTCCTGCTCTTCCGGTACGCGCAGGCCGACCGTCATGTCCGCCAGCTTGTAGCCGATGAAAGCGACGACCGCAGACCACACCACGGTGATAGCGATGCTTTCCAGCTGCACCAGCACCTGATGAACCATAGTGACGCCTTCTGCGTAGCCCACGCCACCGAGCGATTTCGCCGCGAAGATACCGGTCATGATACAGCCGACAATCCCGCACACGCCGTGCACGCCGAACACATCGCAAGGGTCATCCACGCGCAGAACTCGTTTCAGTGCGGTGACGCCCCACAGACCCGCCAGACCCGACACCAGGCCGACCAGCAGCGCACCACCGACACCGACATAACCACACGCAGGGGTGATACCAACCAGACCGGCAATCGCACCTGAACAGGCCCCCAGCAGGGAAGGTTTACCGCGCACCGCCCACTCGCCAAACACCCAGGAGAGGATTGCACCCGCCGTGGCCACAACGGTGTTCACGAAGGCCAGCGCGGCGATTTCGTTGGCCGCACTTGCTGAGCCGGCGTTGAAGCCAAACCAGCCAAAGTAGAGGATCGCAGTACCGGTAAAGACCATCGGCAGGTTGTGCGGTTTGAACGCCTCTTTACCGAAGCCCACGCGTTTGCCAATCAGATAAGCGCCCACCAGACCCGCGACCGCGGCGTTAATGTGGACAACGGTACCGCCCGCGAAGTCCAGCGCGCCGTGCGTGGCCAGCAGACCACCGCCCCAGACCATGTGCGCAATCGGCACATAGGAGAGCGTCAGCCAGACCACCACGAAGATCAGGACCGCAGAGAAACGAATGCGCTCGGCGAGCGCGCCCACAATCAGCCCGACGGTAATGCAGGCGAACGAGCCCTGGAACGCCACGTGAATATACTGATAGAAGCTGCCCATCAGCGCGGTCAGTTCAATGTTTTTCAGCATCACCCAGTCGAAGTTACCAAAGAACGCGTTACCCGTGCCGAACGCCAGAGAGTAACCGTAAACCACCCAAAGCACGCAGACCAGTGCAAACGTCACGGCAACCTGCGTCAGCATGGAGAGAACGTTTTTGCCACGGATCAGACCGCCGTAGAACAGCGCAATGCCCGGAATGGACATAAACAGCACCAGCGCGGTGCTGATCATCATAAAGGCGTTATCGGCTTTGTCGGCCACCGCAGGGGCAGCAGCCAGCGCCAGGCCCGGCAGCAGCGCCAGCGAACCCAGACCCGTTTTAAGTGTTGCTATCTTCATTTTCTCGATCCCTATCACTGTGTGCCAGGCGTTAATTACAGTGCCGCTTCGTCAGATTCGCCGGTACGGATGCGAATGACGCGCTGCAGTTCGGCAACGAAAATTTTGCCGTCGCCAATTTTGCCGGTGTAGGCCGCTTTGCTAATGACATCAATGACTTCATCAAGCTGATCGTCAGCAATCGCGACATCAATTTTTACTTTTGGCAGAAAGTTAACGCTGTATTCCGCCCCGCGATAAAGCTCGGCATGACCCTTCTGACGACCAAAGCCTTTCACTTCGGTGACAGTCAGTCCCTGAATACCCATTGAAGACAATGCTTCACGCACGTCTTCGAGTTTGAATGGTTTGATTACAACCGTAACCAGC
Source organism: Enterobacter cloacae complex sp. BZL2005 (assembly GCF_049238885.1). Lineage (NCBI taxonomy): Bacteria > Pseudomonadati > Pseudomonadota > Gammaproteobacteria > Enterobacterales > Enterobacteriaceae > Enterobacter > Enterobacter cloacae complex sp. BZL2005. Next base: position 178,092 of record NZ_JBMKGI010000006.1, on the reverse strand, counting down.
TTCATAGATCCCCTCCAGTCAGAATTCGGTAATGGCCGCAGCTTACGCGGAAGGTATTGCAAGGGATGTGCCAGAAATGAAAACGTGAGGGAATCGCGGTGCGATGTGCGTTACACGGTTCTGATAAATGAACCGGTGAAAAAAAACGCACCATGCCGGTGCAGGGTGCGTTTCAGTTTTGCACCAACAGGAATGACTGTTAGCGCGGCGCCTCATTTTAGTGCATCAGGCGCTAAGGGACTCTTCATCACGCACGCTGGCGGCCAGCTCTTCGCCCGCCAGCTGCAGCTGGTACATCTGCCAGTAGCGCCCTTGTGCTTCCAGCAGCTCGCGGTGCGTACCGCGCTCCACGGCCTGTCCGCGATGCAGCACCAGAATCGTGTCCGCGTCGACGATGGTGGAGAGCCGGTGAGCAATCACCACCAGCGTCGTATGGTCGCGTACGGCGGCCAGCGCCTGCTGAATCGCCTGCTCGGTTCCAGAATCTATGCTGGCCGTGGCTTCGTCCAGAATCAGCACCTGCGGCGTTTCAATCAGGACGCGCGCCAGCGCCAGGAGCTGTTTTTGCCCCACGGAGAGGTTGTTGCCCTGCTCGCCCAGCTTGGTGTTGATCCCGTCGCTAAACCCGCGCGCCAGCTCTGCCAGCTGCACCGTTTCCAGTACCGCCCAAACCTGCGCTTCTGAATAGTCCCGTCCCAGGGTTACGTTGGCGTAGAAGGTATCGGCCAGCACGACCGGATCCTGCTGCACCATCGCAACGCCTTTGCGTAACACCGTGTGGCTGAGCGACGCGAGCGGGCGTCCGTCGAGGCGGATTTCGCCTTGCGTGACCGGATAGTAGCCCATCAGCAGGCTGGCGAGCGTGCTTTTACCGCTGCCGGTATGGCCCACCAGCGCGACGAAACCGCGTGACGGCACATCGAGCGTAATGTCCTGCAGCACCAGACGGTCTTCGCGATAGGCAAACGAGACGTTATCAAAGGTGATAGCCCCGCTTTGCAGAGGTCGCTCGTCATTGCCGTAGGCCTGGCGCGGCCTGTCCATCAGCTCAAAGACGCGCTCACCGGCGACAACCGCCTGTTGCAGCATCGATTGCTGCGTAGTGAGTTCGATCAGCGGCTCGTTAAGGCGTCCCAGATAGCTAATGAAAGCGTACAGCACGCCCACTTCAATCGTACCGTTTGCGCTCAGGCCAAAGAGCATCAGCAGCCCGCAAAGCACCAGCGCCGAGAACAGGCTCAGCAGCGGTCTCAGCAGGAAACCGTCCAGGCGCAGCGTCTGCATACGCGCCATATAGTGCGAACGGCTGGCTTCGCCCATGCGCTCGCCAAAGCGCGCCTGCTGGCGGAACTGCTGGATGACGCTCATGCCGTTGATCACTTCGTTGAAGCCATCGTTGATATCGGCCAGATAGGCGCGCACCCGGCGCACAATTGGCGTGCTGTAACGCTGGTAAATCACCATGACGATCAGCACCGCCGGGAAGATGGTGATCGCCACCAGCGCCATGCGCCAGTCGAGGCTGAACATCGCCACCAGCATCGCGCCAATCAGCGCCGCGCTGCGCAGCACGGTTGCCACCACGGTGACATACAGATCGCGGATCACCTCGGTATCGTTGGTCACGCGCGAAATCACCTGCCCGACCGGCTGGGTATCAAATTCGCTGAGCGGCTGGCGAAGCGCCGCGTCCATCACATCGGTACGCAACTGCTGAACCACGCCTACGGCTGCACGGTTAAACAGCAGCGACTGCGCATAGTGCAATCCTGCCGCCGTCAGCTGTAAGCCAACGTAGGCCACGCCTAATCCCGCCACCAGCCCGAGCGGCAGGTAGCTTTTGGCGACCATATTGTCGATGAAGTAGCTGATGAGCAGCGGCCCGCTCACTTCGGCAATCGCCGCAATCCAGAGTAAAAGCACAGCAACGGAGAGCGGTTTACGCCACGGCGAGCCGTAGGCCAGCAGACGTTTGAGCGTCGGCCACATCGTTCCGAGCTTACGCATTGGCGGCCTCCTCATCCTGCTCCGGCGCATCATCCAGCGCCGCCTCAAGCTGCTGATAACGGTACATATCGCGATACCAGCCCGGCTGCTCTGCCAGCGCGTCATGCTGCCCGCGCTGGGCAATATGGCCGTGCTGCAAAACCAGAATTTCGCTGGCTTCGGTGAGCGCTGACAAACGGTGGGCACTGATAATTATCGTGCGTCCGTCGCCCCACTGGCGCAGGTTATGCAGGATCTGATGCTCGGTACGGCCGTCCACGGCGGAGAGCGCATCGTCCAGAATCAGGATCTCGGCATTGAGCAGCAGCGCGCGGGCAATGGAGATACGCTGTTTTTGCCCGCCGGACAGCATGACGCCGCGTTCCCCGACTTCGGTGTCGTAGCCCTGCGGCAGGCGCAAAATATCATCATGTACGCTGGCTAAACGCGCCACATGCTCGATCTCTTCCTGCGTTGCTGCCGGGCAACCAAGCGCGATGTTGTTCGCCACGGTGTCAGAAAAAAGAAACGGCGTCTGGCTGACAACCGCCAGGCGACCACGCCACTCATCCAGCAGCAGGCTGGTGAGCGGAATATCATGGAAGCGAATATCGCCCTCGGTGACGTCAAAGTGGCGCTGGAGCAGCGACAGCACGGTGCTTTTACCGGATCCCGTCGGGCCGCAGATGCCGAGCATCTGGCCCGGCTGAAGGGTAAAACTGACGTTCTCCAGCACCGGATGTTCCGTTTGCGGATAGATAAACTTGCGGACGTCGACTTTCATGACGCCGCGTCCTTCCGGCAACGCTTCGCTGCCGTCATTGACCACCGGCGCTTCGGCCAGCATGGCGCGAATACGGCTGTAGGCGGCGCTGCCGCGCTCCACGATGTTAAACATCCAGGCCAGCGCCAGCATCGGCCAGATCATCAGCCCCAGATACATGGCAAAGCTGGTCAACTGGCCCAGGGTGAGCGTGCCCTGCACCACCATCCAGCTACCGCCGCCAATCGCCAGCATATTTGCCATGCCAATTGCGATATAAATCGTTGGATCAAATCGCGCGTCAATACGCGCGACGCGCATGTTTTTCGCCCCCGTGTCGGCCGCATCGGCGGCAAACAGCGCGGACTGCCGGTCTTCCAGACCAAACGCTTTAATCATGCGGATGCTGGTCATGCTCTCCTGGGTGCGATCGTTCAGCGACGAAAACGCCGCCTGCGCCAGCTTGAAGCGCTCGTGCAGCTGTTCGCCGTAGCGATTGATCGCCAGCGCCATGAGCGGCATCGGCAGCAGCGCCAGCAGGGTCAGCTGCCAGCTGATCTGCGTTGACATGACGATCAGCACCGCGCAGCCCATTACCAGCGAGTCCACCAGCGTCAGCACCCCTTCCCCGGCGGCAAAGACCACGCGATCGACGTCGTTAGTCGCGCGCGCGATAAGATCCCCGGTGCGATGGCGCAGATAAAATTCGGGATGCTGTCGACTCAGCTGGCGATAAAAATCTTCACGCAGCTCAACGGCCAGCTGATAGGACGCACCAAACAGCAGCACGCGCCAGACGTAGCGCAGCAGATAAACAATGACCGCCGTCAGCACCAGCGTGCCAACCCACATCAACACCCGTGCGGTGGTGTAATGCTGTTCGGTGACGCCATCCACGACGTAGCCCACCACTTTCGGCGGGATCAGCTGCAGGATAGCAATGATAATAAGCAGGGCGACTGCACCGAGGTAGCGTTGCCACTCCCGACGAAAGTACCAGCTTAATTGGGCAAATAATCGCACGCGGTTTGTTCCTGAAGGTATTTTACGAAGTTATTCAATGGGTAATGCTGTGGTGTATTTAATCTGTTCCATAGCGAAGCTTGAGGTGACGTCCGATAACCCCGGCACGCTGTTCACCAGCCGCTTGTAGAAGTCATCATAACGCTTCATGTCGGCCACCTGGACGCGCATCAGGTAATCGTACTCGCCGGCCATACGCCAGAAACCGAGCACTTCGGGCATCTCAGACACCTGGGTAACGAAGCGGCAATACCACTCGCTGCTGTGATGCTGGGTTTTTATCAGCACAAATGCCGTCAACCCAAGCCCCAGTTTTTCAGGATCTAACAGCGCGACGCGCCCCAGAAGAATACCGTCATCTTCCAGCTTCTTAAGCCGCTTCCAGCACGGGGTGGTGGTCAGATTAACGGCATCTGCCAGCGCCTGCAAAGAGAGGGTACAGTCACTTTGCAGCAATGAAAGGAGCTTGCGGTCAATTTTATCTAGCATACCCACCTCACAGAGAAAATTTTTCTCCCTTAATTCTATTTTAAAGGCCAGATAGCAACAATTTTTTCTGTGCTTTTCGCTATGCTAGGCACAAAATGACAAACGGATAACGACGATGAATAGCACCTGGGTTAAACATGCGATCAGCGAAATCAATGCCGACTATCAGCGCTCGGCGGATACGCACCTGATTCGCCTTTCCCTGCCGGGATTTGACGGCATTCAGCTCTATCTGAAAGATGAAAGCACTCATCCTACCGGCAGCCTGAAGCATCGCCTGGCGCGCTCGCTGTTTTTATACGGTTTATGTAACGGCTGGATTAAAGAAGGCACCACCATCATTGAATCCTCTTCCGGTTCAACGGCGGTGTCCGAAGCCTATTTCGCCCGCCTGCTGGGCCTGCCGTTTATTGCGGTGATGCCCTCCTGCACCGCAAAACGCAAAATCGAACAGATCGAATTTTACGGCGGTCGCTGCCACTTTGTGGAAAGCGCCTGCGAAATCTACGCCGCCTCTGAAATGCTGGCCCGTGAGCTGAACGGCCACTATATGGACCAGTTCACCTTCGCCGAGCGCGCGACGGACTGGCGCGGGAATAACAACATTGCCGACAGTATCTTCCGCCAGATGACCCACGAACCGCATCCGGTTCCGTCCTACATTGTGATGAGCGCCGGTACCGGCGGCACGTCAGCCACGATCGGACGCTACATCCGCTGTCAGGGTTACGATACCCAGCTGATGGTAGTTGACCCGCAGAACTCCGTGTTCCTCGACTACTGGCAAAACCGCGATGCCGGTCTGCGCAGCCCGGTGGGGAGTAAGATTGAAGGGATTGGCCGTCCGCGCGTTGAGCCCTCTTTCATCCCCGACGTTGTGGACGAGATGATGCGCGTGCCGGATGCCGCCAGCGTGGCAACGGCGCACTGGCTGGAAACGCAGCTGGGCCGCAAAGTGGGCGCCTCGACGGGCACCAATATGTGGGGCGCGCTGCAGCTTGCCGCACGTATGCGCGAAGCGGGACGCACCGGTTCCATCGTCACGCTGCTGTGCGACAGCGGCGAGCGTTATCTCGAGACCTACTACAATGCGGAGTGGGTGCAGGCCAACATCGGTGATATCGCCCCCTGGAAGGCGCAGATTGCTCAACTGCTGAAATAAAAAAAGCCAGACCGAAGCCTGGCTTGCTGGAAGGGTCTCACTATTCGGGGGAATATGTGAGGTTGTTGTTGTCCAGCCAATGCGTCAAAAAATGGGACACTGCTTCATTACGGCAGTGACCGATAACCGGCAGATGGGGAAGTTCTGCTTTCAGCTGCGCCATCGCATTCCCCATGATCAGACCGCGACCTACGCTACCCAGCATTTCGCGGTCGTTCATGGCGTCACCGAACGCCATGCACTCCTGCAGCGTTAATCCCAGGTGGTCGCTCAGCACCGCCAGAGCGGAACCTTTGTTACAGCCCACCGGCAGCACTTCCAGGCAATCCACCGCCGAGAAGGTCAGGTGCGCCCGGTCGCCCAGCGCCTCATTCAGTTGGATCCGTAAGCGACAGAGATCGTCGTGATCGCCGCAGAAGCAGATCTTGGTCACCGCATGGGCGGGGATCCGACGCAGATCGATAAGCTGGTATTTAAAACCGCTATACACATGTGCGTGCAATAATTCCGGGATGTCGCTTCCGGTAAACCAGCCCCGATCGTTAAAGACGTGGATGCTGGCCTGCGTGTCCCAGGTACTGTGCAGCACGATATCCGCCACTTCCGGGTTGAGATCCTGTCGGTACAGCACATCGCCTTCTACAGAGTGAATTCGCGTCCCGTTGCCGGTGATCAGAAAGGCATCGAGGGCAAACGCGCCCAGCAAATGGCGCATTTCCAGAACATGACGCCCGGTGGCAAACGTCAGGGTGACATTACGCTCGTGCAGGCGCTTCAGCGTGTTCAGGGTTTTCTCCCCTAAACGGTGATCCGGCATTAACAGCGTACCGTCCATATCAAATGCAGCGAGCCGAGCCATGATTACTCCCGAAATGTGATGCGGTTAACTTGTGCATCAGTATCGTGTGAGATATACGGAAGTAATAGTGAATAGATGAGAATTATTGTTCCGGGTTTCTTATGCGCCAGCTTAACCGTCTTAACCAGTATCAACGCCTGTGGCAACCTTCCGCTGGCGCGCCGCAGCAGGTAACCGTAAATGAACTTGCCAGCCGCTGCTTTTGTAGCGAGCGACATGTCCGTACTCTGCTGCGTCAGGCCCAGGAGGCGGGCTGGCTGACCTGGCGCGCGCAATCCGGGCGTGGAAGGCGCGGTGCGCTGACGTTTCACGTCACTCCGGAATCACTGCGCAATACGATGATGGAAGAAGCGCTAAAAAGCGGGCAGCAGCATAACGCCCTCGAGCTGGCGCAGCTTGCTCCCGAAGATTTGCGTGCGCTGCTGCACCCGTTTTTGGGTGGGCAGTGGCAAAACGACACGCCGACGCTGCGCATCCCCTACTACCGCTCACTGGAGCCGCTTCAGCCGGGCTTTTTACCGGGTCGGGCAGAGCAGCATCTGGCAGGGCAAGTCTTCTCAGGTTTGACGCGATTTCACGGCAACAGCAGTGAGCCGACGGGCGATCTGGCGCATCACTGGGATGTGTCGGATGATGGACTGCGCTGGCATTTCTACATTCGCTCCACGCTGCACTGGCATAACGGCGATAAAATTGAAACGGCGCATCTCCAGCGGAGCCTGACCGCGCTGTTGACGCTTCCCGCCCTGCGCACCCTGTTCCAGAGCGTCCTCTGTATCGAAACAACGCATCCGCAGTGCCTGACGTTTACGCTACATCATCCGGATTACTGGCTGCCGCACAGGCTGGCGACCTACTGTAGCCGTCTGGCGCATCCCGACCATTCGACGATTGGCAGCGGCCCCTTTCGGCTGGTCGCCTTTGAACCCGACCTGGTTCGTCTGGAAAGCCATGAGCAGTACCACCTGAGCCATCCGCTGCTCAAAGCCATCGAATACTGGATCACACCCCAGCTTTTTGATCACAGATTGGGTACCAGCTGCCGTCACCCGGTGCAAATCGCGATTGGTGAGGCCGACGAGCTGGAAAGTCTGCGGCTGGTAAGCAGCAGCACCAGCCAGGGGTTCTGTTACCTCACGCTAAAACAGAGCGCACGCCTGAGTGAGAACCAGGCAAAGCGGCTGATTAATATCATTCATCACTCCAGGCTTCTCCACACGCTTCCGCTAAACGAAGGGCTCATCACCCCCACCGGGGAACTGCTTCCCGGCTGGACAATCCCCGAATGGACTGATTTAACCGATGTTGCCCTGCCTGAAGCACTGACGCTGGTTTACCATCTTCCCGTTGAGCTTCACACCATGGCCAGCCAGTTGAAGACGTACCTGGCGCTACAGGGTTGTGAGCTGACCGTCATCTTTCATGACGCCAAGACGTGGGACGGATGCCAGCAGCTTGCCGAAGCAGACATCATGATGGGCGACAGGCTGATTGGCGAAGCGCCAGCGTATACGCTTGAGCAGTGGCTGCGCTGCGATACGCTTTGGCCACACGTGTTAAGCGCACCGGCGTACGCCCATTTGCAAGCCACGCTGGATGCGGTACAGACTCAGGCCGAAGCTCGGGATCGGCACGCGGGCCTGAAGGCCATTTTTAGCCGATTAATGGAAAATGCGGTGCTGACGCCGCTCTTTAATTATCAGTATCAGATCAGCGCGCCGCCGGGCGTGAATGGGATTCGCCTCAACACCCGCGGCTGGTTTGATTTTACCGAAGCCTGGCTGCCCGCCCCCAAATCGTGAAGAAGCTGGTCGCCGCCACAGGCAGACGGTAACATAACGTTTTTACCGTAACAGTCGAGATGATTTATGAAACGTGCCGTCGTCGTGTTCAGCGGAGGACAAGACTCTACTACCTGCCTGGTCCAGGCTCTTCATCAGTACGATGAGGTTCACTGTGTCACTTTCGATTATGGTCAGCGACATCGCGCTGAGATCGACGTTGCCCGTGAACTGGCCCTGAAACTGGGGGCACGCGCGCATAAGGTGCTGGACGTTACGCTGTTAAATGAACTGGCCGTGAGTAGCCTCACCCGGGACAGTATTCCCGTCCCGGACTACGAACCCGATGCCAGCGGCATTCCGAATACCTTCGTGCCGGGCCGCAATATTCTGTTCCTCACCCTGACGGCAATTTATGCCTACCAGGTAAAAGCCGAAGCGGTGATCACGGGCGTGTGTGAAACAGACTTCTCCGGCTACCCGGACTGTCGTGATGAGTTCGTGAAGGCGTTAAATCACGCCGTCAATCTGGGGATGGCGAAAGAGACGCGCTTTGAAACCCCGCTGATGTGGCTGGATAAAGCCGAAACCTGGGCGCTGGCCGACTACTGGGGCAAGCTGGACCTGGTTCGCAGCGAAACCCTCACCTGCTACAACGGCATTAAAGGCGACGGTTGCGGCCAGTGCGCCGCCTGTAATCTGCGCGCTAACGGGCTGAACCACTATCTTGCCGATAAAGCCGGCGTGATGGCCGCAATGCAGAAAAAAACCGGGCTTAAATAGAGCGACCTGACCGTGCTGTCGCATAACAGGTGTCGACAGCACGGGTAAGCCTGAACCTGTGTTACACGATCATCAGTTCCAGCTTTTCGCGCAATTCCCCTTCCAGCGGCAGCGCTTTCTGCGTTTTCAGATCGATACAGACAAAGGTGATCAACGCATCAGCCACCACCTGCCCTTCCGGATCGAGCGTAACCACCTGGCTTAACACGCCGCTTTTGCCATTGATCTGCTGCACCTGGCTGGTCACCGTGAGCACATCGCCCAACACGGCAGGGCGACGGTAGTTGATATTAATATTGACGACCACGAACGCGATGTTGTGCGCGGTCATCCACTGAAAGCTTTCGCTGTTTTCCAGCCCGTCCCAGCGCGCTTCCTCAAGAAACTCCAGGTAGCGGGCATTGTTCACATGCTGGTAAACGTCGAGGTGAAAACCGCGTACTTTTATTTTTGTCTGCATAGCGCAATAGCCTTTACTGTTATTGTAGGATGAGAGGTCATAACTGGTATGACCTCTTTATCCTGGCAAAATTTTGCCGCTGTGCAAGTAATTGTGAGATTACAACGTCAGGTGTGCGAGGTTGCGCTCAACCAGCGCGCTCCCCATGCCCGGAACCTGCTTGAGATCGTCGACCGTTTTGAAAGGACCATACTCTTCACGATAGCTTACGATGGCCTGCGCTTTTTTCAGCCCGACGCCATTCATCACGCGGGCCAGCTCTTCCGCAGAGGCCGAATTGATGCTGACTCGCGTACCGTCATCATCCACGTTTTTACCAACGTCAGCCGCTTTGGTTTGCCCCTGCCCCGGCGCTGCGGCGTCGGTCTTACTCTGTACCGCCTGTGGTTTAGCGGCAGGTGTCGCCGCCAGTGCGCCCGCGCTCAGCCCGGTGGTGGCAATAGCCAGCGTAATAAACAGTGCTTTGATTCCACATTTCATGCTGTTATCTCCTTGTTTGTAGACAGCCACGTCACGATAGCCGCCCGATAAAAGAGGCACAAACAGCAGAGTGCAGAAATGGAAAAGGCCGCGAAAGCGGCCTTTAATTATTGCAGAGCGTTGCGAAAATCTGCGAGCAGATACGTAATTATTGCTGCTGAGTAATGATATCGCCCAGCTTAATTTTGGCCTCTTTACGCAAGTTGCTCATCATGGCTTCGAAGGCAATCTGGGCATTGTTCTGGGTAATCCCCTGGACCATCGCCTTCTTCTGCGCGTCTGGCAGAGTGCCGGCTTTCACTTCATCCAGCGCCAGCAGAACGACGTTACCCTGCATATCGGTAGTGGTGCCGAAGCTTGGCTTGTCTTTCGCCGGCAGAGTCAGGCCAAACGCGGCCTGGCTGATAGGGTCCTGACCGGTACGGCTCAGCGTTTTCGCTTCACCGAAGCTCAGGCCAGCCGCTTTCAGCGCGTCCTGTTTACCCGCTTTCAGATCGGCCAGAATCTTCTCAGCATCCAGTTTCGCCTGCTGTTCCGCTTTGTTGTGCTTAACCTGAGCGACGACCTGATCCTTCACTTCCGCCAGCGGTTTGACCGCTTCTGGCTTGTGCTCGCTGACGCGCAACACAAACGCACGATCGCCATCGACGGTAATGATGTCTGAGTTACTGCCCGGCGTGCCGTTCTCACCAACCAGACCACCGTTGAAGATGGCATCAGAAACCGGTTTGAAGTTCAGCTCTTCCGGCAGGTTGTCACGACCAAACCAGCCCGTCTCAACCGCTTTCACCCCAGCCGCCTGCTCGGCACCCGCCAGAGATTCGTTGTCGTTGCTGGCAGCATCACTCACTTTCTGCTGCAGCGCATAGTAGGCATCCAGCGCTTTTTCCTGCTTCACTTTTGCCGCGATATCGTCACGAACCTCAGCCAGCGGCTTGGTTTTCGCCGCGGTGATGTCGTCCAGACGCACGACCAGGAAACCTACGGATGATTTAATGACGCCAGACAGTTGGCCTTTCTCTTTCAGACCGGCATTTTTCAGCTCGTCCGGCGTGGTCGCGTCTTCCAGCCAGCCCATATCGCCGCCGTTTTTCGCAGAGATAATGTCGGTGGATTTCGCTTTCGCGACGGTCGCAAAATCAGCGCCTTTGTTCAGCTCATCCAGTACCGCTTTGGCATCCGCCTCGGTTTTGGTCTGAATCACGCTGTAGCGGTTACGCTGCGGCTGTGTGAACTGATCCTGATGCTGGTCGTAGTAAGACTGGATTTCCGCGTCAGACGCGCTTTCCTGTAGCGCAGCCGCATCCAGCTTGATGTAGCTCACGCGGAACTGTTCTGGAGAAACAAAGGTATTCTTGTTCTGCTCGTACCAGGCGTTAATATCAGCGTCGCTCACCTGCTGTTTCGCCGCCAGGGCGTTAACATCAATGGTCGCTTCACGTACAACGCGCTGCTGCGCCACCAGCGCAGCCAGTTCATCCGTTTCGCCTTTGAGCATGAAATCGGTGCCAACAACGGCATTGATGAGCTGCTGGGTGGTCAGTTGGTTACGCAGCGCCTGCGCGTACTGATCGGCCGTCATCCCCATCTGGTTGACGATGCTGTTGTAACGCGCGTTGTCGAATTTACCGTTAGACTGGAAGGCTTGCGTGGAGAAGATGGCTTTTTTCACCTGCTCATCGCTAATGCCAAGGCCGAGTTTTTTGGCATACTGATCCAGCAGCGCTTCGTCGATAAGACGGTTCAGCGTCTGCTGACGCAGGGTCTTCATATACCCTTCGTTTGCTGCCAGTTCAGAGAATTGGTCGCCCAGCTGTTGCTGCATACGGTTACGTTCACCGGCAAAAGCATTCTCGAACTGGCCGCGGCTGATCTCCTGGCCATTCACTTTTGCGGCATAGTTCGCGCCACCGCCAATAAGGTAACTGCTCACGCCGGTCAATATGAACGACACGATAATGATACCGAAAATAATCTTGAGCACGAGACTGTTAGCAGCCGTGCGTAAGCTGTCCATCATGGTGTAACAACACTCCGCTGTAGGTGACTGGTTACCTGACGCTGACGGAAAATCCTGCCCGTCGCGCGTAAAGTCGTATTGTGACAAGAAAACGGGGCGATTGTCAGCCCACAACTCGCATAAACTCGCACAAATCAGGTCTGGACAAACAAAAAAGGCACATCAAAAGATGCGCCCTTGTACTATCCGGCTTCCCTGAAACGGGAAAGCAATCAGTTTACTGCGTCTTTCAGCGCTTTACCTGCACGGAAACCCGGCACTTTAGCGGCAGCAATGGTGATCTCTTTACCGGTCTGAGGGTTGCGGCCAGTACGGGCAGCACGCTCTTTAACAGCAAAAGTACCGAAGCCTACCAGTGCAACGTCGTCCCCAGCCTGCAGAGATTCAGTAACAGAAGCAATTAATGCATCTAACGCACGTCCAGCTGCAGCTTTAGAAATATCAGCACCAGCAGCAATTTTGTCAATCAGTTGAGATTTATTCACTGTTCTCTTCCTCTCTTTATAATTTATATCGCGCCTGAATCCTTCACAACGCGACCGCGCAGCAGTTATATCAGGCCTGCCATGACCTTACAACACCCGTTGTTGATGGCTGACCTAATCAGCAATCTAAATTAGCTATACAAAAAAAGGCTGGCAAGTGCGAAATGACTTACCAGCCTTGTTTTTATTGACGCTCTTTGCGCGAGGTCACTATTTTGCGGTTACAACCTGCATTCCGGACGGTTCATTCTGCAATGCGAGACTAAGTACTTCCTCAATCCGCTTAACAGGATGGATCTGCAGGTCGGCAATCACGTTGTCCGGAATCTCTTCCAGATCGCGTTTGTTTTCGTAAGGGATCAATACGGTTTTGATCCCACCACGATGCGCCGCCAGCAGTTTTTCTTTTAAGCCACCGATTGGCAGAACCTGACCGCGCAGGGTGATTTCACCGGTCATTGCCACATCAGCACGCACCGGGTTACCTGTCAGGCAAGAAACCAGAGCGGTACACATGGCAATACCCGCGCTTGGACCATCTTTCGGCGTCGCCCCTTCAGGTACGTGTACGTGGATGTCGCGTTTTTCGTAGAAATCCGGGTTGATACCCAGTTTCTCCGCGCGCGCGCGCACCACGGTCAGCGCCGCCTGAATGGACTCCTGCATCACTTCACCCAGCGAGCCGGTATAGGTCAGCTTGCCTTTACCCGGTACACAAGCGGTTTCGATGGTCAGCAAATCGCCGCCCACTTCCGTCCATGCCAGACCGGTCACCTGGCCAACGCGGTTTTCGTTATCCGCGCGACCATAGTCGAAGCGCTGAACGCCGAGATAGGCATGCAGGTTATCACCATTAATCGTGATGTGTTTCAGGCTCTTATCCAGCAGCAGCTGTTTCACCGCCTTACGGCACAGTTTAGAGATTTCACGCTCAAGGCTACGCACGCCCGCTTCACGGGTATAGTAGCGGATGATGCCAATAATCGCGCTGTCCTCGACGGTCAGCTCGTTGGCTTTCAGCGCGTTACGCTCAATCTGTTTCGGCAGCAGGTGCTGTTTCGCGATGTTCAGCTTCTCGTCTTCGGTATAGCCGGAGAGACGGATCACTTCCATACGGTCCAGCAGCGGCGCTGGAATATTCATGGAGTTCGACGTCGCCACGAACATCACGTCGCTCAGGTCGTAGTCCACTTCCAGGTAGTGATCGCTGAACGCCACGTTCTGTTCTGGATCAAGTACTTCCAGCAGCGCAGACGCAGGGTCACCACGCATGTCCGACGACATTTTGTCGATCTCATCGAGCAGGAACAGCGGGTTTTTAACGCCCACTTTCGCCATCTTCTGGATCAGTTTACCCGGCATAGAACCGATGTAGGTACGGCGGTGACCGCGGATTTCCGCTTCATCGCGTACGCCGCCCAGCGCCATACGGATATACTTGCGTCCGGTCGCTTTGGCGATGGACTGACCCAGAGAGGTTTTACCCACCCCCGGCGGTCCTACCAGGCACAGAATCGGGCCTTTAATTTTATTCACACGGCTCTGTACCGCAAGGTACTCAAGAATGCGGTCTTTCACACGTTCCAGGCCGTAGTGGTCGGTATCCAGGATCTCCTGCGCCTGACGCAGGTCTTTTTTGACCTTGCTGCGGGCGTTCCAAGGAACCTGTACCATCCACTCAATGTAGCCGCGAACCACGGTCGCTTCAGCCGACATCGGAGACATCATTTTCAGCTTCTGCAGTTCTGCTTCCGCTTTCTCTTTCGCCTCTTTCGGCATCTTCGCCGCATCGATCTTGCGCTTCAGCGCTTCGTTTTCGTCCGGCGCATCGTCCATCTCGCCCAGCTCTTTCTGAATGGCCTTCATTTGCTCATTCAGATAGTACTCACGCTGAGATTTCTCCATCTGCTTTTTGACGCGGTTGCGAATGCGCTTCTCAACCTGCAGCAGATCGATTTCAGACTCCATCATCGCCATCAGGTATTCCAGACGTTCGTTAACGTCGGACATTTCCAGCACGGACTGTTTGTCAGCCAGCTTCAGCGGCATATGGGCAGCGATGGTGTCCGCCAGACGTGCAGGATCGTCGATACTGTTCAGCGACGTCAGCACTTCTGGTGGGATTTTCTTGTTCAGCTTGATATAGCCTTCAAACTGGCTAATCGCGGTGCGCACCAGCACTTCCTGTTCGCGCTCATCAAGTTCAGGCGAATCAAGGTACTCTGCCTTCGCAGAGAAGTGTTCGCCGTCGTCTGACAGAGTGGTAATACGCGCACGCTGCAGGCCTTCTACCAGCACCTTCACGGTGCCGTCAGGCAGCTTCAGCATCTGCAAAATAGAGGCCACGGTCCCGACGGTGAAAAGATCGTTTACACCCGGCTCATCCGTTGATGCTTCTTTCTGCGCCACCAGCATGATTTTTTTATCATGATCCATAGCGGCTTCGAGGCAACGGATAGATTTTTCCCGCCCTACAAATAAGGGTATGACCATGTGCGGATAAACCACCACATCGCGCAACGGCAATACGGGGATTTCAATGCGTTCAGAACGCTCAGGATTCATAGAGCTCTCTCTTAGTTAGTGTCCGCCAGGTAAGCTGGTCATGTCACTGTGCTTCACATAACCATTAACATGTATCCAGTATATGGGGATGTTTCCCACACATTCAACGCTATGAATACGGAAAAAGTAAAGGGGAGATAAAATCCCCCCTTTTTGATTAACTGCTTGTATGATTTGGTGAATTATTCGCCAGATGCCTGCTGGGCTTCCGGTTTGCCGTAAATCAGCAGCGGTTTGGTTTGACCGCTGATGACCGACTCGTCAATCACCACTTTCTCAACGTCTTCCATCGACGGCAGATCGTACATGGTGTCGAGCAGTGCCGCTTCAACGATAGAACGCAGGCCACGCGCGCCGGTTTTGCGGCTCATTGCTTTTTTGGCAATCGCATCCAGCGCTTCGTCGCGGAATTCCAGATCAACCCCTTCCAGATTGAACAGCGCCTGATACTGCTTGGTCAGCGCATTTTTCGGCTCTTTCAGGATCTGGATCAGCGCCTCTTCACTCAGCTCATTCAGCGTAGCCACAACCGGCAGACGACCGATGAATTCAGGAATCAGACCGAATTTGATCAGATCTTCTGGTTCAACCTGTGCCAGGAGCTCGCCTTCGTTCGGTTTTTCGGATGTGGATTTCACCGTTGCGCCAAAACCAATGCCGGAGCCGGTTTCAACACGGTGGGAGATGACTTTATCCAGACCAGCAAAGGCACCGCCACAGATGAACAGGATCTTGGAGGTATCAACCTGCAGGAACTCCTGCTGCGGATGTTTACGACCACCCTGTGGCGGAACGGCGGCAACCGTACCTTCGATCAGCTTCAGCAGTGCCTGCTGTACGCCTTCACCCGATACGTCACGAGTGATGGACGGGTTGTCGGATTTACGGGAGATCTTGTCGATCTCATCGATGTAAACAATCCCGCGCTGGGCTTTCTGTACGTCGTAATCGCACTTCTGCAGCAGTTTCTGGATGATGTTTTCGACGTCCTCACCCACGTAACCGGCTTCGGTCAGGGTGGTGGCATCCGCCATGGTGAACGGAACATCAAGCAGACGCGCCAGGGTTTCAGCCAGCAGCGTTTTACCGGAACCGGTTGGGCCGATCAGCAGAATGTTACTTTTACCCAGTTCCACGCCATTGCTGGTATCGCCGTTACGCAGGCGTTTGTAGTGGTTATAGACCGCTACCGCCAGCACTTTCTTGGCCTGCTCCTGGCCGATGACGTAGTCGTCAAGGTGATGACGAATTTCATGCGGCGTTGGCAGCGCGCTGCGCTCACGGTGCGGTGCGACTTCTTTAATCTCTTCGCGAATGATGTCGTTACATAAATCGACGCATTCGTCGCAGATATACACGGACGGCCCGGCAATCAGTTTACGCACTTCATGCTGGCTTTTGCCGCAAAAAGAGCAGTACAGCAGTTTGCCCGAACCATCTTTGCGTTTATCTGTCATGAGTCCAAACCTCTTTTTAAGTTCTTTGTGCCGCACATGACGACGCAAATGCCATTCTAAGACGCAAGCTGCATCAAGCAGCGTGCCGCCCTACCTTAGTATAGCGGCACACTCGCGTCGCGGGCATCAATTACGATGGGTCAACACGGAGTCGACTAAGCCGTACTCAACTGCCTCTGAAGCAGAGAGGAAGCGATCGCGCTCGGTATCGCGCTCGATCTGCTCGAGAGGTTGACCCGTATGCTGCGCCATAAGTTCATTCATGCGCGCTTTTACTTTCAGGATTTCGCGGGCGTGGATTTCAATATCCGTCGCCTGGCCCTGGTAACCGCCCAGCGGCTGGTGAATCATCACGCGGGAATTCGGCAAGCAGAAACGCTTACCCTTCGCCCCTGCGGTTAACAGGAACGCGCCCATAGATGCGGCCTGACCCATACAGATCGTGCTGACATCCGGTTTGATGAATTGCATGGTGTCATAAATGGACATCCCTGCGGTAATCACGCCACCCGGGGAGTTAATGTACAGGTAAATGTCTTTTTCCGGGTTTTCCGCTTCCAGAAACAGCATCTGCGCCACGATCAGGTTAGCCATGTGGTCTTCCACCTGGCCGGTCAGAAAGATAACGCGTTCCTTGAGCAGACGGGAATAGATATCAAAAGAACGCTCACCACGTGAGGTCTGTTCAATAACCATTGGCACCAGAGCCATATGGGGTGCAAAGTTATCTCGTTCGCCACTGTATGACATTTCCGTCTCCTGGATCAAAATTGAAAACACCTGCTGTACTGATTGTAACCTTACGGACGGATTATCAGCCAGTCTCATTCATCATGATTACGTACTTATGGGGTTCACAGTGCCCTATTTCAAGCATAACAACCTTTTGTTGTTACGCTAACACCGAAAGGGCGTTTTAGCACTCTTCCTGGGCTCTGGCTGCGATAAAAAAAACCCGCTGCCGCAAGGCAACGGGTTTTCTGTTCAAACTTTAAACCGTTGGGGCGAAATTACGCCTGCTGGTTCATCAGTTCGTTGAAAGAGGTCGCTTTTTCGGTCACTTTCGCTTTCGCCAGTACCGCTTCAACCGCCTGCTCTTCCAGGGCAACGTTGCGCATGTTGTCCATCAGCTCTTTGTTCTTACCGTAGAACTCGATCACTTCTGATGGATCTTCGTATGCAGAAGCCATCTCTTCGATCAGGCCTTTCACACGCTCTTCGTCAGCTTTCAGCTCGTGGGTACGAATCACTTCGCCCAGCAGCAGGCCAACCACAACGCGGCGTTTTGCCTGCTCTTCGAACAGCTCGCGTGGCAGTTCCATCGCTTGCTGCTGGTTGCCACCGAAACGCTGTGCAGCCTGACGGCGCAGAACGTCGATTTCGCTGTCGATCAGTGCAGCAGGAACGTCGATTTCGTTGGCTTTCACCAGGCCTTCGATCGCCTGAGACTTCACGCGGTTACGCACAGCACCGTTCAGCTCGCGCTCCATGTTTTTACGCACTTCGGTACGCAGGCCAGCAACAGAACCGTCTTCCACGCCGAAACGTTTGATGAACTCTTCAGTCAGTTCTGGCAGTTCGCGCTCTTCCACTTTCTTCAGGTTGATGACGAACTTCGCTGCTTTACCTTTCAGGTTTTCAGCGTGGTACTCTTCCGGGAAGGTCACGTCGATGGTGAACTCTTCGCCAGCCTTGTGGCCTTTGATACCGTCTTCGAAGCCTGGGATCATACGACCCTGGCCCATTGCCAGTACGAAGTCAGACGCTTTGCCGCCTTCGAACTCTTCGCCGTCTACAGAACCGGTGAAGTCGATGGTTACGCGGTCTTCCGCGTCAACAGCGCCTTCTTTCTCTTTCCAGTTCGCCTGCTGCTTACGCAGGGTGTCCAGCATGCCGTCAACGTCTTCGTCAGTCACGGAGACAATCGGTTTTTCAACTTCGATAGATTCCAGACCTTTCAGCTCAACTTCCGGATACACTTCAAACTCTACGGTGTATGTGAAGTCTTCGCCCAGTTTGTATTCGCCTGGAACGTAGTTTGGCGCACCGGCCGGATTGATTTTTTCTTTGATGATCGCATCGATAAAGTTGCGGCTCATCAGTTCACCCAGCACATCCTGACGCACGGAAGCGCCATAACGCTGAGCAACAACATTCATTGGTACTTTGCCCTTACGGAAGCCGTCAATACGTACTTTTTTTGCTACGTTGACCAGCTCGCTTTTCACAGCAGTTTCGATGCTGTCAGCAGCGATAGTAATCGTTACACGGCGGCCAAGGCCTTGAGTGGTTTCAACTGAAACTTGCATCTTGTTACCTCAAAAAAATCACAGTGCTCGGTCAACTCTGAATCTGTCTGTTATACCGGGATGCTCTCTTAGTGCAGATTCACATTCCCTGTCGCCAGAATCATCCCGAAGACATTCAATAAGACGCGGCATTATAGCGGCATCACTTAGGTGAGTCGAGAACGGTTGGGGCATGTTGCTGCGGCTTTTTTCACACTTTAAGGCTATTTTTAGCCTTAAAATCGCACCATCCGCTCAAAACTCAGACAAAACAAAACGGCCCGAAGGCCGTTTTGAGGAAATCTGTAAGCAACATACTGGAAAAGCTCCAGCCGTTGCAAATCCGATTTATCAGGCGATAGTGCCTGCACCGCGACAGGGCGGCGATGCGAAAACCGTATCCTGCAAGCCTTCCCATTCCTTAATGGTGTAGGTATGCAGTGCCAGCGCATGCACGGTCGTGGAGAGCTCTTCCGTCAAGGTGCTGTAGATCAAGCGATGTCGGTTCAGGAAACGTTCTCCCGTGAAGCGATCGCTAACCAGAACCACTTTAAAGTGGCTTTCAGAACCTGCCGGTACGTTATGACGATAGCTTTCGTCGACGACTTCGAGGAACACAGGGTTGAACGCTGCCCTTAATTTATCTTCTATATGCTCACGTATCATCATGAAATTACTCCTCCGACAACGCCAGGATGTCACCCATCCCTTTAAATATTAGCCGCTTTTACCGTTTCCATTACACATTGACAACAAATATTTAGCTTTCGTCCGATTTTCTCATTCAAACGAATGAAGTTAACTGTGAGGCTCATACCTTTTATCATCCGTGAAAGGAGAAAATGAGTGAGCTGGTCAGTTTTCAGACAAGACGATGAATTTACATGCGTTGACCACTTCCCCTGACCGTTGGCGATGTTATGATGGCGGCAATTTTTCTCTCTATTATGCTTACGATTCGTGAGAACTTAAAAATGTTAAAAAAACTCTTCTTTCCATTGGTAGCCCTTTTTATGCTGGCAGGCTGTGCTACCCCGCCTACCACCATTGATGTCTCACCAAAAATCACCCTGCCTCAGCAGGACCCAAGCCTGATGGGCGTCACCGTGAGCATTAACGGTGCCGATCAGCGTCAGGATCAGGCGCTGGCAAAAGTGACCCGCGATAACCAGCAGGTGACGCTCACCGCGTCCCGTGACCTGCGCTTCCTGCTGCAGGAAGTGCTGGAGAAACAAATGACCGCTCGCGGCTATATGATCGGCCCAAGCGGTGCGGTTGATCTGCAGATCATCGTTAACAACCTGTACGCTGACGTGTCACAGGGCAACGTGCGCTACAATATCGCCACCAAAGCGGATATCGCCATCATTGCCACCGCGAAGAATGGCAACAAGATGACCAAAAACTACCGCGCGAGCTACTCTGTTGAAGGTGCGTTCCAGGCATCCAACCAGAACATTGCTAACGCCGTTAACAGCGTGCTGACCGATACCATCGCCGATATGGCGCAGGACACCAGCATCCACGACTTTATCAAGCAGAACGCACGTTAATCCTGCTCACTGACCCGGTGTAATACCGGGTCAGTCTTAAAAGAACATGTCCAGCCATTACTTACGCATTTTCCAGCAACCGAAATCAGCGATTCTGCTGATCCTCGGCTTTGCCTCGGGTTTACCCCTCGCGCTCACCTCCGGCACGCTTCAGGCGTGGATGACGGTCGAGAACATCGATCTCAAAACCATTGGTTTCTTCTCGCTTGTCGGTCAGGCCTATGTCTTCAAGTTCCTGTGGTCGCCGGTGATGGATCGCTATACGCCGCCGTTCCTCGGGCGTCGCCGCGGCTGGCTGGTGATGACGCAGGTCCTGCTGCTGCTGGCCATCGCGGCGATGGGGTTTCTTGAGCCCACCACGCAGCTGCGCTGGATGGCCGCGCTTGCGGTGGTGATTGCCTTCTGTTCCGCCTCTCAGGATATCGTGTTCGACGCCTGGAAGACGGACGTGTTACCTGCGGAAGAACGCGGTGCCGGAGCGGCCATCAGCGTGCTGGGCTATCGCCTCGGGATGCTGGTCTCCGGCGGGCTGGCGCTGTGGCTGGCCGACCGTTACCTCGGCTGGCAGGGCATGTACTGGCTGATGGCCGCCCTGCTTATCCCCTGCATTATCGCCACGCTCTTTGCCCCCGAACCGAGCGACGTTATTCCGGTTCCCCGCTCGCTGGAGCAGGCCGTGGCCGAACCGCTGCGCGACTTCTTTGGCCGCAACAACGCCTGGCTGATCCTGCTGCTGATCGTCCTTTATAAGCTTGGCGACGCCTTTGCCATGAGCCTGACCACCACCTTCCTGATCCGCGGTGTCGGTTTTGATGCCGGTGAAGTGGGGGTAGTGAATAAAACGCTGGGGCTGTTTGCGACCATTGTCGGGGCACTTTACGGTGGCGTGCTGATGCAGCGCCTGACGCTGTTCCGCGCACTGCTGATCTTCGGCATTCTTCAGGGCGCCTCTAACGCGGGCTACTGGCTGCTGTCGATTACCGACAAACATATGATCAGCATGGCCGCTGCGGTGTTCTTCGAAAATCTCTGCGGCGGTATGGGGACAGCAGCCTTTGTCGCCCTGCTGATGACCCTGTGCAACAAGTCATTTTCCGCCACGCAGTTCGCGCTGCTCTCGGCGCTCTCTGCCGTTGGCCGCGTTTACGTAGGTCCGATCGCCGGCTGGTTTGTGGAAGCCCACGGTTGGCCAACGTTTTATCTTTTCTCCGTCGTGGCTGCCGTGCCGGGGATTTTATTGTTGCTGGTCTGTCGCCAGACGCTGGAATATACCCAGCGGACCGAACACTTTATGCCACGAACGGAATATCGCCGCGCCTACCGTTTTGCGTTACGTCTGTTAATGATGGGCTGCGTTGCGCTGGCACTCTGGCTTATCGTGCTCATTATTAATGCCAGCACACCACTGGCGCTCCCCTTTGAGGCCCTTCTGCTGGACGCCGGAGCCCTGCTGGCCATCGTTGGGATCCTGACGGGCGGTCTGCTCGATTTCATAGCGTTGCGTAAAACGCAGCTGACCTGAAGAAAAATGCGAAAGGTTATTTCCCGTTGTAATCACCAACCGAAATTATAACGGTGAAATAGCCACCATCGACTAAAAAAAATATTTGTTGTTTTGTGCGGGATAGGATTTGGAAATTATTGGCTCTGGTTCCAAAACGCTATTTTTCATTAAACGATTCAGCATGCGATAGTTTGATTTTTCGTTTTTTAGATGTCTTTTTATTGATAATTAATTGTTAATTTTTTGTTTATTTTTAACAATGGTTATACCAATTGTCCCTTTTAGGGTATGCTTGGGGGTCCTTTCGTTATAAAGCCCATCTCATGCGGCTTCGGTCATAAAAACCGACATAATTTGCAACACTTGTGACACGTGCGGCAGAACCCGGTAACACCTTCCTGACACAGGCCTAATGATGTTTACAGTAATGTAACCTTCCCGTAAAATGCCCGCACACTTTAAACGCCACCAGACTCCCGTGGAATTGAGGTCGTTAAATGAGACTCAGGAAATACAATAAAAGTTTGGGATGGTTGTCATTATTCGCAGGCACTGTATTACTCAGTGGCTGTGATTCTGCACTACTAGACCCCAAAGGACAGATTGGACTGGAACAACGTTCACTGATATTGACGGCTTTTGGCCTGATGTTGATTGTGGTTATTCCAGCCATTTTGATGGCTGTTGGTTTCGCCTGGAAGTATCGTGCGAGCAATAAAGATGCGAAGTATAGCCCGAACTGGTCACACTCCAACAAAGTGGAAGCTGTGGTCTGGACGGTACCTATCCTGATCATCCTGTTCCTTGCCGTACTGACCTGGAAAACCACTCACGCACTTGAGCCAAGCAAGCCGCTGGTTCACGATGAAAAACCGATTACCATTGAAGTGGTCTCCATGGACTGGAAATGGTTCTTCATCTATCCAGAGCAGGGCATTGCTACCGTGAATGAAATCGCCTTCCCGGCGAACACTCCGGTTCAGTTCAAAGTGACCTCCAACTCCGTAATGAACTCCTTCTTCATCCCGCGTCTGGGTAGCCAGATTTACGCGATGGCCGGTATGCAGACTAACCTGCATCTGATCGCGAATGAAGCAGGCACCTACGATGGTATCTCCGCCAGCTATAGCGGCCCGGGCTTCTCAGGTATGAAGTTCAAAGCTATTGCAACGCCAGACCGTGCCGCTTTCGACCAGTGGGTTGAAAAAGCGAAACAGTCTCCAAACACCATGTCTGACATGGCGGCGTTCGAAAAAGTGGCTGCACCTAGCGAATACAACAAGGTGGAGTACTTCTCTAACGTGAAGCCTGATTTGTTCAAAGACGTTATTGGCAAATTTATGGATCACGGCAAGAGCATGGACATGACCCAGCCAAAAGGCGAGCACAGCGCGCACGAAGGTATGGAAGGCATGGACATGAGCCACGCGGAAACCGCTCACTAAGGGGCCGAGGAAGAAAATGTTCGGAAAATTGACACTGGATGCAGTGCCCTACCATGAACCGATTATCATGGTTACGGTGGCTGCAATTATCATCGGTGGCGCGGCCTTAGTTGGCCTGATCACTTACTTCGGTAAGTGGAGCTACCTGTGGAATGAGTGGCTGACTTCGGTTGACCACAAAAAACTCGGTATCATGTACTGCATCGTCGGTATCGTCATGTTAATTCGTGGCTTTGCGGATGCGATCATGATGCGTAGCCAGCAGGCGCTCGCGTCTGCGGGTGAAGCCGGCTTCCTGCCACCGCACCACTACGATCAGATCTTTACCGCCCACGGCGTTATCATGATCTTCTTCGTGGCGATGCCGCTGGTTATCGGTCTGATGAACGTGGTCGTTCCGCTGCAAATCGGCGCGCGCGACGTTGCGTTCCCGTTCCTGAACAACCTGAGCTTCTGGTTCACCGTTGTCGGCGTTATTCTGGTTAACCTGTCACTGGGCGTGGGCGAATTCGCGCAGACCGGCTGGCTGGCTTACCCACCGCTGTCAGGAATTGAGTACAGCCCGGGCGTTGGCGTCGACTACTGGATTTGGGCGCTTCAGCTCTCCGGTGTCGGTACGACCCTGACCGGTATCAACTTCTTCGTGACCATTATCAAGATGCGTGCCCCTGGCATGACCATGTTCAAGATGCCGGTATTTACCTGGGCATCTCTGTGCGCCAACATCCTGATTATTGCGTCCTTCCCAATTCTGACTGTTACCATCGCGCTGCTGACCCTGGACCGCTACCTGGGCACCCATTTCTTCACGAACGATATGGGTGGCAACATGATGATGTACATCAACCTGATTTGGGCATGGGGTCACCCGGAAGTTTACATCCTGGTTCTGCCTGTCTTCGGTGTGTTCTCCGAAATCGCGGCAACCTTCTCGCGTAAACGTCTGTTTGGTTACACCTCTCTGGTGTGGGCAACCGTGTGTATTACCGTTCTGTCGTTCATCGTTTGGCTGCACCACTTCTTCACCATGGGTGCGGGCGCGAACGTAAACGCCTTCTTCGGTATTACCACCATGATTATCGCCATCCCGACCGGGGTGAAGATCTTCAACTGGCTGTTCACCATGTATCAGGGCCGTATCGTGTTCCACTCAGCAATGCTGTGGACCATCGGCTTCATCGTGACCTTCTCCGTAGGTGGGATGACCGGCGTACTGCTGGCGGTACCGGGTGCTGACTTCGTTCTGCACAACAGTCTGTTCCTGATTGCGCACTTCCATAACGTTATCATCGGTGGCGTGGTCTTCGGCTGCTTCGCTGGCGTAACCTACTGGTGGCCAAAAGCGTTCGGCTTCACGCTGAACGAAAAATGGGGTAAACGCGCGTTCTGGTTCTGGATCATCGGCTTCTTCGTAGCATTTATGCCGCTGTACGTGCTGGGCTTCATGGGTATGACCCGTCGTCTGAGCCAGCAGATTGATCCGCAGTTCCACCCAATGCTGATGGTTGCAGCGGGCGGTGCCGTGCTGATTGCCTGTGGTATCGCGTCTCAGCTGATTCAGTTCTACGTGTCTATTCGCGACCGCGACCAGAACCGTGACCTGACCGGTGACCCATGGGGTGGCCGTACGCTGGAGTGGGCGACCTCTTCTCCACCGCCTTTCTATAACTTTGCCATCGTGCCTCAGGTTCATGAACGTGACGCATTCTGGGAAATGAAAGAAAAAGGTGAAGCGTACAAGCAACCTGCTCATTACGAAGAGATCCATATGCCGAAAAACAGCGGTGCGGGCATCGTGATTGCCGCCTTCGCAACGGTATTTGGTTTCGCAATGATCTGGCACATCTGGTGGATGGCGATTGTTGGCTTTGCTGGCATCGTAATCAGCTGGATTGTGAAGAGCTTTGACGAGGACGTGGACTACTACGTACCAGTCCGTGAAGTTGAAAAGCTGGAAAATCAGCATTTCGACGAGATTTCTAAAGCGGGGCTGAAAAATGGCAACTGATACTCTGGCGCACTCAACTGCCCACGCGCATGAACATGCGCACCACGATACAGGACCGACCAAAGTCTTCGGTTTCTGGATCTACCTGATGAGCGACTGCATTCTGTTCTGCTGTCTGTTCGCGACCTATGCCGTTCTGGTGAACGGCACAGCGGGCGGCCCGACCGGCAAGGACATCTTTGAACTGCCGTTCGTTCTGGTTGAAACCGCACTGCTGTTATTCAGCTCCATCACCTACGGCATGGCGGCTATCGCCATGTACAAAAACAACAAGAGCCAGGTTGTCTCCTGGCTGGCGTTGACCTGGCTGTTTGGTGCTGGATTTATCGGGATGGAAATCTATGAATTCCATCACCTGATCATGGAAAGCTTCGGCCCGGATCGCAGTGGCTTCCTGTCCGCGTTCTTCGCGCTGGTCGGCACCCACGGTCTGCACGTGACCTCCGGTCTGATCTGGATGGCAGTCCTGATGTTCCAGATCTCCCGTCGCGGCCTGACCAGTACTAACCGTACCCGTATCCTGTGCCTGAGCCTGTTCTGGCACTTCCTGGACGTGGTGTGGATCTGTGTGTTCTCTGTTGTCTATCTGATGGGGGCGATGTAATGAGTCATTCTAACGATCATGGCGCTTCCCACGGCAGCGTAAAAACCTACATGACAGGTTTCATCCTGTCGATCATCCTGACGGTGATCCCGTTCTGGATGGTGATGAGCGGTTCTGCGTCTAAGCCGGTTATCCTGGGTGCAATCCTGGTGACCGCGGTGATTCAGATTCTGGTGCATCTGGTTTGCTTCCTGCACATGAACACCAAGTCCGATGAAGGCTGGAACATGACCGCCTTTATCTTTACCGTGATTATCATCGCTATCCTGGTAGTCGGTTCCATCTGGATTATGTGGAACCTCAACTACAACATGATGGTTCACTAAGAGCGGCGAGTATGTTTAAGCAATACCTGCAAGTAACGAAACCAGGCATCATCTTTGGCAACCTGATCTCCGTGATCGGAGGGTTCCTGCTGGCCTCTAAGGGCAGCATTGATTACGCCCTCTTTATCTACACGCTGGTCGGTGTGTCACTGGTTGTTGCGTCCGGTTGTGTATTTAACAACTACATCGACATGGATATCGACAAGAAGATGGAAAGGACCAAAAATCGGGTGCTGGTGAAAGGCCTGATCGCCCCTTCCGTCTCGCTGGTGTACGCCACCTTGCTGGGTATTGCTGGCTTTATGCTGCTGTGGTTTGGTGCTAACCCGCTGGCCTGCTGGCTGGGGGTGATGGGGTTCGTGGTGTATGTGGGCATCTATAGCCTGTATATGAAACGTCACTCCGTCTACGGCACGCTGATTGGTTCTCTCTCCGGCGCTGCGCCGCCGGTGATTGGCTACTGCGCGGTTACGAACGAGTTCGATAGCGGTGCGCTGATCCTGCTGGCTATCTTTAGCCTGTGGCAGATGCCGCACTCCTATGCCATCGCGATTTTCCGCTTTAAGGATTATCAGGCAGCGAACATCCCGGTTCTGCCGGTCGTGAAGGGCATCTCCGTTGCCAAGAACCACATCACGCTGTACATCATCGCCTTTGCCGTGGCAACGCTGATGCTCTCTCTGGGTGGTTACGCCGGATACAAATATCTGGCGGTAGCGGCTGCGGTGAGCGTCTGGTGGCTCGGCATGGCGCTGCGCGGTTACAAAGTGGAAGATGACAAAGTCTGGGCGCGCAAGCTGTTTGTGTTCTCGATTGTGGCCATCACCTCGCTGTCCGTGATGATGTCCGTGGATTTCATGGTGCCAGATTCACATAACCTGCTGACTTACGTCTGGTAAGCCACAACAGGTAAATAAAGGGGTGCTTCGGCACCCTTTTTTATTCATAAAATCCATTAATAACGCATGTAATATTTGTTAAATAACCCTTTATTTACCCCGCCCCTTCCCCGCACTACACTATGGCCTGCTTTTGAACTGAGGTGGTAATGAACGATTATAAAATGACGCCAGGCGAGCTACGCGCGACCTGGGGCTTAGGGACTGTCTTCTCGCTACGGATGCTTGGCATGTTTATGGTCCTGCCTGTTCTGACCACATACGGTATGGCGCTGCAGGGGGCCAGCGAGGCGCTGATTGGCCTCGCCATTGGCATTTATGGTCTGGCGCAGGCGGTGTTCCAGATCCCGTTTGGCCTGCTCTCTGACCGGGTGGGCCGCAAACCGCTGATTGTCGGCGGGCTGCTGGTCTTTGTGCTCGGAAGCGTCATTGCCGCCCTCTCCCACTCCATCTGGGGGATTATTCTTGGCCGCGCCCTGCAGGGCTCCGGCGCGATTGCCGCCGCGGTGATGGCGCTGCTGTCAGACTTAACCCGCGAGCAGAACCGCACCAAAGCCATGGCCTTTATCGGCGTCAGCTTTGGCGTGACGTTTGCGATTGCGATGGTGCTGGGCCCGATAATCACCCATGCGCTCGGCCTGCACGCCCTGTTCTGGATGATTGCCGTGCTGGCGACCCTCGGCATTGCCTTAACCCTGTGGGTGGTACCGGACAGCAAAAACCACGTTCTGAACCGTGAATCCGGCATGGTAAAAGGCTGCTTCAGCAAGGTGATTGTCGAGCCGCGCCTGCTTAAGCTGAATTTCGGCATTATGTGCCTGCACATTCTGCTGATGTCGACCTTTGTCGCCCTTCCCGGCCAGCTTGCCGCAGCGGGTTTCCCGGCGGCTGAGCACTGGAAAATCTATCTGGTCACGATGTTGATTTCGTTTGTCTCCGTCGTGCCGTTCATCATCTACGCCGAAGTGAAGCGCAAAATGAAACGCGTCTTCGTGGGCTGCGTGGCGCTCCTGCTGATTGCCGAGATCGTGCTCTGGGGCGCCGGCCCGCACTTCTGGGAACTGATCGCCGGGGTACAGCTGTTCTTCCTGGCGTTTAACCTGATGGAGGCCCTGCTGCCGTCGCTGATCAGCAAAGAGTCCCCCGCCGGTTACAAAGGCACGGCGATGGGTATTTACTCCACCAGCCAGTTCCTCGGCGTGGCAATCGGCGGCTCGCTTGGTGGCTGGGTGGACGGCCTGTTTGATTCGCAAACCGTGTTTCTCGCGGGCGCGCTGCTGGCGACAGTCTGGCTGCTGGTCGCCGGCACCATGAAAGAGCCGCGCTACGTGAGCAGCCTGCGCGTAGAAATCCCGGATGATGTGGAGATTAGCGACGCGCTGAAACAGCGTCTGGAAGCAAAAGAAGGGGTCACGGAAGTGCTGATTGTTCCCGAGGAGCGCAGCGCTTATGTCAAAATTGACAGCAAGGTGACCAACCGCTTTGAGGTCGAGCAGGCGCTGAAAGCGTGAAAAAAGCCCGGGTAAACCGGGCTTTTTATATTAGTCGCGGAAGTTTTTAAACTGGAACGGTTGCCCCAGGTCGCCGCCGCGCACCAGCGCCATCACGGACTGCAGGTCGTCGCGGGACTTACCGGTCACGCGAATTTCTTCGCCCTGGATCTGCGCCTGCACCTTCAGCTTGCTGTCTTTGATGAGCTTAACGATCTTCTTCTGCACCGCGCTCTCGATGCCCTGCTTCAGCTTCGCTTCAACGAACCACGTTTTACCGCTGTGGACGAACTCTTCCGGCACGTCCAGTGAGGTCCCTTCGATGCCGCGTTTAAGCAGCTTGGCGCGCAGAATGTCGAGCAGCTGATTCACCTGGAAATCAGACTCACTCAGCACCTTAATGGTCTTATTTGCGTCGTTCAGCTCAAACGACGCCTCAACGCCACGAAAATCGAAACGTGACTCAACTTCGCGGGTTGCGTTCTCAACGCCGTTGCGAACTTCCTGGATATCAACTTCGGAAACAATATCGAAAGATGGCATCTTTTCTTCTCCCTTCACTTTTGTTGCGTTGCATAATACCCGCTACGAGGCATAACTCAACAGAAGCTTAGCTGTATAATTAAGCTGTAACACCTGGCGCAGTTGCAGGTGAGGAGGAACAATGAAAATTACGGTGCTCGGATGCGGAGCGCTTGGTCAGCTGTGGCTGACCGCACTGTGCAAGCACGGACATGAGGTTCAGGGCTGGCTGCGCGTGCCCCAGCCTTATTGCAGTGTAAACCTGATTGGTGAAGACGGAAGCATCTTTAACGAATCCCTCACCGCGAACGATCCTGATTTCCTGGCGCAAAGCGACCTTTTACTGGTAACGCTTAAAGCGTGGCAGGTCTCAGACGCGGTAAAGACACTGGCCGCCCAGCTTCCCCCCACTTCGCCCATACTGCTGCTGCATAACGGCATGGGGACCCTTGATGAGCTGAAAAGCGTTCCGCAGCCCCTGCTGATGGCAACGACCACCCACGCTGCGCGCCGCGACGGCAACATCATCGTGCATGTCGCCAGCGGCGTGACGCACATCGGGCCTGCCAGAACGCAGGATGGGGACTACAGCTATCTTGCCGATGTGCTGCAGAAGGTGCTCCCGGACGTGGCCTGGCATAACCACATTCGCCCTCAGCTCTGGCGCAAGCTGGCCGTTAACTGTGTGATCAACCCGCTGACGGCGCTGTGGAACTGCCCGAACGGTGAACTGAAAAACCATCCGCAAGAGGTGGCATCCCTGTGTGCAGAAGTCGCGGCGGTCGTTGAGCGGGAAGGGCTGCATACCTCGGCAGACGATTTGCGCTGTTATGTCGAGCAGGTTATTGAGAGTACAGCTGAGAACATCTCCTCGATGCTGCAGGATGTTCGGGCATTACGCCACACGGAGATCGACTACATCACCGGCTATCTGCTAAAACGCGCCCGCGCGCACGGCATCGCGGTGCCGGAAAACGCCCGTCTGTATGACCTGGTTAAACGTAAGGAGAGTGAATATGAGCGCGTCGGCACTAATCTGCCTCGCCCCTGGTAGCGAAGAGATGGAGGCGGTCACCACCATTGATCTGATGGTGCGCGGCGGCATTAAGGTCACCACCGCCAGCGTCGCCAGCGACGGCAGCCTGGCGATTACCTGCTCGCGCGGCGTGAAGCTGCTCGCTGATGCCCCGCTCGTGCAGGTGGCCGACGGGGATTATGACATCATCGTCCTGCCCGGCGGCCTGAAGGGCGCGGAGTATTTTCGCGACAGCCCGCTGCTGGTTGAGACCGTGCGTCAGTTCCATTTATCCGGCCGCATCGTCGCCGCCATTTGTGCCGCCGCCGGCACGGTGCTGGTTCCCCATGACATCTTCCCCATCGGCAATATGACCGGCTTCCCGGGGCTGAAAGACACCATTCCGGAAGATCAATGGGTGGACAAACGCGTCGTCTGGGATCCGCGCGTCAACCTGCTGACCAGCCAGGGCCCCGGCACCGCGATTGATTTTGGCTTAAAGATTATCGACCTGCTGGTCGGGCGCGAGAAGGCGTACGAAGTGGCGTCATCGCTGGTGATGCCAGCGGGGATTTATAATTACTATGAAGAGTAGTGCATAAAAAAGCCGGGTGGCGGCTACGCCTTACCCGGCCTACAAATGCACGGTACCGTAGGCCCGGTAAGCGAAGCGCCGCCGGGCGAGAAACTACGGACGATACACCTTCACATTGGCAAAGCCCTGCTCGCGCAGATACAGCGCCTGCAGGCGACTCATCACCCCGCGCTCACACCACAGCAGGTACGTTTTGCTCTGGTCGAGGTCGCCAAACTTCGTGCTCAGCTTGTAGAACGGCAGAGAAACCACTTCGACGCCGTCAACCTGCAGCGGCTTGTCATCCTGCTCGTCAATGGAGCGGATATCCAGAATCGCGTCGTTGGCGCCGAAACCGCTCACGGTCTCCACTTCTACCACTTCCTGCTCGGTCTGCTGGGCGATTTCGCGGATATCAATGTTGGACGCTTCTTCCACCACTTTATCCAGAATGCTGAAATCGAAGTTCTCTTCTTCCGCTTCGATCTTCGCCTTCACCGCTTTGACGGTCGGGCTTTTTGAGATCACGCCACAGTATTCCGGCATGGTGCGGGCAAAATCTTCGGTGCCGATTTCGCGCGCCAGGTCGATGATGTGCTCTTTGTCGTGGGAGATCAGCGGACGCAGGATCAGGGTATCAGACACGTTGTCGATCAGGCGCAGGTTGGTCAGCGTCTGGCTGGAGACCTGCCCCAGCGCTTCACCGGTGACCAGCGCCTGCACGCCGTAGCGTTCAGCCACTTTGGATGCCGCACGCACCATCATGCGCTTCAGGATGACGCCCATCTGGCCGTCGTCCACTTTCTCCAGAATCTCGCCGACCACCGGTTCGAAATTGATTGCCACGAAACGCACGCGGTGGGAGCTGCCGAAGCGGTTCCACAGGTAATGCGCCACCTGACGAACGCCGATTTCGTGCGCCGCGCCGCCCAGGTTGAAGAAGCAGTAGTGTACGCGGCAGCCGCGGCGCATCAGCATATAGCTGGAGACGCCGGAGTCGAAGCCGCCGGAGATCAGGGACAGAACATCCTCCTGAGTCCCGATCGGGAAGCCACCGATACCTTCATAGCGGCCTTTCACCAACAGCAGGCGATCGTTTTCGATCTCCAGATTAACGGTCACGTCCGGGTTGGTCAGACGCACGCGCGCCGTCTCAACGTGCTGGTTCAAACCGCCGCCAACGTAACGTTCCACTTCAATGGAGCTGAATTCGTGCTTACCGCGACGCTTCACGCGCACGCAAAAGGTTTTGCCTTCGATCTGATCGCGGTACTGAACCAGCGCTTTTTCGAATATGTCGTGCATATCGCTGAACGGGACATCTTCCACTTCCAGAATATGGTGGATCCCTGGAATACGGGTCAGCGCGTCGCGAATATCCTGACGTTTGTTTTCGTCTTTCGCACGGACCTCAACGTGGTCCCAGTGGCGCACCACGGCGAGGGTTTCGTCGTAGTGCTTTAAAACGTTACGAATGTTCCCGGTGAGAATTTTAATAAAGCGCAAACGCACAGATTGGCTTTTGATGGTGATTTCAGGGAACAATTTAATGATAAACTTCATGGCGGCAATGTTTCTTAGGCAAGCGTATTAAGGCTTGTAATGGAAAAGAGTACAGCAGCCCACACCCGTGGCTGCATCCAGGCGCGCAAGTATACCACCATCGCGCCGCTCCTGTGCACATTGCGCGTTATTTGATAATTGCCCTGAGTCCGTTACCATGTCGGGGCTGAGAATATAAGAGTCAATTCACTATGCCGAAGAAGAACGACGCACCGGCCAGTTTCGAAACTGCGCTGAGTGAACTGGAGCAAATCGTTACCCGTCTTGAGAGCGGCGATCTCCCGCTGGAAGAGGCGCTCAACGAATTCGAGCGCGGCGTGCAGCTGGCGCGCCAGGGGCAGGTCAAACTGCAGCAGGCCGAGCAGCGCGTGCAGATCCTGCTTTCCGACAGCGAAGACGCGAAAACTACGCCTTTCACACCGGACGCCGAGTAAATGGATTTTGCCAAAGAGCTTCAGGCGCGTGTCGTGCGTGCCAACGACGCCCTGCGCCGATTTATTGCGCCACAGCCTTTTCAGAACACTCCTCTGGTTGAAGCCATGCACTATGGCGCACTCTTGGGTGGAAAGCGCCTGCGCCCGTTCCTGGTGTACGCCACCGGCAACATGTTTGGCATCAGCGATAACACGCTGGACGCCCCGGCAGCCGCCGTTGAGTGCATCCATGCCTACTCGCTGATCCACGACGATCTCCCGGCGATGGACGACGACGATTTGCGTCGGGGTCAACCCACCTGCCACATCAAGTTTGGCGAGGCGAATGCCATTCTGGCGGGTGATGCCCTGCAGACGCTGGCGTTCTCGATTCTGAGCGACGCGCCAATGGCCGAAGTGGCTGACCGTGACCGTCTGGCAATGATTTCCGAACTGGCCATGGCCAGCGGCGTGGCCGGAATGTGCGGCGGTCAGGCGTTGGATCTTGAAGCGGAAGGACGTCAGGTTAATCTGGAACAGCTGGAGCGTATTCATCGCCATAAAACCGGGGCATTGATTCGTTCCGCCGTTCGCCTGGGCGCGCTGAGCGCGGGTGAGCAAGGGCGCAAAGCCCTGCCGATTCTGGACAGATACGCAGAAAGTATCGGTCTGGCATTCCAGGTTCAGGATGACATTCTGGATGTGGTGGGCGATACTGCAACATTGGGTAAACGTCAGGGTGCGGACCAGCAGCTTGGCAAAAGTACCTACCCCGCCCTGCTGGGTCTTGAGCAAGCCCAACGTAAAGCCCGGGATCTGATTGACGATGCCCGCCAGTCGCTGAATGAACTGGCTGCGCAATCGCTGGATACCTCGGCACTGGAAGCGCTAGCGGACTATATAATCCAGCGTGATAAATAAACTATATATCTCGATGAGCCTTTGATGAGTTTTGATATTGCCAAATACCCGACACTGGCGTTAGTTGACTCCACCCAGGAGTTACGTCTGTTGCCGAAAGAGAGCCTGCCGAAGCTGTGCGACGAGCTGCGTCGCTACCTGCTCGACAGCGTAAGCCGCTCCAGCGGCCATTTCGCCTCCGGGCTTGGCACGGTAGAGCTGACCGTGGCGCTGCACTACGTCTATAACACGCCGTTCGATCAGCTCATCTGGGACGTGGGCCACCAGGCCTATCCGCACAAAATTCTGACCGGACGTCGCGATAAAATTGGCACTATTCGTCAGAAAGGTGGCCTGCATCCGTTCCCGTGGCGCGGTGAGAGCGAGTATGACGTGCTGAGCGTCGGCCATTCCTCCACCTCCATTTCTGCGGGCATCGGTATTGCCGTCGCCGCCGAGAAAGAGAACAAGCAGCGCCGCACCGTCTGCGTGATTGGCGACGGTGCCATCACCGCGGGTATGGCCTTCGAAGCCATGAACCATGCGGGCGACATCAAGCCGGACATGCTGGTTATCCTCAACGATAACGAAATGTCGATCTCCGAGAACGTTGGCGCGCTGAACAACCATCTGGCACAGCTGCTCTCCGGCAAGCTTTACTCCTCGCTGCGTGAAGGCGGTAAAAAAGTCTTCTCCGGCGTACCGCCGATCAAAGAGCTGCTTAAGCGTACCGAAGAGCACATCAAAGGCATGGTCGTGCCGGGTACCCTGTTTGAGGAGCTGGGCTTTAACTATATTGGCCCGGTTGACGGCCACGACGTACTGGGGCTGGTCACCACGCTCAAGAACATGCGCGACCTGAAAGGCCCGCAGTTCCTGCACATCATGACTAAAAAAGGGCGTGGCTACGAGCCGGCGGAAAAAGATCCGATTACCTTCCACGCGGTACCGAAATTTGACCCGTCCAGCGGCTGCCTGCCGAAAAGCAGCGGCGGCATGCCGAGCTATTCAAAAATTTTCGGCGACTGGCTGTGCGAAACGGCCGCAAAAGACAACAAGCTGATGGCGATCACCCCGGCCATGCGCGAAGGCTCCGGCATGGTAGAGTTCTCTAAAAAATACCCTGACCAGTATTTCGACGTGGCCATTGCCGAGCAGCACGCGGTGACATTTGCAGCGGGCCTGGCGATCGGCGGCTACAAACCGGTTGTCGCTATCTATTCCACCTTCCTGCAGCGCGCCTACGATCAGGTGATCCACGACGTGGCGATCCAGAAGCTGCCGGTGCTGTTTGCTATCGATCGTGCGGGCATCGTCGGTGCCGACGGCCAGACGCACCAGGGCGCGTTTGACCTGTCGTTCCTGCGCTGCATTCCGGATATGGTGATCATGACGCCAAGCGACGAGAACGAATGTCGTCAGATGCTGTTTACCGGCTACCACTATCAGGATGGCCCAAGTGCCGTTCGCTATCCGCGCGGCAATGCGGTGGGCGTTGAGCTGCAGCCGCTGGAGAAGCTGGCGATCGGTAAAGGTCTGGTTAAACGTCGCGGTGAGAAAGTGGCGATCCTGAACTTCGGCACGCTGATGCCAGAGGCGGCGAAAGTAGCTGAAACGCTGAATGCTACCCTCGTGGATATGCGCTTTGTGAAGCCGCTCGACGAATCCCTGATCCTGAGTATGGCTGAGGCGCACGACGTGCTGGTCACGCTGGAAGAGAACGCGATTATGGGCGGTGCGGGCAGCGGCGTGAACGAGGTGCTGATGGCAAACCGTAAAGCCGTTCCGGTACTGAACCTCGGCCTGCCGGACTACTTCATCCCGCAAGGTACCCAGGACGAAGCCCGCGCGGCGATTGGCCTGGACGCTGCCGGTATCGAAGCTAAAATCCGCGCCTGGCTGGACTGATCCCTCCCCCCTTTTCTGCTCCTGCTATGCTTAAACGTATTGTTTAAACAGCAGGAGCGGAACCGTGCAATACACAACATTAGGAAAAACGGACCTTAAGGTTTCCCGACTTTGTCTGGGATGTATGACCTTTGGCGAGCCCGATCGGGGGAACCACGCCTGGACGCTGCCGGAAGAGAGCAGCCGTCCGATCATCAAACGCGCCATCGAGGGCGGCATTAACTTCTTTGACACCGCCAACAGCTACTCCGACGGCAGCAGCGAGGAGATTGTCGGCCGCGCCCTGCGCGATTTTGCCCGTCGGGATGACATCGTCGTTGCCACCAAGGTCTACTACCCGGTGGGGGACCTGCCGCAGGGCCTTTCTCGCGCGCAGATCCTGCGTTCCATTGACGACAGCCTCAGGCGCCTGAACATGGATTACGTCGACCTGCTGCAAATTCACCGCTGGGATTACAACACACCGATCGAGGAGACGCTTGAGGCGCTCAACGACGTCGTCAAAGCCGGTAAAGCACGCTACATCGGCGCATCGTCGATGCACGCGTCGCAGTTTGCTCAGGCGCTGGATCTGCAGGCGCAGCACGGCTGGGCGCGCTTTGTCACCATGCAGGATCACTACAATCTGATCTATCGTGAAGAAGAGCGTGAGATGTTGCCGCTGTGCCAGCAGGAGGGCGTGGCGGTCATCCCGTGGAGCCCGCTCGCGCGCGGTCGCCTGACCCGTCCGTGGGGCGAAACTACGGCCCGTCTGGTCTCGGATGAAGTGGGAAAAAATCTCTATGAAGGAACAGAGGCCAGCGATGCACTGATTGCCGAACGCCTGGCCGGGATTGCCGACGATACCGGCGCAACCCGCGCCCAGGTAGCGCTGGCATGGCTGCTGGGTAAACGCGGCGTCGCGGCTCCCATTATCGGCACGTCCCGGGAAGAGCAGTTGGACGAACTGTTAAACGCGGTGGATATCACGCTGACGCCCGAACAGGTTGCCGAGCTGGAGACGCCGTATCAGCAGCATCCGGTGGTGGGGTTTAAATAAGCCCCATCTTTTGTAGGCCGGGTAAGGCGGAGCCGCCACCCGGCATTACAGAGCGTACAAACTCACGCGAAGTGATCGTACCCTTTCCAGTCCAGCGTAACCGGCGCACCGTCTTTCACAAACTTCAGCCCTTCACTCTCCGGCATGATCTGCCCGATACAGGTGAATTTCGCGCCAAGATGCGCTAACGCCACGTCGAGCGTTCCACGGTTCAGCTCCGGAACGGTAAAGCACAGTTCATAATCTTCACCACCGGACAGCGCCCAGCGCAGTGCCTGTTCAGGTTCAACATGACGAAGCAGTTCCTCTGACAGCGGGAACAGATCCAGGTCTACGCGCGCGCCGACACCGCTCGCCTTCAGAATATGGCCAAGATCTGAGATCAGCCCGTCAGAGAGATCGATAGCCGAGCTTGCCCGCTCGCGCAGCGCCTGACCGTGCAGAATACGCGGCGTCGGGCGCAGATGGCGTTTCACCAGATACGCCGCATCGTCAGCGTTCTTCACGGTTAAGCGATCCTGAAGAATCGCCAGGCCCGCGGCGCTGTCGCCCGGTGTACCGGTCACGTAGATCCAGTCACCGGGTTTTGCACCCGAACGCTTCAGCGCGCGACCAAGCGGTACATAACCGTGGATCGCCAGCGTCATCGACAGCGGCCCGGCAGTGGTATCACCGCCAATCAGCTGCATATCGTAGTAGTTAAGCTGCTCAAACAGCGCATCGCTGAATGCTTCAAGCCAGGCTTCGTCTACCTCAGGCAGCGTCAGCGCCAGGGTTAACCACGCGGGATCGGCCCCCATCGCCGCCAGATCGCTGACGTTAACCGCCAGCGCCTTATACGCCAGATCGGCAGGATCGATATCCGGTAAAAAATGACGTCCGCACACTAAGGTGTCGGTGCTGATTGCCAGCGTCTGTTTTTCGGGAATATTGAGAAGTGCACAGTCATCGCCGATGCCGGTTTCAACATCAAGACGAGAGGTTCTGACACGGTCGAAATAACGGGCAATCAGGGAAAATTCGCCGCATGCCATACGTTATGCCTCAGCAAATAAAAGAAAAAACCGGAGCCGCACTGCCCGTCAGGCAATGCAGAACTCCGGTTTGCGGATCACTTTTTGTGGGGACGGATCGCAGGTGCTGCTTTATCAAGTACGCCGTTTACAAACTTGTGGCTGTCTTCAGCGCCGAAGGTTTTCGCCAGTTCGATCGCTTCGTTGATGGCCACTTTGTACGGCACATCATCACGTTTAGACAGCTCAAACAGCGCAATGCGCAACACTGCTTTTTCTACCTGACCCAGCTCTTCGAGCAGACGGGACAGGTAAGGTTTCATCAGACCATCGAGATACGCGCTATTAGTCGCCACTCCCGACAGCAGTTCACGGAAGTACAGAACGTCAACGTCTTTCACGTCCTGTTCTGACAGGAACTGGTATTCAACATCAGCGATGTCGTTCTGGGACAACTGCCAGGAGTAAAGTGCCTGGACGGCACATTCACGGGCGCGGCGACGAGCAGCAGGTTTCACGGAATTCCCCTTACAAAAAAATCAGGCCTTGATGGCTTTCAATAC
This sequence comes from Enterobacter cloacae complex sp. BZL2005, assembly GCF_049238885.1. NCBI lineage: Bacteria > Pseudomonadati > Pseudomonadota > Gammaproteobacteria > Enterobacterales > Enterobacteriaceae > Enterobacter > Enterobacter cloacae complex sp. BZL2005. The sequence goes on along the minus strand of NZ_JBMKGI010000006.1, from coordinate 140,152 downwards.
ATTGATCATTTCAAGCGCGGTCAGTGCAGCTTCTGCACCTTTGTTACCGGCTTTGGTGCCAGCACGTTCGATGGCTTGTTCAATACTTTCGGTGGTCAGCACGCCGAACGCGACAGGAATTTCAGCATCCTGCGCAACGTGTGCCAGACCGTTGCTTGCACCGCCCGCAACGTATTCGAAGTGCGCAGTGCCGCCACGAATAACGGTACCCAGCGCAATCACCGCGTCATATTTACCGGTTTTCGCCAGCGCGCCCGCCGCCAGTGGCAGTTCGTAAGCGCCTGGAACCCAAACAACGGTAATGTTGTCATCTTTAACCTGGCCGATACGTTTCAGGGCGTCAACCGCACCTTCCAGCAGGCTATCGTTGATGAAGTTGTTGAAACGCGCAATGGTGATGGCGACGCGAGCGTCCGGGGTAGCTACAGCAGCTTCAATAATGTTCATACTCTTCCTTTACGGGTTCATTTGGCCCCGCAGGGGGGCGGATTTTATCATAATACTTTGCGCACTGCTTCCCTATTTCGGGAGCAATTACGCTGTCGTTAAGTGGAGGCAGACATCCGGACCTACCGGACGAATCTCGCTAAATTTGAGTTGTGGTGCATCGGCCAGTTTTTCAAGGCCGGGCAGCACAAACAGGCCGCGCGCGTCACTGCCCAACAGTTTAGGCGCAACGTAGACGAGAAGCTCATCCACCAGCCCCGCCTGAAGCAGCGCGCCGGCAAGCGTCGGGCCCGCTTCGACCCAGATGCTGTTCACCTGCTGCTTGCCGAGTAGCATCATCAGCACCACCAGATCCAGATGCCCGTTATGCTCCGGCACTATGATGCTGCGCACGCCTTCTGGCCATTCACGCGTATCTTCCTTCGTGCGGGCAATCCAGGTTTCCCCTGGCTGCTGGACGATGCGGTGCTCCGGCGTCACGCGGTTCTGGCTATCAATGACAATACGCAGCGGCTGACGCAGATTCTCCTGCGGATACAGAGCCTGGGTATCGGCATTCAGCTCGTCCCAGCGCACGGTCATGGCCGGATCGTCAGCCAGAACGGTTTCACTGCTGGTGAGAATAGCATGGCTTTGCGCGCGCAGACGTTGCACATCGCGCCTTGCCTGCTGCGAGGTGATCCACTGGCTCTCGCCGTTTGCCATCGCCGTACGACCGTCCAGCGAGGCACCCAGCTTAAGCTGGATATACGGGAACCCGGTACGCATGCGCTTCAGGAAACCTTTGTTGAGCGCTTCCGCGTCCTGCATCATCAGGCCATGGCTGACGTCAATGCCTTCCTGCTGCAGACGATACAGACCACGTCCGGCCACCTGCGGATTCGGGTCCTGCATCGATGCAACCACGCGCGACACCCCCGCGGCAATCAGCGCGTCGCAGCACGGTGGCGTACGCCCGTGATGGCTGCAGGGCTCCAGCGTAACGTAGGCCGTCGCACCGCGCGCCTTCTCGCCGGCCATGCGCAGCGCATGAACCTCAGCATGCGGTTCGCCTGCGCGATAGTGAAAGCCCTCCCCCACGATCTCGCCATCTTTAACGATAACGCACCCGACGTTCGGGTTGGGATGGGTCGTAAAACGACCGCGCTGCGCCAGCTTCATGGCTCGCGCCATGTACATCTCATCGTGCATGAGCTTAATCCTGTAAGCGGGCGATCTCTTCGCCAAACTCTTTGATGTCTTCGAAACTGCGGTAGACCGAGGCAAAGCGGATATAGGCGACCTTATCGAGCTTTTTCAGCTGCTCCATTACCAGGTTGCCGATCATCTTGCTGGGCACTTCACGCTCACCCAAACCACGAAGGTAAGATTTTATGTGGTTTAGCGCCATCTCCACGTCGTCCGCGCTGACGGGACGTTTTTCAAGGGCCTTCAGCATTCCGCTGCGCAGTTTCTCTTCGTTAAACGGCTCACGCACGTCGTTACTTTTAACCACGCGCGGCATGACCAGCTCTGCCACCTCAAAGGTCGTGAAACGCTCGTTACACACCAGACACTGCCGACGACGGCGCACTGAAGACCCTTCGCCCACAAGGCGAGAGTCGATGACTTTGGTATCCACAGCGGAGCAGAATGGGCAATGCATACGGTATCCCTGTTATCTGGTTAACTGATTTTCATTTTACCCTGAACTGGCCTGACAACAAAGGAAGAGCTTTTTGAGAAAAAGGATCTATGTCTGACACAATGATGCTGGCTACCATTAGGACGATCCGTTATTTCAAGGAAATAAACGCAATGACAAGACGTTACCTGAAAATATTGCTGGTGGGGAGCCTCTTCACCCTTAGCGCCTGTGCACAGCAAACCGAAGTCCGTCAGATGAAACAGAGCGTCAATTCGCTCAATACGGCGATGGACAAGCTAAACAAAGAAACGGTGAAGATCACCCAGCAAAACGCGCTGAACGCGAAATCTACCAGCGGGGTGTACCTGCTCCCGGGGGCGAATACGCCTGCCCTGCTGAACAGCCAGATTGGCACGCTAAAAATGTCTCTGGTGAATGTGGCGGCGAATGCCGATGGTACTCGCGCAACATTACGCATCAAGGGAGAGTCCAACGATCCGCTTCCGGCCTTCAGCGGCACCGTCGAGTGGGGCCAGATCCAGGGCACCACGGAGAACTACCAGGAGGTGAACGTGAAGAATCAGCTCTTCACCGCCCCGGCCAGTGTTTTAGCACCCAGTGATGTGGATATTCCGCTTCAGTTAAGCGGCCTTACGCCGGAACAGTTAGGCTTTATCCGCATTCACGACATTCAACCCGCCGCGCAGTAATCCTCTCTTTTTTAGCGGAGTGAAATGTCACTCCGCTAACATTTACATTTCGTATGGATTGGCAACATAAATGATTGCCGCTACAATCCCAGCCGTTTAAAGTACGCAAACGTGAACGCAATCGATTACGCGTATGAGAGATATGTGAAACAACACATATTTTTGTGAGCAGGGATTCCTATAATAGGCACCGCAGAAACACGAAATATTTAGAAACGCAATTCGCGCATTTTTCACTCCCGGAAGGGAATTTCAATCAGTGGCATGATTATGAAAAAAACATTACTCGCAGCTGGCGCCGTGCTGGCACTATCCTCTTCTTTCACTGTTAACGCAGCGGAAAACGACAAACCACAATACCTCTCCGACTGGTGGCACCAGAGCGTTAACGTGGTCGGCAGCTACCACACGCGTTTCGGACCTCAGATTCGTAACGATACCTACCTGGAATATGAAGCGTTCGCCAAGAAAGACTGGTTTGATTTCTACGGCTACATGGATGCACCGGTCTTCTTCGGTGGTAACTCTCAGGCTAAAGGTATCTGGAACCACGGCTCCCCTCTGTTCATGGAAATCGAACCACGCTTCTCCATCGACAAGCTGACCGGCACCGATCTGAGCTTCGGCCCGTTCAAAGAGTGGTACTTCGCGAACAACTATATTTACGACATGGGCCGCAACGAGTCCGGTCGTCAGAGCACCTGGTATATGGGTCTGGGTACGGACATCGACACCGGCCTGCCAATGAGCCTGTCTCTGAACGTCTATGCCAAATATCAGTGGCAGAACTATGGCGCTGAAAACCAGAACGAATGGGATGGCTATCGTTTCAAAGTGAAATACTTTGTGCCAATCACCCAGCTGTGGGGCGGTAATCTGAGCTATATCGGCTTCACCAACTTCGACTGGGGTTCAGATCTGGGCGATAAGAGCGGTTACGCAGAGAACGGTATTAAGCAGCGTACCAATGACTCCATCGCCTCCAGCCACATCCTGGCGCTGAACTACGATCACTGGCATTACTCTGTTGTGGCACGTTACTGGCACAACGGCGGCCAGTGGAACGACGACGCTAAACTGGTATGGATGAACGAACACGTCCGTTCTACCGGTTGGGGTGGTTACCTGGTTGTAGGTTACAACTTCTAATCAGTGCGGGTTTCGCCCGGTGGCGCTACGCTTACCGGGCCTACGACCCAAATGTAGGCCGGGTAAGGCGTAGCCGCCACCCGGCTTTTTACTGCTTCACCTTACGCAAAAAATCCGCCAAAGACCTGTCCGCACTTTCGCTAAACCGCCTTTCCGTAGCCACAATATTGAGGCATCTGTCGAGCCGAAAACAGCGATAGTCATCGCGCCGTTCACACCACGCCGCCAGCAGCCAGCGCTCTCCCCAGAAGAACAGCCCCAGCGGCTGAACCTCACGTTTAGACAGCTGTCCTGCTTCATCACGGTAATGCAGCGCCAGCACCTGCTGGGCGGAAATTGCCTGATGGATCCTGTCAAAATCGCTGCGGGAGTGGCTTTGCATGCAAAAATCCGGGGCGTAGATCCGCGTCTGCTCCGCCTTTCGACGGCTCTCCTCGGGCAGAATCGCCAGCACCTTTTCCTGAGCCGACTCCAGCTCGCGCGACAGCGATTCCCCTCCCCAGGTTTTGAGCAGGCGAATGGCGACAATCAGCGCCTCGGACTCCTTATTTGTCAGCATCAGCGGCGGCAGGTCAAAGCCCGACATCAGCCGATATCCGCTCCCCGCCTCGCCTTCCACAGGCACGCCGGAAAGCGACAGGTCGCGGATATCGCGGTAGACCGTGCGCTCGGATACGCCAAGCCGGTCCGCCAGATGCGCTGCCGTTGTCAGACGCCTGCCCCGCAGGATCTGCACAATCTGAAACAAACGGTCAGCGCGTCGGGTCATTTCTTAGTTCGCTCTCAGGCAGGTTGATGGAGGCCGACGCGGTTACCCTCGCTGTCGGTAAACAAGGCGATAGTGCCAATGCCATGCGGCAGTTCCAGCGGGCCAAACACGCACTCGCCGCCCGCAGAGGCGATGCGATCGAGCGTTGCCGCCAGATTGTCAGTATGCAGGTAAATAATAGCGCCCTGCAAAGACGGTGTAACGCCGTCAAATTTTGCCAGTGCGCCTCCGGTGGCGGGATCCTCATGCGGGAAAACCGCCAGCTCCGCACAGTCCATTTTCTCGCGACGCAGCGCAAGCTGCATCACCGGCTCATAAAATTTGATGGCGCGATCCATATCCGAGACCGGAATTTCAAACCAGTTAATGACGCTTTTCATACATCCTCCTGCCTGTTGTTTGGGTTCAGAAGGAGTCTACGACAGGGCTCCTGACAGCATACTGTCAGGAGTGTTTGTCAGGAGCAGATAAAAAAAATCCCGGTCAACAGACCGGGATTTTGATAACGCGCTAAACGTCGTCTTACGGCAGAATGGACGGCTGATCCGCCCCTTCTTTTTCGACTTTCTGCTGGAGCAGGTGCTCGCGCTTCATGCCGAGTTTCAGTGCCAGGGCGGACGCAACGTAGATAGACGACGCCGTACCGATGGTGACACCAATCAACATGGTCAAGGAGAAGCCTTCCAGAACCGGACCACCGAACAGGAACAGCATCAGGATCACCATCAGGGTGGTACCGGAGGTGATCAAGGTACGGTGCAGCGTCTGGGTCAACGACACGTTAAAGATTTCGTACGGCGTACCGCGACGGATCTTACGGAAGTTTTCACGGATACGGTCAGATACCACGATACTGTCGTTCAGTGAGTAACCGATGACGGACATCAGGGATGCCACAATCGTCAGGTCAATCTCAATGTGGAACAGCGACAGTATGCCCATGGTGATCACCACGTCGTGCGCCAGAGCGATAACCACACCGGCCGCCAGTCGCCACTCAAAGCGGAAACCGACGTACACCAGGATGGAGATCAGCGCCACCAGCAGCGCCATCGCACCGGTCTGCGCCAGGTCAGCACCCACGCTTGGGCCGACGAACTCAATACGCTTAACCGCCGCGTTCTGGCTGGTTGTTTCGTTAATCACGCTAACAACCTTACTGCCCAGCTCCTGGCTGCCGTTGGCATCGTGCACCGGCGGCATACGCACCATGATGTCGCGGCTGCTGCCGAAGTTCTGCAGCAGCGGCTCTTCAAAGCCCGCTTTCTGCAGCGATTCGCGCATCTGGTCCATATCGACCGGTTTTTCCAGGGAGATTTCAATTACCGTACCACCGGTAAAATCGAGACCCCAGTTAAAGCCTTTCACGCCCATAATGACGATGGACAGAATCAGCAGGAAACCTGAAATGCCGAAGGCCCAGTAATCCCAGCGCATAAAGTCCCAGACTTTACGGCCGTGGTTCAATTGTTCAACAGTATATTCCTGTGCCACAACGCACTCCTCAGATAGACAGCTTTTTGACGCGCTTGCCGCCGTACAGCAGGTTCACGATGGCACGGGTGCCGACAATAGCGGTAAACATTGACGTTGCGACACCGATACCGGTTGTAATCGCAAAGCCTTTGATCGCGCCAGTACCCACTGCATACAGGATAAGAACCTTAATCAGTGTTGTTACGTTCGCATCGAAGATAGAGCTGAACGCGCCTTTATAACCTTCATCAATCGCCTGCTGAACAGAGCGACCGTTGCTCAACTCTTCTTTGATACGTTCGTTAATCAGTACGTTGGCGTCGACCGCCACCGCAAGGGTCAGAACGATACCCGCAATCCCCGGCATGGTCAGCGTCGCTCCCGGCAGCAGGGACATGATGCCGATAATCAGCACCAGGTTCGCGATCAGCGCGGAGGTCGCAATCAGACCAAACTTCTTATAGAAGAAGATCATGAACAGGATAGAGACCACCAGACCGGCCAGACACGCTTCCAGGCCCTGCTGGATGTTTTGCATACCCAGAGTTGGACCAATGGTACGTTCTTCAACAATCTGAATTGGCGCTATCAGCGCACCGGCACGCAGCAGCAGGGAGAGCTGACGCGCTTCGTTCGGGTTGTTAATACCGGTAATACGGAAGCTGTTACCCAGACGAGACTGGATATTGGCGATGTTAATCACCTCTTCCTCTTTCACCAGCACAGCACGGCCGTTTGCATCTTTCTTACCGCTGTCTTTGTACTCCACGAACAGGGTCGCCATCGGTTTACCGATGTTGTCCTTGGTGAAGTTAGACATGATGTTACCACCCGCGCTATCCAGCGAGATGTTAACCTGCGGCTGGTTGTATTCATCCTGGCTCGACGTGGAGTCGGTGATGTGGTCACCGGTCAGAATCACACGTTTGTACAGCACAACCGGCTGACCTTCGCGGGTCTGTTTCACTTCGGAGTCACCCGGAATACGGCCAGAAGCGGCAGCAGACTGGTCAACGTTGGTATTCACCAGACGGAATTCCAGCGTTGCGGTCGCACCGAGAATCTCTTTCGCACGCGCGGTGTCCTGGATACCTGGCAGTTCAACCACGATACGGTCAGCACCCTGACGCTGTACCAGCGGCTCGGCCACGCCCAGTTGGTTTACACGGTTACGCAGAATGTTGATGTTCTGCTGAACGGCATATTCACGCGCTTCTTTCAGGCGCGCATCGGTCATCACCGCGCGCAGCTGGTTGCTGCCCTGCGAGGAGATCACCAGGTCACGGTGACGTTGGGTCAGGTAATCTACAGCCTGATCGCGCGCCGCGCTGTCGCGGAACGTGATGCTCATGCCGTAGTTATCTTCTTTACGCACGGTGGTGTAAGCGATGCCTTTATCACGCAGATCGCTGCGCAGGCTGTCGATATTCTGTTCCTGCAGCTTGCCGAGCGCGGTATCCATATCCACTTCCATCAGGAAGTGAACGCCACCACGCAGGTCAAGACCGAGTTTCATTGGCTCTGCATTCATCGCAGCCAGCCAACGCGGGGTTGCAGGGGCAAGGTTAAGCGCCACGACGTATTTATCACCCAGCACGCCCATCAGCGCTTCACGTGCGCGGAGCTGCGTGTCGGTGGTGTCGAAGCGAGCAAGAATTGCGCCCTCTTCCAGTGCCACAGACTTAGCGGTAATTTTTTCTTCTTGTAACGTTTTCTGGACCTGGATCAGCGTTTGCTCACTGGCGGCGACACCGCGCGCGCCAGTGATTTGAACAGCCGGATCCTCACCATACAGGTTGGGAAGCGCGTACAGCAGGCCGACGAGAATCACGACGACCAGCATGATGTACTTCCACAAAGGATAACGGTTTAACACGGCAGTTCCCTTTGGGAAAAGTTGGGATTACAGCGCCTTCATGGTGCCTTTCGGCAGAACGGCAGCTACGAAGTCACGTTTGATGACCACTTCAGTGGTGTCGTTCAGGGCGATTGCAATGTAGCCACTTTCAGCCACTTTGGTTACGCGACCGACCAGACCACCGTTGGTCAGCACTTCATCGCCTTTCGCGATGGAGTCCATCAGCTTTTTGTGCTCTTTGGTGCGCTTCTGCTGTGGGCGCAGGATCATGAAATAGAAGATCAGACCGAACACAACCAGCATCAGAATCAGAGACATTGGGCTGCCCTGCGCTGGAGCGCCTGTTGCTGCTACCGCATCAGAAATAAAAAAGCTCATTCAAATTCCCTCATTATTAAAATTAATCAACGTTCAACGGTGGAACATCCCGCCCCTGACGTTGGTAGAAATCGGTCACGAAGCTCTCTAATTTACCCTCTTCGATAGCCTTACGTAAACCAGCCATTAAGCGCTGATAATAACGAAGATTATGAATGGTATTGAGACGCGCGCCCAAAATCTCGTTGCAACGATCGAGATGATGCAGGTACGCACGAGAATAATTGCGACAGGTATAGCAATCGCACTCGGAATCGAGCGGGCTGGTGTCACTCTTATGCTTCGCGTTACGGATTTTCACCACGCCATCGGTAACGAACAGATGGCCGTTACGCGCGTTGCGGGTTGGCATGACGCAGTCGAACATATCAATGCCGCGGCGTACGCCTTCAACCAGATCTTCCGGTTTGCCCACGCCCATCAGGTATCGTGGTTTATCCGCCGGGATTTGCGGGCAGACGTGCTCCAGAATGCGGTGCATGTCTTCCTTCGGCTCACCCACAGCCAAACCGCCGACAGCGTAGCCATCAAAACCTATCTCTACCAGACCTTTAACAGAGATATCGCGTAAATCTTCGTAAACGCTGCCCTGGATAATGCCGAACAGCGCATTTTTGTTCTGCAGGGAGTCAAAACGGTCACGGCTACGCTTCGCCCAGCGCAGAGACATCTCCATGGAACGCTTGGCGTAGTCCCAGTCGGCCGGATACGGCGTGCATTCGTCGAAGATCATCACGATGTCAGAGCCGAGATCGTACTGAATCTCCATTGATTTTTCGGGATCGAGGAAAATCGGATCGCCGTTGATCGGGTTACGGAAGTGAACGCCCTGCTCGGTGATCTTGCGGATATCGCCCAGGCTGAAGACCTGGAAACCGCCGGAGTCGGTCAGGATAGGGCCTTTCCACTGCATGAAGTCGTGCAGGTCGCCGTGGAGCTTCATGATCTCCTGACCCGGACGCAGCCACAGGTGGAAGGTATTGCCGAGGATAATCTGCGCGCCCGTGGCTTCAACTTCTTCCGGCGTCATCCCTTTTACGGTGCCGTACGTGCCCACAGGCATAAACGCGGGGGTTTCCACCACGCCGCGATCAAACACCAGGCGACCGCGGCGCGCGCGACCGTCGGTGGTATCGAGTTTAAATTTCATTTTTTCTCCGACGTCAGAAAAACAGTCCAACGTTGTAAAACGGTGCCGCGGACTTATTCCCCGACACGCTCATTCAAAGCCTGCGGATTGTACGTGATAAACATCGCGTCCCCGTAGCTAAAAAAGCGATATTTTTGTTCTACCGCAGACTTGTAGGCATTCATCGTATGCTGATACCCCGCGAACGCAGAGACCAGCATAATCAGCGTCGATTCAGGCAGATGGAAGTTGGTCACCAGCGCGTCAATCACTTTGTACTGGTAACCCGGGTAGATAAAGATCTGCGTATCGCCAAAGAACGGCTCAATCAACTCGCTTTTCGCGGCCTGCGCGGCGCTCTCCAGCGAGCGCACCGACGTCGTACCGACCGCCACGACGCGGCTACCGCGCGCTTTCGCCGCCAGCACCGCGTCCACGACATCCTGCGGCACTTCAGCATACTCAGAGTGCATGATGTGGTCTTCAATGCTGTCCACGCGCACCGGCTGGAAGGTTCCCGCCCCGACGTGCAGCGTTACAAACGCCATCTCAATGCCTTTCGCGCGCAGTTTTTCCAGCAGCGGTTCATCAAAGTGCAGGCCTGCCGTCGGGGCCGCGACCGCGCCAGGCTTCTGGCTGTAGACGGTCTGGTACAGCTCGCGGTCAGCCTCTTCGTCCGGACGCTCAATGTACGGCGGCAGCGGCATGTGGCCGATGGCGTTCAGGATATCAAGCACCGTGCGCTCGTCGTTGAACTCCACCTCGAACAGCGCGTCGTGGCGCGCGGTCATGGTCGCCTTGATGCTCTCGTCATCGCCCAGCAGCAGCTCCGCGCCCGGCTTTGGCGCTTTGGATGCGCGAATATGTGCCAGAATACGTTTATCATCGAGCATACGTTCGACCAGCACTTCAATCTTGCCGCCGCTGGCCTTACGGCCGAACAGGCGCGCCGGGATCACGCGGGTATTGTTAAAGACCAGCAGATCGCCAGGGTTGAGCTTGTCGAGCAAATCGGTGAAAGTACCGTGCGTCAGCTCGCCCGTTGGCCCATCCAGTGACAGTAAACGACAGCTGCTGCGCTCAGGCATGGGATAGTGAGCAATCAGGGATTCAGGTAGTTCAAAGGAGAAATCGGCGACGCGCATGACGTATACTCGTGACTTAAAAACAGGCGGCATAGTCTAGTGCTCACACCCTTTTGCTGCAACAACTAGCCGCCCCCGGACAAATAAAACGCATGAATTTTCTCGCTCACCTGCATCTCGCTCACCTCGCTGACAGCTCCCTGTCCGGCAATTTGCTGGCCGATTTCGTACGCGGCAACCCCGCGGAAGCGTACGCCCCTGAGGTTGTCGACGGGATTTTTATGCACCGCCGCATCGACGTGCTGACGGATAAGCTGCCGGAAGTGACGGAAGCCAAAGCGTGGTTTCGGCCGGAAACGCGACGCGTCGCGCCGATCACGCTTGATGTGATGTGGGACCATTTCCTGTCGCGCCACTGGGCACAGCTCTCGCCAGAGCTTCCCCTGCCGGAATTTGTGCGTTATGCCCATCAGCAGGTGTCGATCATTCTGCCCGACTCGCCGCCGCGCTTTGTGAATCTGAATAACTACCTGTGGTCAGAGCGCTGGCTGGAGCGCTATCGCGAGATGGATTTCATTCAGAGCGTGCTGAATGGGATGGCGAGCCGTCGCCCGCGCCTGGATGCGCTGCGGGATTCCTGGTATGACCTGGATAAACATTACGATGCGCTGGAGACCCGCTTCTGGCAGTTTTACCCGCGCATGATGGCGCAGGCGAAAAACAAACAGCTCTGACAGAATTCGTATTGATAGGTAAAAGCTGGCGGAACGATTGTCACCACCTCTTTGTCTTATCCATGAACACTCTCTATACTGGCTCGCGTTGCGTTCCAAATAACCTTAGTATCTACAGGAGAATCATATGGTTCTGGTAACTCGTCCGGCTCCGGATTTTACAGCTGCAGCAGTTCTTGGCAACGGTGAAATCGTTGAAAACTTCAACTTCAAACAGCACACCAACGGTAAAGCGACCGTTCTGTTCTTCTGGCCAATGGACTTCACTTTCGTTTGCCCGTCTGAGCTGATCGCGTTCGACAAACGTTATGAAGAATTCCAGAAGCGTGGCGTGGAAGTGGTTGGCGTCTCCTTCGACTCTGAGTTTGTACACAACGCATGGCGTAACACCCCTGTCGACAAAGGCGGCATCGGTGCGGTGAAATACGCAATGGTTGCGGACATCAAACGCGAAATCCAGCAGGCTTACGGTATCGAACATCCGGACGCTGGCGTTGCGCTGCGCGGTTCCTTCCTGATCGACGCAAACGGCATCGTTCGTCACCAGGTCGTGAACGATCTGCCGCTGGGTCGTAACATCGACGAAATGCTGCGCATGGTTGACGCGCTGCAGTTCCACGAAGAGCACGGCGAAGTGTGCCCGGCTCAGTGGGAAAAAGGTAAAGAAGGTATGGCTGCTTCCCCAGACGGCGTAGCTAAATACCTGTCTGAGAACGTATCCAGCCTGTAATCGGCACGGTTTACGAGAAAGGCCCGCTTATGCGGGCCTTTTTTTATGCCTTGCGCTGCGTTTCCCGCCAGATGCGCCAGGCCATGCCCGCCAGCAGGATTACGCCCGCGATCAGCACGCCCCACACCAGCAGGGCGTTCATCCAGCTCGCCCGCTCGCCTGCAGAGGTGGCGTTTAGCCGCCCCTCACCGCCCAACGCGACATTATCCAGAATATCGGCCTGCGGCAGGTTCGCCATATCATAGGTCTTGCGCAGATCGGCTGGGATCAGCATGTCAGGTTCCACCTGTGCAGGCTTTGCGGCGCCGTTGCCCCAGGCGAGCACGTACGGCGCTTTACCCTGCGCGTTGAACACCAGGTCATAGCGGTCGCGATGCCCCGTGACGCTCGGCAGGTATTCTGGCAGACGCGCATTCAGCGTCGTGATTTTCACTGCCTGCACCAGGTCCCCGTTTAGCGAAACCGGTCCGGATGTTTTCCCCTCCAGGCGGTAAATCACCTCTTTTTTCAGGGGATGCCATGTGTCTTTTTCCGTACGCCGCCACGCGATCTCCACGGGAAGGACGCCATCGCCGTTCAGCGAGATGCTAACAGCGCTCAGCGGCTGCGGACGCGTCCAGCGCCACTGCGCTTCGGTTGTCGATAGCTGCTCCCCTTCCCCCTCAAGATTGATCTCTTCCGGGGCCGCCTGCGCAGGTGCGCTGATTGCGTTTACGCCGGTCAACGTTACCCCCTGGCTCTGCGTATTCAGCACCACCATGAGATAGCGATTCGCCTCGGGAGATAAAACCGTGTCGGTATCGATCCGATCGAGCTTAAGGCGATCCTGGCCGCTGGCGACGTCCAGCAGCGGCATATCTTCGCGAAGGGTATACCAGCGCTTAAGATCCTCGCTGTAATAGACCGACGCCGTTCCCTGCCACGGCGTCTGCGGGGTATTCCAGAGCAGCTGCAGCTGGGATATGGCCAGCTCACCCGTCGTCTGCTCCGGCAAGCTCAGCAGGTAATGTTGCCCGGCTGCGGCGGCTTTTTGCCCCTCCAGCACAATCTCAACGCCGTTTCGGGAACGGAGCCGGATCTTATCGCTGTCACCGGCGTCTGAGGCAGCCGCGAGCGGCGAGGCATCCAGCGGAAAGAGGCGCAGCGCCGTGGACTGCACTGTGGCCTGCGGGCGCGTCGCGGCGATCAGGCTAAAGGGAACCGGCTCACCCGACTGGTTAAAGACGCGAACATCATGCAGATCCGCGGATATGCTCTGCTCATAGACGGCAAGCGGCAGCATCACTCGATACCACCGGGAAGGAACGGACGTGTCGAGTGAACGACCAAAGGCGTAGTCCCGTGGCGATTCCGCCGGTACCTCGTCGCAGAACGCCGGGCCGGAAAGCGCCAGCAGCGCGGTACACGCTACCGCTTTCATCCATTTCATTTTTCATCTCCTGTTTTTGGCGGTAGCGGCGAGAAATAGCCCACGATCAGCACCAGTATCGCCACGCCGATAAACGCCACCGCGCGCGCCAGACCGCCTCCGCCCGCGCTGTCCACCAGCATCAGTTTAACCATCACCACACCCAGCAGCGCGGCCCCGCAGAGCCACTCCTGCCGGGAAGCCCGACGGGTGGCATGGATCATGACCACCAGCGCACTCAGCATCCAGAACAGGGCAAAGCTGGTCTGGATAAGCCGCGAATCCCACAGCGATGCCATATTCCAGGCCACGTCGCCGTACCAGGCCAGGGCGCGCATCAGCGCACCGTTCAGCCACCAGAAGCCAAACGCCATGAGCGCGACGGCAGGCCACGGACGCGCTTGCGCAAGCAATGCAGGGTAGTAGCGGTCCACCGCCCGATAAAAGACCACCAGCCCCAGCAACGCGAACGCTGCGCCTTCCTCAAGCGGGTTTACCAGCGGGAGCCAGGTTTGACGATAGACCACGCCGTCCTGGAAATTGGTCACCACCAGCAATACCAGCAGCGCCACGACGGCAGGGATCGGTGCCAGACACGCATAGAGCGCAGGCCATTCCCGGAACGGCCACGCGCGACGCCGTACCGCAGCAGAGAGCGCCATAATCACCCCGCCGCCTGCGGCCATCGCTAATCCGCTACCCCAGGCCGCCATGCCCCACGGCAGAGACCGGGCAAACCAGTAAAGCTCGGCGGCCAGCGCCAGTAAAATCATCCAGCACAGCGACAGGTGTAGCCCCATCGCGATACTCGGCAGAACCCTTTCACCATCGCGCCGCAGCAGCATCAGCGCGGCAGGAAGTGCAACGCACCAGGCCAGGTTTGACCAGCCGGCGGCAACGATCTGCTGATGCCAGATCTGATACCCCACCATCAGCAGCATAACCGGCCACAGCAGCCATTTGCTGGCGTCCAGCTCTCGCCACGCCAGACGAGCGGCCACCTGCCGCCAGCCCCAGACCGACGCCGCCGTCAGCGCCAGCACGCCCGCCAGAATCGGTAATTCTTTCGTAAGTACAAGCTGCGACGCACCCAGCTGCGCTACCAGCCAGAACAGCAGCCCGCCTGCCAGCAGCGCCCAGCTGACCGGCAGAAAAAGAGTCCGCCACAGCCAGGCCGCTGCCAGCCAGCAAAGGCTGAGGATGGCGAAGATAAGGAGCAGGCTCAGCGACGTAACGCCGTCCGTTTGCGCCCACAGCGCGCTGCCGAGGGCCAGCACCAGCAGCGCCGTCCCGCTATAGCTCATGCGCCGCTGGTGCTGCTGCACGCCCAGCCAGAGAATACCCAGCCCCTCCAGCGCCCAGGCCATTGCCGTCCAGCGCGCCGACAGCGCCAGCGGAATGGCGAGCGTGGCAAACCCGCCGCCGATCGCCAGCGCCGCCATGACCAGCGGCCGTCCGAGGGAGGGATAGCGCCGCAGCGCGAGGTACGCGAGGGTGAGATAAAATGCGCCGTATCCCAGCGCGCTCAGCGCCGGGCCATATTCCCAGTGTCGGGTCATGCCGTACTGCATCCCGAAGCCGATCAGCGGCGGGGCAAACAGCAGCACGCCGTCAACGATCTGCTTCCCTTTCTCCTGCGCCCGCAGCGACAGCGCCACGCTCAGCACGCCGAAGATCAGCGTATTGGCAATCAGGAACAGCTGGCAGATCCAATAGTCTTCAGGCTGGTAATCACTCAGCCCCCACAGGCCGCCCACGCCGAACGTGAACAGCAGCCCGAGCAGGTTCAGCTCGCGCCAGTGCTGCCAGATGCTGATGGCAAGAATGCCGATAGACAGCAGGAGATAGAAAGAGAACAGCGCGACAAAGCTGCCGCCCCCGGTAGACAACAGCAGCGGCGCAAGGTAGCCGCCGAGGCTCGCCAGCATGGCCAGGCTCAGCGCCTTCTGCAGCACCGCCAGCCCGACGCTCGCCGCGCAGATCACCACCAGCAGCGCAAAAGCCAGCATCATCGGCAGCATTTGCCAGAGCCGGAAGGCGCCAAACACCGTCAGGTAAAGCACCCCGGTCGCCCCGCCCTGGAGGATCAGCGCATAGACCCGCTGCCTGTGCCGCAGCCGCCACCCAATCGCCAGCAGAACAACGGCAAACAGCGCCGCTGCCACGAGGCGCAGCTCAAGCGGGAACAGGGAATGTTCGACGGTATAGCGCAGCAGGAAAGAGAGGCCAAGGAAGAGCAGCAGAATGCCCAGCTTCGCCAGTGGATTGCCCTGCATGAACCAGCGCGCCAGCGACGTCAGGATGCCGCCAAAGGCTGAAGGCTGTTTTGCCGCAGGGGTCGGGGCCTGGGAAGAAGCGGGTTCTGCCACCGCTGCGGGAATATCGGGTCGCCAGGGGTCGACAGGCGCGGGAGCGTCCTCCACCACTGGCGCGTTCATAGCCTCCGGCGCGGCGGTCTGCACCGGCTCCGGCGCGTTCTCAGGCACGCCGCGCTGCTCAAGCGCCTCTATGCGCTGGCGTAGCCGGGCGATCTCCTGCTGCGCCGCCGTACTGCGATTAAACCCGATAACCGCAAGCACGGGCGCAACCAGCAGCGCAAAAACCAGGAATAAACAGCCAAGGATGTAAAGCTCGTCCATGTTTCCACCTTCACCGTAAACGATCCGTTAAGATTGACACAAATCGTTGCATTTGCGCCATCTTAAAAGGTGGAAACATTAGCGCATTAGCTGCCGAACCAGATCGTCGCGGATACCGCAGGCAGCGCCAGCACGCCGTCCTGTATCGTCGCCTTGCCCTCTTTGCTCTTCCACGCAGCCACCTTCAGCAGCGGTGAATCATCCAGCACCACTTCGCAGGCCTCGCCCCGGTTGATCGCCACCAGCACGCGCTGCTGGTTATAGACGCGAGCAAACACCACCACGTTATCGTGGGCGTACACCACCTGACAGCCGCCGTAGCGCAGGGCGAGACTCTGCTTACGCAGCTTCGCCAGGCGCTGATACAGGCTGAACAGCACCTTGTCCTGTTTCTCCGGCGCCCACGGGAAGGTTTTGCGGCAGAACGGATCGTTGTTGCCGTCCAGCCCCACCTCGTCTCCGTAGTAGATGCACGGCACGCCCGGCCAGGTGAAGAGCCAGGTCACCGCCAGCGGCAGACGCGCGACATCCTTGCCCAGCAGGGATTTAAAACGCGCGGTATCGTGGCTATCGAGCTGGTTAAACATCCGCAGCTGCTGCTGATGCGACAGCCCGGCGCGGTAGTTCTCCATCCACGCCATGCAGGTTTCCGCGTCGATATGATTCGGATCGTAGGAGATATCGGTGTTGGCGAGGAATCCCCACAGCGGGAAGGTAAAGCCGCGATAGTTCATCGCCGCATCTTCCGCATCGTTCTGCAGCCACTGGCGCGCGTCACCAAAGTGCTCGCCAAAAACGAACGCTTCCGGCTGTGCGGCTTTTGCCGAGCGCGTTATGCCGGCGACGTGCTGAAGATTGTTCCGCGCCCCGCCCGCTTCGCCGAGCATATGCACCACGTCCAGACGCCAGCCGTCCATATTCCACGGCGCCTTCAGCCAGTGTCGGACGATGCTGTCTTCGCCGCCGTAGATTTCATTAACGAGCGTTGGCGACTGGAAATCCAGCTTCGGCAGGCTCGGGTAGCCCAGCCAGTCCAGCGCGCGGCCCTCCTCGTTAAAGCTGTACCAGTCGCGCTGCGGCGAATCCGGGTTATGACATGCCCCGCCCATCGACTGGTTATGCCGATCAAACCACGCATGCGAATCGCCGCTGTGGTTGAACACGCCGTCCAGGATCAGGCGCATCCCCTCTTTTTGCGTATTCTTACGCAAGCGCAGCAGCGCCTCGTCGCCGCCAAACTGCTCATCAACGTGGCGATAATCTTCGGTATCGTATTTGTGTACGCTCGGGGCTTTAAACACCGGGTTGAGGTACAGCGCCGTCACGCCCAGTTTTTTCAGGTACGGCAGCTTTTCGCTGATACCGTCGAGATCGCCGCCGTAGAAGGTCGAGCCGCCCGCCTGCGCGGTTAACGGCTCATCCCACGCTTTCAGGATAATGTCGTGGCCCGCGGCATGGTGGTAATAGATCTTATCCTGGTCGGCAGTGCGCTTTTCGCTGCGCGCAAAACGGTCCGGGAAAATCTGGTAAAAGACCTGATCGTTAACCCACTGCGGGCCGTTATCCGGATAATCGACCGCAAACTGCTCCAGCCGTGCAGGCGGGAAACGGCTAAACCCCTGCGGGGTAAACCACAGCTGGCGGTTGTTCCACAAAAGCTTAAAGCTGTAGCGGCGGCGCGGCTGTCCGCTGTTCAGATCGATATTCGCCCGCCAGGCGGTGATCCCCGGCTGCGGCTGGCTGCGCAGCTTGTGCATTTTCAACCCGGTCTCTTCGTTATCGATTTCGGCGCGGAGCGTCACGTGATCGGGCTGGTTTTCCCCCGCCAGCCAGAGCGTAATCACAAGGTTGTCTTTGTTTTGCTTAACAAATGGGGCAACCGGAAGGTGCCAGGCGTTTAACATCACGAATCCCCTCTGATGAAATTGACGTCACCTTGCCACAGGGTGGTTAAGGATAGCTCACCATGATGGGATTTATTGGGGGAGGAGGACGGGGGAGGAGTTTTTTTGGGGGGTAAAAGGGAGTGTAGGCCGGGTAAGCGCAGCGCCACCCGGCATTTTTACCTTACTGCGCTTCCGCCAGCTGACGGTCGCGGCGGCATTTGAACACCCAGCCCACCAGCAGCAGCACGATCCACGCGCAGCCCACGTAGAGCGAAATGCGGGTGTCCGGATGGTAGCCAATCAGGCCAATGATAAACACCAGGAAGATCAGCCCGACGACGGTCGTCGCCACCCCGCCCGGTACTTTGAACTTCAGCGCTTTCGCCTCATCCGGCGACAGGCGACGGCGGAAGGCAATCTGCGACAGCAGGATCATGATCCACACCCACACCGTCGCGAAGGTCGCCAGGGATGCAATCACCAGGAAGACGTTCTCCGGCATGATGTAGTTCAGATAAACCGAGAACAGCAGCGCCACGGTCATCACCACAACGGTCACCCACGGCGTGCCGCGGCGCGAGGTTTTGGCGAACACCTTCGGCGCGCTGCCCTGCTCTGCCATGCCGTGCAGCATACGCCCCACGCCAAAGACGTCACTGTTGATCGCCGAAAGCGACGCGGTCAGCACCACAAAGTTCAGAATGCTAGCCGCAAAGGCAATGCCCATATGCTGGAAGGTCAGGACAAACGGGCTACCGTTGGTACCCACCTGATTCCACGGGTAGATGGACATGATCACAAACAGCGTACCCACATAAAACACCAGAATACGCATCGGCACCGAGTTGATCGCACGCGGAATGGATTTCTCCGGGTCTTTCGCTTCACCGGCAGTGATACCGATAATCTCGATACCGCCGTAGGCGAACATCACCATCTGCAGCGACATCACCATGCCGAGCCAGCCGTTGCTGAAGAAGCCACCGTTGCTCCAGAGGTTATGGATCCCGGTCGGCTGCCCGCCGTTGCCAATCCCCCAGATGATGATCCCGAAACCGGCCACAATCATGATGATAATGGTGGCGACCTTGAAGAAGGAGAACCAGAACTCCAGCTCGCCGAACACCTTCACGCTCATCAGGTTGACGGCGCAAATGATCAGCACCACGCTCAGCACCCAAATCCAGTGCGGCACCGCCGGGAACCAGACGCCCATATAGATGCCAAACGCCGTCACGTCGGCTATTGCCACGATCAGGATTTCGAAGCAGTAGGTCCAGCCGGTGATAAACCCGGCCAGCGGGCCGAGGTTTTCCTGCGCGTAGCGCGAGAAGGAGCTGGCGGAGGGGTTATGAACCGACATTTCGCCGAGGGCGCGCATGATGATATACGCCGCCACGCCGCCGATGATGTACGCCAGCAGCACGCTTGGACCGGCCATTTTGATGGCATCTGCCGAGCCATAAAAAAGACCGGTGCCAATAGCAGAGCCCAGCGCCATAAAGCGGATGTGGCGCGTGCTCAATCCACGTTTAAGTTTGTTAGTGCTTTCCATTTAAATCTTGCCATTCAACACGAAAAAAACAAAAAACCACGGGGCCTTAAGCCCCGTGGTTAAACAGTTTGTTGCCGTTGATTAATGGGCGTTCGATGCGACCTGACGCCCTGCAGCACGATCCCAGATAACCGCCAGAACCAGTGCAACAACGGTAGGCATCAGCCAGGCCAGACCCTGCTCGGACAGCGGCAGACGCTGTGTCCAGGCTGGCAGAATTTCAGCGAACGCTGATGCTTTAATCCCGTCAAGGATACCAAAAATCAGGCTGATAAACATGGCTGGCGCAATAATTCGTGAGGAGTTGTTCCACCACGGGCGGGTGAAGCTCAGCACCACCAGCACGATGCACGGCGGATAGATCGCCGTCAGTACCGGAATAGAGACCTGAATCAGGTGGCTCAGACCGAGGTTGGATACCGCCATGGAGAAGATACCGAGGATAAACACCAAGGTGCGGTAAGAGAGCGGCAGATACTGCGCAAAGAACTCAGCACAGGCACAGGTCAGGCCAACCGCGGTAACCAGGCAGGCCAGGAAGATGAGCGCCGCCAGCAGCATACTGCCCGCACCACCGAAGGTGTGCTGGACGTAGGCGTGCAGGATAGCCGCACCATTCGCATTCTGATCGACCAGCATCGCGCTATCGGAGCCCAGGCGGAACAGCGCCAGATACAGCAGCGTCAGGCCTACACCGGCCATCAGGCCAGCCCAGATGGTGTAGCGGGTCAGCAGACGCGCTTCGGTCACCCCGCGGGAACGCGCGGCGTTAACGATAACGATACCAAACACCATCGCGCCCAGCGTATCCATCGTCAGGTAGCCGTTCACAAAGCCGTTAGAGAACGCGGCGTTTTTATAGGCATCCATCGCGTCGCTAATCGGGCCTGCAGGCCAGACGATAGCCGCCACCGCCAGAACAATCAGCGCCACAATTTTCAGCGGAGCCAGGAAGTTACCCACGGTATCCAGCAGCTTGCCCGGATAGAGGGAAACCAGAATCACGATAGCGAAGTAGATCAGGCTGTAGATGAACAGCGGCATCGCGCCGTCACCGGTCAGCGGAGCAATACCCACTTCGAAGGAAACGGTCGCGGTACGCGGGGTGGCAAACAGCGGACCCACGGCCAGGTAGCAGACGGTAGCCAGCAGAACGCCCGCCACTTTGCCAATCGGGGTGCTGAGGCTATCTACACCGCCGCCGACTTTCGCCAGCGCGATGACGGTCAGCACCGGCAGACCCACGGCAGTAATCAGGAAACCAAACGCGGCGGTCCAGACGTGTTCACCCGCCTGTAAGCCAACCATTGGAGGGAAAATGATGTTGCCTGCGCCAACGAACAGCGCAAATGTCATAAAGCCCAGCGCGATGATGTCACGCGATTTTAAGTGATGGGTCATAAAACCTTACTGCCTGTGGATGTGGTGTTGAAAACATTGAGATTTTCGCTGCCCCTGACGGGACGATACAGCCGAAAATTTGCTCAATTTTAGCGGGATATGCTCCCGTCCTGGCGTGGAGAAGAATAGTTTTTCGATTTACCACGCAAATACAGTCGGTCTGACAGTATCTGGGGGGCAATTTAAACGCTTATAACGTTTAAAGGCAAGGTGGGATCGTAAAACCAGAACAATATGCCAGCATGAAAATACACTCCAGCACAATACGCTAATTATAAGAAAAACCCATGGCTAATCATGCGAACAAAAAACAGCCAGCCGTATAAAATTCACACGCGTTTCGCTTGACTGCAAAGCAAACGGGCCAGCGATGGCTGACCCGTGGAAAGGTAAAATGACACACCTGCCGTCAGGCGATCTTTTTGGCAATTAATCGTTCCGGGATCACGAAGCTGAAGCGGGTTCCTTTACCCAGGGTACTCTGAATATCGAGACGGCTTTCATGGTGATTCACCGCGTGTTTCACAATCGCCAGCCCCAGGCCGCTTCCGCCCGTCTGCCGCGATCGCGCTTTATCCACGCGATAGAAGCGCTCGGTCAGACGCGGAATATGCTCCGGCGCGATCCCCGGCCCGTTGTCCTCCACGCTAAACTCGGCCCCCGTTGGGATATGCTGCCAGCGCACCACGATCTCCGTTCCTTCCGGCGTATGGTTTACCGCGTTATACACCAGGTTTGAGATAGCGCTACGCAGTTCATCTTCGCTGCCCAGCACCTTAAGCGTGTTGTCGACCTCAAAGGTCAGGTGATGCTTTTTGTGGCTTAACGTCTGCGCTTCACGCTCCACGACTCGCAGCATCATCGGCACATCGATGGTGTCATTCAGCGCGAGCGTGGGTGCCGCTTCAATCTTCGAGAGCGTCAGCAGCTGCTTCACCAGGCCTTCCATCCGGTGCGTTTGCTCGCGCATGGTGTGCAGCGCTTTTTCACGCGGCGCACCTTCCAGCGTTTGCTCCTGCATCATCTCCAGGTAGCCTTGAAGCACGGTCAGCGGGGTACGCAATTCGTGACTGACGTTGGCGAAGAAGTTGCGGCGCGCCCCTTCCAACTGGTGCATCTGGGTGACATCGCGCGCCACCATCAGCCACTGCTTATCGCTGTAGGGCATCACGCGGATCTCCAGATGGCGACCGTTATTGAGCTTGAGATTGTGCGGACGGGTAAAATCACGCTTTTTCAGGTACAGCGTAAACTCGGGATAACGCAGAAGGTTGAGGATATTCTGGCCATTATCGTCCGGCCAGCGCAGGCCCAGCAGCTGCTGCGCCAGGCCGTTACACCAGAAGATCGTCCCTTCTTCGGTGGTCAGAATGACCGCATCCGGTAGCGACTCCGCACCGCTGCGAAAACGCTTAATCAGGCTTCCCAGCTCGCGGCGGCGCTTTTTATTTCGCATCTGCATCTGGTGCAGACCGTACAGCAGCGGCTCCCAGCTGCCGCTTCCGGGCGGCGGCGTCATGCTTCGGTCAACCCACAGCCACCAGGAGAGGCGCAGCAGGTTCCAGAAATGCCAGATCAGCAGCCCGGTGACCGACGCCAGCAGAAACCACGGCAGATGTCCAAGAAAGGCCCCCAGAATGAAGGCCGGAATACAGCATAAGATCAGTTCAAAGACGAGCCTTTTCCATGACAGACGTTCCAGCACGCGTCACACTCCTGTCATTGTTCAGAAACGGGTAGAAAAACGATAACCCGTGCCGCGGACCGTCTGCACCATGCGATCGTGGCCGCTCAGTTCCAGCGCTTTTCGCAGGCGGCGGATATGTACGTCAACCGTCCGGTCTTCGACATACACGTTAGTTCCCCAGACGTTATTCAGCAACTGCTCGCGGCTGTACACGCGTTCCGGGTGGGTCATAAAGAAGTGCAGAAGTTTAAATTCGGTAGGCCCCATGTCGAGGGGATTTTCACCGGTCATCACGCGGTGAGAAGTCGGATCAAGGCTCAGCCCCTGCATCTCAATCACCTCTTCCACCGCCATCGGCGAAATACGGCGCATCACGGCTTTAATGCGGGCCACCAGCTCTTTGGGGGAGAACGGTTTGGTAATGTAATCGTCCGCGCCGGTCTCCAGACCGCGCACACGATCCTCTTCTTCTCCGCGCGCCGTAAGCATCACAACCGGGATGTCGCGGGTCAGCGCTTCACGCTTCAGGTGTTTGATAAACTGCAGTCCGGAGCCGCCGGGCAGCATCCAGTCCAGCAGAATCAGATCGGGCCAGGGTTCATTCAGCTGGTTCACTGCGCTGTCATAATCTTCCGCTTCAACCGGCTGGAAGCCGTTTTGCTCGAGCACGAAGCACACCATTTCACGAATTGGAGCTTCATCTTCTACGACCAGAATACGTCTCGCCATACTTTGCCCTGTCTTATCTTATTTACGTTACAAGTTTGTAATTCGGCGCCATTATGCGTCAGATTTATGACAGATTTATGAAAAACAGTACCACTATAAATGGCAAACTGTTGTTTTATTACAGCGGTTATTTTCCCTTCTCTGAACGTTTATAATCCTGCTTTCTCTTTTTTGCCACGGATCAGCTATGCGCATACTTCACACCTCGGACTGGCATCTGGGTCAAAATTTTTACAGCAAAAGCCGTGCGGCTGAACATGAAGCGTTCCTGAACTGGCTGCTGGAAACGGCCCGGACGCATGAGGTGGACGCGATTATCGTGGCGGGAGATATTTTTGATACCGGCTCGCCGCCGAGCTATGCGCGTGAGCTGTACAACCGCTTCGTGGTGAATCTGCAGCAAACCGGCTGTCATCTGGTGATTGTCGCCGGCAACCATGATTCCGTCGCGACGCTTAACGAATCCCGCGACATCCTGGCGTTTCTCAATACCACCGTCGTCGCCAGCGCCGGGCACGCCCCGCAGATCCTGAAAAAGCGCGACGGGTCGCCCGGGGCGGTACTGTGTCCGATTCCCTTTTTGCGTCCGCGCGACATCGTGCAAAGCCAGGCGGGGCTGTCGGGTGCGGAAAAGCAGCAGCATTTGTTACAGGCGATCGCCGATTATTACCGCCAGCAGCACGCCGAAGCCTGTGCCCTGCGCGGTGACCAGCCGATTCCGGTGATTGCGACCGGGCACCTCACCACCGTCGGGGCCAGTAAAAGTGACGCCGTGCGTGACATCTATATCGGCACGCTGGATGCCTTTCCGGCGCAGCACTTCCCGCCAGCCGACTACATTGCGCTCGGACACATCCACCGGGCGCAGATCGTCGGCGGCTGCGAGCACATCCGCTACTGCGGCTCGCCCCTTTCGCTCAGCTTTGACGAAACGGGCAAAGCCAAATCCGTACATCTGGTGACCTTCTCCGACGGAAAACTCAGCGCCGTCGACACGCTGGAGGTGCCCGTAACTCAACCGCTGGCGGTGCTGAAAGGCGATCTCGATGCCATCACCGCCCAGCTGGAGCAGTGGCGCGGCGTCGAGCAAGATCCCCCCATCTGGCTGGACATCGAAATCACCACCGACGACTACCTGCACGATATTCAGCGGAAAATCCAGGCGCTGACCGAAGACCTGCCGGTAGAGGTCTTGCTGGTGCGCCGCAGCCGCGAGCAGCGCGAGAAAATTCTGCTAAGCGCTCAACGCGAAACGCTCAGTGAACTGGGGGTCGAAGAGGTATTTGAACGCAGGCTCTCACAGGAGGAGATTGACGATGCGAAGCGCGCAAGGCTCAGCGAACTGTTCAGCCATACCCTACGTGCGCTCAATGATGAGGAAGAAAACGCGTGAAAATTTTGAGCCTGCGCCTGAAAAATCTCAACTCCCTCAAGGGCGAGTGGAAAATTGACTTTACCGCTGAGCCGTTTGCCAGCAACGGGCTGTTTGCCATCACCGGCGCAACCGGGGCAGGTAAAACCACCCTGCTCGACGCCATCTGTCTGGCGCTTTATCACGAAACGCCGCGCCTGAATAAAGTCTCCCAGGCGCAAAATGACCTGATGACCCGCGACACCGCCGAGTGTCTGGCGGAAGTGGAGTTCGAGGTAAAAGGCACCGCCTATCGCGCCTTCTGGAGCCAGAACCGGGCGCGCAACCAGCCGGACGGTAACCTGCAGGCGCCGCGCGTGGAGCTGGCGCGCTGCGAAGATGGCAAAATCCTGGCCGACAAAGTGACGGATAAACTGGAGCAAACCGCCGCGCTCACCGGGCTGGACTACGGGCGCTTTACCCGCTCGATGCTGCTCTCTCAGGGGCAGTTTGCCGCCTTCCTTAATGCCAAGCCGAGCGATCGCGCCGAGCTGCTGGAAGAGCTGACCGGCACCGAAATCTACGGTCAGATTTCCGCCATGGTGTTTGAGAAACACAAAGCGGCCCGCAGCGTGCTTGAAAAGTGCGAGGCGCAGGCGGCGGGCGTCGTGCTGTTGAGCGAAGAACAACAGCAGCAGTTACAGCAAAGTTTGCAGGCACTTACTGACGCAGAGAAAACCCTGCTGGAACAGCAGCAAAACCAACAGAAACATTTTCAGTGGCTTACGCGCCATGATGAGCTTGCGCGCGAGCAACAGCGCGTCGCCGCAATGCAGCAGCAGGCGCAACAGGCGCTGACGGACGCTGCGCCTGAGCTGGCAAAGCTCCAGCTCGCTCTGCCCGCCGCCCAGCTTCGCCCGCTCTGGGAACATCAGCAGGAGCAAACCGCGCGTCTGGCGCAAACGCAGCAGCGAATTATCGAAGTAAATACTCGCTTACAAGCCAGAACCGCGCTGCGTTCACGTATTCGCAATACCGCCCTGCGTAACCACGAGCTGCTTCAGACCGAACTGACGGCGCTGGCGCAGTGGCTGACGGAGCACGAGCGCTATCGTCTGTTAGGCCAGGAGATTGCAGGCTGGCGCGCCCAGTTCTCTCAGCTTAACCGTGATAAAACGCAGTTAGCCTCGCTTGCTGCGCGGATAGGTGAATTACGCAACAGGCTGGCTGCGATGCCGGAAAGCGCGTTGACGCTGACGGCGGATGAGGTCAGCGCGGCCATGGAGCAGCAGTCCAGGTCCCGCACGCTGCGCCAGCAGCTGACGTCGCTGCATGCCCGCTATCAGCCGCTGCAAAAGCGCCTGCGCCAGAGCGGTGAAAGCGTGCAGAAGGCCCAGGCCGAACAAAATAAACTCAATGAAACGCTGACGCTGCGCCGCCAGCAGTACAAAGAGAAAAACCAGCACTATCTCGATCTAAAAGCCCTGTGCGAAACCGAAGCAACAATTAAGAAGCTGGAGCATTACCGCTCCCGGCTTGAGGCGGGCAAACCCTGTCCGCTGTGCGGTTCCTGCGAACATCCGGCCGTTGAGCAATATCAGTCGCTTGAGCTGACGGATAACCAGCGCCGCCGTGATGCCCTGGAAAAAGAGGTCGCCGCCCTTAAAGAGGAAGGCCTGCTGGTGCTGGGACAGGTCAATGCCCTGACTCAGCAGATCCAGCGCGAGACAGACGACGCGCAGACGCTTTCTCAGGAAGAGCAAGCGCTCACTAAAGAGTGGGTGGCGGCCTGCATGTCCCTGAACATTACCTTGAATATTCAGGACGATATCGCGCCATGGCTGAACGAACAGGAACATTACGAGCGCCAGCTTTATCAGCTCAGTCAGCGTCTCACCCTGCAGAACCAGCTGAGCGAACAGGAAGCGCAGGAGCGGCAGTATCAGCAGCAGCTGGCGGCCACGCGGCAGGCGCTGGAACATGCCCTGCTCGCGCTCTCGCTTAACGCACCTGAAGAGGGTCAGGAAGCCGCCTGGCTTCAGGCCCGCGAAGCGGAATTCACGCAGTGGCAGGAGAAGCAAACGCAGCACGGCGTGCTTCAGGAACGCATAAACGCCCTGAAGCCGCTGCTCGACGCGCTTCCGGCAGCGAACAGCGAAGACGCCGAACCGGTTATTCCTGATAACTGGCGCGCCATCCACGACGAGTGCGTGTCGCTGCAAAGCCAGCTGACCGCGCAACAGCAGCAGGAAGGGCTGGAGCGAGAGCGCCTGCAGCAGTCGCAGACGCAGTTCACCGCGGCGCGCTCGGCGAGCTGCTTTGCCGACCAGGACGCGTTTCTTGCCGCCCTGCTGGATGACGACGCTATTCGCCATCTCGAACAGCTAAAACAATCTCTGGAAAACCAGATCCAGCAGGCCGCGGCGCTGTCCGGGCAAGCGAACCAGCAGCTGCAGTCTCATCTGGCGCTGCGCCCGGAAGGGCTCGACGCCGATGCCGCCACGCTGCAAATCCAGCTGCAGCAGCTGGCGCAACAGCTGCGCGAGAACACCACGCATCAGGGCGAGATCCGCCAGCAGCTTAAGCAGGACAGCGATAACCGGCAGCACCAGCTGGCGTTGATGCTGCAAATTGAAGAGGCCGCGCGCCAGGCAGATGACTGGGGTTACCTGAACGCACTGATCGGCTCCAGCACCGGCGACAAGTTCCGTAAGTTCGCCCAGGGGCTGACGCTGGACAATCTCGTCTGGCTCGCAAACCAGCAGCTTAACCGCCTGCACGGGCGTTATTTATTGCAGCGTAAGGCCAGCGACGCGCTGGAGCTGGAAGTGGTGGATACGTGGCAGGCGGATGCGGTCCGCGATACCCGCACCCTCTCCGGCGGCGAGAGCTTCCTGGTCAGCCTGGCGCTGGCGCTGGCGCTTTCCGATCTGGTGAGTCATAAAACGCGGATCGATTCCCTGTTCCTGGATGAAGGGTTCGGCACGCTCGACAGTGAGACGCTGGATACCGCGCTGGATGCGCTCGACGCGCTGAACGCCACCGGGAAAACCATTGGCGTGATCAGCCACGTCGAGGCGATGAAGGAGCGTATTCCGGTGCAGATCAAAGTGAAGAAGATTAACGGGCTGGGGTACAGCAAGCTGGATAAAGAATTTGCCGTGCAGTAAAGGTCCACTCCACATGTAGGCCGGGTAAGGCGTAGCCGCCACCCGGCTTTTTTATTGTGGCTGCCTGAATTCGCCCGCTGGCGCTTCGCTTACCGGGCTTACAGAGCCGTTTATTCTGGCCACAGCCACGCCGCGCCGCGCACGCCGCTGGAGTCCCCGTGGACGGCTTTGCGGATCGGCGTTTCACACTCGCCGCCGAAGACCCACTGCTTCACCAGGTTCGGCACCGTGGCGTACAGCCGGTCGACGTTGCTCATGCCGCCGCCCAGCACAATTACGTCTGGGTCGAGAATATTCACCACGTGCGCCAGGGATTTCGCCAGCCGCATTTCATAGCGGCTCAGGGCCAGCTCCGCCACCGGATCCTGCGCTTCGACCAGACGCATGATCTCATTTCCCTTGAGCGGCTGGCCGCTCAGGCGGTGGTAATCGGTCGCAAAACCGGTACCGGAGATAAAGGTCTCAATACAGCCCTGTTTTCCGCAGTAGCACGGCACTTCGGTGCGGTATTTGAGTTCGTCTTCATCCATCCACGGCAGCGGGTTGTGCCCCCACTCGCCCGCGGTGCCGTTACCGCCGATATGGGCGCGCCCGCCGAACGCTACGCCCGCACCGCAGCCGGTGCCGACGATCACGGCAAACACGGTCTGGGCACCGGCCGCCGCGCCGTCGATGGCCTCAGAGACCGCCAGGCAGTTGGCGTCGTTGGCCAGACGCACTTCCCGCTTCAGGCGCGCGCTTAAATCTTTATCAAACGGCTGACCGTTGAGCCAGGTGGAGTTGGCATTTTTAACCACGCCGGTATATGGCGAGATCGACCCCGGTATCCCCATCCCGACGCTGCCGGTTTGCCCTGTCGCCTGCTCGGCCATCTCGACCAGCCTGGCAATCGTCTCGATAGTCTGGTGATAATCATCGCGCGGCGTTGGCAGACGATGGCGGAACAGCTGCTCCCCCTGCTCGCTCAGTGCGATGACTTCTGTTTTGGTGCCGCCCAAATCGATCCCAATACGCACAAGACTCTCCTCATTATTTTGATTATCAACAGAGTAGAAGCACGCTTCCCGATTAGCAATGCAAGCGATGCGACAATTCGTTATCATGCCCGCTGATTTAACGACAAGGCCGTGGAAATTATCATGCTGTGGTTCAAAAATTTGATGGTTTACCGTCTCAGCCGCGACGTTTCGCTGCGTGCAGAAGAGATGGAAAAACAGTTAGCCGCTTATACCTTTTCCCCTTGCGGTAGCCAGGATATGGCGAAAACCGGTTGGGTTCCGCCAATGGGTTCACAAAGCGATGCACTGACCCACGCCAGCAGCACGGGTCAAATCATCGTCTGCGCCCGTAAAGAAGAGAAAATACTGCCGACGCCGGTGGTTAAGCAGGCACTCGAAGCGAAAATTCTCAAGCTGGAAGCCGAACAGGGCCGCAAGCTGAAAAAGACCGAAAAAGATTCGCTGAAAGATGAAGTACTGCACTCCCTGCTGCCGCGCGCCTTCAGCCGCTTCAGCCAGACCATGATGTGGATCGACACCGTTAACGGGCTGATCATGGTGGACTGCGCCAGCGCCAAGAAAGCAGAAGATACGCTGGCCCTGCTGCGTAAAAGCATCGGCTCGTTACCGGTCGTTCCGCTGGCGCTGGAAACGCCGATCGAGCTGACGCTGACCGAATGGGTACGCAGCGGTGCTGCGGCTCAGGGTTTCCAGATCCTTGATGAAGCCGAGCTGAAAGCCCTGCTGGAAGATGGCGGCGTGATCCGCGCGAAGAAGCAGGATCTGGTGAGCGACGAAATCGCCGTCCACATCGAAGCGGGTAAAGTGGTCACCAAGCTGGCGCTCGACTGGCAGCAGCGTATTCAGTTTGTGATGTGCGACGACGGCTCCGTGAAGCGTCTGAAGTTCTGCGACGAGCTGCGCGATCAGAACGAAGATATCGACAGGGAAGATTACGCCCAGCGTTTCGACGCGGACTTCATCCTGATGACCGGCGAGCTGGCCGCGTTGATTCAGAATCTGGTGGAAGGTCTCGGCGGCGAAGCGCAGAGATAACGGGCAAACCGTAGGCCGGGTAAGCGTTAGCGCCACCCGGCTAATTTTTTATTTCAGGTAGCGGCACAGATAAGAGGTAGGTTCAGCCACCTGCAGATGGAACTCACTGTGGCCAGGGACGTTGAAAACCTGTCCGGCTGCGTAAACTTTCCATTCCGTTTCACCCGGCAGTAAGACGTTCAGCGCCCCGCTGACGACCGTCATCTCTTCCGCTTCCGCCGTGCCAAAGGTGTATTCCCCTTCCGCCATGACGCCAACGCTGGCGCGGCCAGTGCTGCTGCTGGTAAAACCAATGGATTTCACTTTACCGGAAAAGTATTCGTTACTCTGAAGCATGAACTGGCCCTTATATTTTTAGATAAAAATTCACTATAGGGGCCATGCTCATCACCTGTCACGCAAAATCATTACATGAGCAGTTCCGAGGCCAGGCGAGCCATCAGAACGTTGGATAACAGCACCGGCACATCCAGCGCTTTTTGCAGTAAATCACGATGATGCTGGTGGAACCCCAGGCAGTCCAGAATCAGGACATCGGCCCCTCTTTCCAGCAGTTCCTTCCCGGCCGCAATGAGTTTGGCCTCGCTGTCCCAGAACGGATTGGCCAGCGCGTACAAGGGCACTTTTTCCAGCACGTGCCATTTTGCCTCCTGGTTATCCATGAGCTCCTCGATGGGGACAATCACCCCCACCTGATGACCATCCACGATGGAGGCCACCAGCGGCGGAATGATGCGCATCGGTTCCAGCAAAATCGCATTGCGCGCCGTAAGTCCCTTTATGGGGGCGGTGCTCATCAGCAAAATAACGTCATATCCCTGATTATCGAGCACTTCTATTACGCCCTGCAGCGAGCGCTCGATCTTCTGGCGGGAAACATGCGCCAGTTTACCGTCACTTAATAACGTCGCCAGGGGATCCTCCCCCGCCTCGACAGCGTAGTCTTCCATGACCTCTTCCCGACTCATCTTGCCCAGCAGGCTAAGATGCGTAATCTGTTGTTCAGATACATGCTCGGTTAAGAGCGGTAACACTTCGCTTACAGGGACCACACCAATGGTGAGGATCGCCAACGTTGCCTTCATCTTTATCGCCTTCCATTACTCCAACATCGTGCACACAGGTACAGGCTCACTACGCTGCACAGTTCGTTTTTTCAACAAAACAGCACCAAGCGTAGCAGGTGATCCCGACACCGAAATGTAAAGATCGCCTGCCGATACCAGAGTTACTTGTATTAACTAAATATTAACTCCTGCTTAACTTTTACGATGAGTAAAAAGTGTGATTCAGGCACGATCCTGGAGCGTTTAGGAAACCGCTCAGGTTATGTCGGGATCTTCATAGCGCCGCTTCGCATCCAGCGCTTCCTGTTCCGTCTCGTGTTCACTGATCAGCGAGTCGGGTTTGGGGTGATCGGCACGCAGTTGATACCAGGTCACAGTGTGACCTGTCTGGCCTTTTTCAACGGTCACAATGCGCGCTTCACGCGGATAGGGAGGTCTTGTTGGCATAGCTCATCCTTTTTTTATGTCTGAGCTATAAGTATAGACGCCGCTTAGCTGGCACACGCCAAACGCAGGGCGGTAATAATCTGAATCACAACGTCTTCGGGAGAGGCGGACGCATCCACCACGTGGTGAGCCGCCTCGCGGTATAACGCATCGCGTTCGGCCAGCACTTCACTCACCTCTTCGTTCAGCGGCCTGGAGGTCAGCGCAGGGCGTTGCCCCTCTTCCGGAAAGGCTTCCAGACGCCCAACCAGGGCCGACACCGGCGCGCTGAGGTAAATCACAATCCCCTTTTCGCGCATAAAGTGACGATTACACTCCGCCAGAACAATGCCACCGCCGGTGGCGATCACCGCGGACGGGGTCGTGACCGCTTTCAGCGCGGCCGTTTCGCGTGCGCGAAAGCTCTCCCAGCCTTCCTGCTCAACAATGTCGGCGATGGTTTTTCCGGCCTCGGTTTGCAGCCAGTGGTCGGTATCCACAAACTGGCGATGACACACGCGTGCCAGCTCCAGGCCAACGGTGGTTTTCCCACAGCCGCGGGGGCCAACTAAAAAGATGGGTTGGGTCATAGCTAGGTGTTCCCCTTGATGCCGGAAGGCTGAAGAGTGTAAAGAAATAATTGCAGAAGATGTTGCGATTACTTTACTGCAAAGCGGTACGGGATGACAACCCTGTGGAGGCCACACTGTACCACACATTGACAATAATTATCATTTCGCTGTACGGCGCTTCACTTCCAGCAGCCATTTATCCAGCTCGGCAGCAAACTGCTGGCGATCGCGCTGTGAGAGGCTGTCCGGCCCACCGGTCTGCACGCCGCTGGCCCGCATGGTATCCATAAAATCGCGCATCGTAAGCTTCTCGCGGATGGTCGACGGCGAGTATCGCTCACCGCGCGGATTGAGCGCTGCCGCCCCTTTCTCCAGCACGTCGGCCGCCAGCGGAATATCCGCCGTGATCACCAGATCTTCCGCGCTGCACAGGCGGACAATTTCGTTGTCTGCCACGTCGAATCCGGCAGGCACGCGCAAAGAACGAATGAAGCGCGAAGGCGGCACGCGAATGTTCTGGTTCGCCACCAGCGTCAGCGGCATCTGAACGCGCTCGGCGGCGCGAAATAAAATCTCTTTAATTACGTTCGGACACGCGTCCGCATCAACCCAAATCGCCATATTGTCTCCCCATAATGACTCTGCCGACTATTGTCGCCTGCATTTCGTTGTTAAGCTATCAATCAGAGAAAACAACGCATAATGACGGAGGATCGTGATGGACAAGAAAATCGGGTTTATCGGCTGCGGTAACATGGGCAAAGCCATTCTGGGCGGCCTGATCGCCAGCGGGCAGGTGCTGCCGGGTCAGATTTGGGTCTATACCCCGTCACCGGACAAGGTCGCCGCGCTGCGCGATCAATACGGGATTAACGCCGCCGAAAGCGCGCAGGAAGTGGCCCAGGTCGCCGATATCGTCTTTGGCGCCGTCAAGCCGAACATCATGATCAAAGTGCTGAACGACATCACCTCCAGCCTGAATAAAGAGACGCTGGTGGTGTCGATTGCCGCGGGCGTGACGCTTGACCAGCTGGCGCGCGCGCTGGGCCATGACCGCAAAATTGTTCGCGCAATGCCCAATACCCCCTCGCTGGTTAACGCCGGCATGACCTCCGTCACGCCTAACGCGCTGGTGACCCCGGAAGACGTAGCCGATGTGCTGAACATTTTCCGCTGCTTCGGCGAAGCGGAAGTGATTGCCGAATCGATGATCCATCCGGTGGTGGGCGTGAGTGGTTCTGCGCCTGCGTATGTCTTCATGTTCCTGGAAGCGATGGCCGATGCCGCCGTGCTTGGCGGAATGCCGCGCGCCCAGGCGTATAAGTTCGCCGCGCAGGCCGTCATGGGCTCCGCCAAAATGGTGCTGGAAACCGGCAAACACCCGGGTGAACTGAAAGATATGGTTTGCTCCCCGGGCGGTACCACCATCGAAGCGGTGCGGGTGCTGGAGGAGCGCGGATTCCGCTCGGCCGTCATTGAAGCAATGGCAAAATGCATGGAAAAATCAGAGAAGCTGAGTAAATCCTGATCGTTTCAGTCGGGCGTCAGGCGGCCACTTCGGTGCGGCTGCGCCCGGCATTTTTCGCCCTGTACAGCGCCACGTCAGCCGCCTTTAGCCATTCCCGATAATGTGCAAACTGCGGCCCCCAGGGGGCAACGCCCACGCTGATGCGCAGCGCCTCTTTTGGCGCGCACGGTAGCGACAGCTTTTCCAGCCGCTCATGCACCCGGGACATGACGGCGATGGCGCTTTCCGCTGCGGTCTGCGACATAATCACCGCAAACTCATCCCCGCCAAACCGGCCGATGGCATCACCTGACCGCACCGACATCTGAAGCTGGCGCGTGATGGCAATGATCGCCTCATCCCCCACGGCGTGCCCCCAGGTATCATTGATATTTTTAAAGTGGTCGATATCAATCAGTAAAATCGTGGCGGTGCAGCGATCGCGGCGGCAATGCTCAAATTCATTTCGCAGCAGCATTTCCCAGTGTCGGCGATTATAGACCCCGGTCATGCCGTCGCGGGTGCTCATCATTTCCAGCCGCCGCTTGTGCTCAGCAAGCCTGACGGCGGTGCGGTGGCTGAGCCAGGCAAACAGCATGGGATAAAGCACCAGTACGGGAAGCGTTAAGCTCCACTCCACGAGGTCGGGGTTGAAGACGGCCACGCGCCCAACAATCGGCAGCGTCACCAGCGCGGAGAGAAGAGTCAGCAGGATCCCCGGGATAAACAGACGACAGCCCCCGGAGCCCATCATATTCATCCCGACCATCATCACCAGCGCTGCCGAGGGTAACGCGCTCATCCCCATCACGCCGATCCAGAGCCCGGCAATAATGGCATCGATCTTAAGATTGAACTCTTCCTGCTGATGAGGTGACGCGGCCCGGCAGGATAACTGCCAGGCGAAATGGGGCCAGACGAACGCCCACCCCACCAGTAAAAGCCACCAGCCTCCGGGTAAAAAATGGGTGACCAGCATCCCCGCAACCGGGAAAAACATCGCTGCCAGCCCCACGGCGCGCGCCAGCCGAACGCGCCGGGCAAACTGAATGCCGGCGCGGTGAGGGTCATCCTGAGAAAGGGTTAAATTCCACTCTTCCCGAATGCGCTTTGTGTTGTAATACGTTTCATCATTCATCATTTTTGGGAATATTCTGAAACATTTTCCCAAATTATAGAGAGGGGGTCTGCGGGGAAAGTATGAAATTTCGGGTGAGCCGCCGGAGCCGCTCACCCGTTCGAACTACACTTTTTTCTTCAGGCAGGCACTCATGAACTTGCTGCGGTCATCCCCTTTCAGGGACTGCTCGGTTGCCTTGGCACTACACTCGCGCATCTTTTGCTGCTGAGGCGTCAGGCTTTTTTCAGCTGGCTTTGAAGCGCCGTTTTTGAGGCAGTCGCTCATGTAGGTCTTGCGGGCATCGCCCTTCAGACTCTGAGACGTCGCCTGTTGATTACAGGTGGTCATACGCTGCTGCTGCGGCGTTAATGTTTTCTCTTCCGCGTTCGCCGATGCGACCAGGAACAGGCCGGAGAGCAGAGTAACCAGTAATGTTGTTTTCATTGCACCATCCTTTTGTGAACATTCCCTGTAAGTCTGGTTCGTGACAGGAAAAAAACCACCCGGCAGATGTGATTTCCGCCGGGAATTTATCATTTCAGACCCAGCGCCGCCTTCATGGTGTAGAACAGATCCGTTTGATCGGTCAGGCCTACCACGTTGGCCGCGTGCGGGCCGTAGGCGGCAATGCGCAGCTGGGTGCCGGTGTGCTCCATGGACTCTTCTTCAGAGTTGCCGTAGCTCATCACCATGACGGCGCCATCTTTGGTGTTGAGCGCCTGCGTCAGGCCAGGGGCTTTGGTATCTGGCGGAACGATCTGGCTGGCGTGCGCGTGATCCGCGGTGACGATCACCAGGGTGTTACCGTCTTTTTTCGCGAACGCGAGCGCCTTCTGCACCGCTTCGTCCAGATCGACGGTTTCGCCAATCTGACCGCACGGATTTGCCGCATGATCCTGCTTATCGATCGACGCCCCCTCAACCTGCAGGAAGAACCCTTTTTCGCTCTTGCTCAGCAGATCGATCGCTTTATCGGTCATCGCCGCCAGCGTCGGTACGCTGTCCGTGCGTTTAGGGTTAGGCGTACAGGTCACTGCTGGCTTATCGATATTGCCGTGATATGAGGCTTTTGGACCTTCCCAGCGCACGGGCATGTTGCCGTCAGAGAACAGCCCCAGCAGCGGCTTGTCCTGGTTCGCCTCGGTTATCGCCGCCAGCGAATTTGCGTCACTCACCAGCTGATAGCCGCGCGCCTGCGCCTGCTCGCGCAGCGTTTTGCCCTGCCACTCGCCCGCCGTCGCGGTTTCCGCGAAGGTTTTCGCGCCGCCGCCCAGCGTCACGTCAGGACGCGCATTCAGCAGCTGTTCCGTAATCGAGCCTTTGCCACCTTTTTCCAGCGCGTTCGTTGGGCATTTTTCGCTGGTCACTGACGGGCCGTAGCATTTACGCGAGGTCACGTGTGCCACCAGCGCCGCAGGCGTCGCATCCTGAAGTTCAGCGGTGGAGACGTTACCGGTCGCCAGGCCCGCCGCTTTTGCCATCTCCAGAAGGGTTTGACGATCTTTTTCGTGAATATCCACGCCCAGCGCGCCATTATAGGTTTTCACGCCGGTGGACCACGCCGTGGCCGAGGCCGCAGAGTCCGTTACGTAATCCGGTTTACCGGTTTTTTTATCCAGCGCGTAGTGGGTATATTGTCCGGTCAGCGGTAATGCGTCGATACCTTTAAAAAAGCCGCCCGCCCCCTCGGCATAATTTCGCGCCGCCGTGATTTCGGAATCACCCATTCCATCGCCAATCAGCAGAATAATATTTTTCGCCGTTTTTTCATTAAGCGAAGCGCGAATGGCGGCGGTTTGATCTTCCGACAATCGGCGCGCGCCGCCGGGCTGGGTGATATCCCCTTTTGCCGCACGATTATCCAGGACGCTGGTTTGCGTCGTGTCAGCATAAATGGCAGGGGTAATTAACAGAGGAAGTAATGCGATGAAAAGTGCGCTCTGTTTCAATTTATTTTCTCCATGTAAAAATACATAAAAATAAAAACAGAGCGACTATAGGCATCCTGCATGACAATTCTATGACACGTCGTTACGTCCTGTGACGGTTTAGCTGCGCGGATGCCTTAACAGCTTCTTTA
This sequence comes from Enterobacter cloacae complex sp. BZL2005, assembly GCF_049238885.1. Classification (NCBI taxonomy): domain Bacteria; kingdom Pseudomonadati; phylum Pseudomonadota; class Gammaproteobacteria; order Enterobacterales; family Enterobacteriaceae; genus Enterobacter; species Enterobacter cloacae complex sp. BZL2005. The sequence continues at coordinate 103,408 of NZ_JBMKGI010000006.1, read as the reverse complement.
CGTACTGGTGGAGCATCTCAGCATCTTCAACCGGTACCTGCGATTCAGGCCTGACGCTCTCCAGCGCGCCTTCCACGCTCTCAATCAACGCCTGCTGATCGGTTTTCGCCATTTGTCGCAGCAGCGCGGTGACCACAATTTCAAGCGCTTCGACCTGGGCCACCAGCTCTTTTGACTCTTCTTCCTTTTGTGCCAGCTTGACCAGCAATTCAGCAATGAGGTTTTTCATCGTGCCAGTTCCTTTTCAGTTTTATCTGACGTTATCACTCTGAATCCATAATGCAAAGAGAAGAAATTAATTATGGTATGCAAAAGTGATACAGAAACGGAAATAAAGAGACCTCGCCGTGAGCGAAACGTTTTTCTATAAAAAACGCCGCATTTTGTTATATAAAAATGCGGCTACCATAAGAATATATAATACATCTGCTAAAGCGTTATCTCGCCGATTTCGCCTCCGCCATTTGTCTGCGGCGTCGCAGCGCAATAGCCAGCTGGATAATATTGATTAAAACGACAATCGCCGTCGCCGCAAAAACCCAACGAAAACCGGCCATCGCGGAAACGGAGGCGCCAATAAGCGGACCGGCAACATTGCCCAGATACATAAATGACTGGTTATATCCAAAAATACGCCCCGTCACCTGGTCGCTGGAATATTTGACCAGCAGGGTCTGTACCGCAGGCAACATGGCGCCATCGGCAAACCCGAGCAGAAATCGCAGTACGCCAAGCTGAAGCGGAGAGGTGACGAACGACATCGCAAAGAAGAGCACCACCGCAAAGATCAGCGTCGCCATCAGGATGCGCGCCGTACCGATCCTGTCACCCAGTTTTCCGAGACGCGGCGCGGAAATCAGGGCGGATACGCCCGGCACGGCGGCAATCATGCCGCTTAAAAAAGCGATGTTCGTGCTCTCCGGCTCCATTGACTTGATAAACAGCGCCAGTATCGGCCCCACCGAACCGTTACAGAGCTGGATCACCATGGTGGTGACAAACAGGCTGATCATCAGCCCCGGATAAGGCAGCGAGGCGAAAACGGCCTTGCCGCTCAGGCGTTCAGATTTACTGATAACCGGGCGGCCTCCCTCTTTAATCAGAAAGAGCGTGACCAGAAAACTGACCACCAGCAGAACCGCAGTGATGATAAATACCGCGCGCAGTCCGACGTGGTCCGCCAGAAAGCCCCCCAGCAGCGGGCCACCGATGACGCCGCTGATCTGCGCCGTGGAGAGCGTGCTCAGCGCCCAGCCGCTCCGCTCGCGCGGCACCTGAGAGGCGACCAGCGCCATGGCGTTTGGAATATACCCGGACGTCAGCCCCATCACCGCCCGCAGGAAGAACAGCTGCCAGACGTTGGTGGCGAAGGCCTGCAGAAGAATGGCTATCGCCATCCCGAGCGAGGCGCGCAGCAGCATCAGTTTACGGCCTTTTCGATCGGCCAGGCTGCCCCACATGGGTGACACAATCGCGGAAACCAGAAAGGTGACGCTGAACGTCAGGCCGGACCACATGGAGAGCGCTTCGTGCGAGGTGACCCCCAGCTGCGAGACGTACAGCGGCAGGAACGGCAAAATCTGGCTGATGGCCAGCCCGGTGAAGAAGCAACCGAACCAGACCGAGATGAGATTAACTTTCCAGGATTCCATACAGAATAGTCTTCATTTTTAGGCGAATTCGCCGTCAGATTAGCAAGTTACGCGTGTTAACGTCGCACCAGAGATGCGGCCTGACCGACTTTGGTGTTTTATCTTCCCAGTCATCATATTTGTGAAATAAGTCACAATTCATCCATTTTCTGGCGGAATATTATGCTTCACCGGCACAGGCCAAAACCGCGCATTCCGAGATGAAAATGGTTGGCATGCGCCGCGTTGTACTCTGGCCCCAGACCGTTCCCGTAGTACCCGCAGCTTGCCGCCAGCATCGCCTTCAGCCAGGGCTGCGTCGTGGCCGCCTTCCAGCCGTTCAGCACCGTGACGCGTTCGCCGTTCGCCAGACGAAAAGCGGCAATATCCAGCGCCTCCGCCGTGGCATGCTCGCTGCGGCGCGCGTCAGGGCGGTGGTAAATATTGCGGCAGGCAAAGCTGCCGAGGTGATCGATACGCGCGAGGTCGCTGCCCGTATAGCGTTTTGTCAGCGGCCGGGCCTGCTGGCTGATAAAGAGGGCTGAACTGAGCGCCAGCGGACAGCTGGCAAGAAAACTGCTGTTGAGGCCGACCGGGCCGAAGCTGCGCACGCGCACGACGTTGCTCAGCGGGCATTCCCCGGCGCTGTCAGCGACCGGCTGGGTGCGGATGAGATCGCGTTGATTAGCCTGCGCAAGCAGGCTTGCGCAGGCCTCGGGCGTTAAGCGCCGAAGCTTATACTGGGTGATTCCGCCTGGCGGATCGTCAAGCTCCAGCGGTATGAAAGGGTTGTAGTAAGGCGGCAACCAGCGGTAACCCACCGTTGCGACGGCGATAAGAATCAAAACGGTCAGCAGCGTTTTTCCTTTCACTCGCCCCCCCTGAACATTCCCCCAAACATTATGGCAGAAGGTCGCGAAACCCGCCGGGCATCGTGGTATGTTATTGGCTTTTCGTCAGACTGGAAGAGAGTGAGATGGCTAAGCAGCGCGTAGGTATTGTCTTTGGGGGAAAATCAGCGGAACACGAAGTGTCATTGCAATCGGCTAAAAATATCGTTGATGCGATCGATAAAAGCCGTTTCGACGTGGTGCTGCTGGGCATTGATAAACAGGGCCAGTGGCACGTTAACGATGCCAGCCAGTATCTGCTGAATGCTCACGATCCGGCCCATATCGCCCTGAATCCTTCAGAAATTAGCGTCGCCACCGTACCCGGCGTCGCGAAGGGGCAGCTTATCGATGCAGGCAATGCACAGGCTCTCGCCCAGATCGACGTGGTCTTCCCTATCGTGCACGGCACGCTGGGGGAAGATGGTTCCCTGCAGGGGATGCTGCGCATGGCCAACCTGCCGTTCGTCGGCTCGGACGTACTCGGCTCCGCCGCGTGCATGGACAAAGACGTCACCAAACGCCTGCTGCGCGACGCCGGGCTGAATATCGCGCCGTTCGTCACGCTCACCCGCGCCAACCGCGACAAGCACAGCTTCGCGCAGATTAGCGCTGAGCTGGGTCTGCCGCTGTTTGTGAAGCCGGCGAACCAGGGCTCCTCCGTGGGCGTCAGCAAAGTGACAAGCGAAGCAGAGTTCACCCAGGCCGTCCGCCTGGCGTTTGAGTTCGACCATAAAGTGGTGGTTGAGCAGGGCATCAAAGGCCGTGAAATTGAGTGCGCCGTGCTGGGCAACGATTTTCCACAGGCGAGCACCTGCGGCGAAGTGGTCTTAAACAGCGACTTCTACTCGTACGACACCAAATACATTGATGATAAAGGCGCGCAGGTTGTCGTGCCTGCGGATCTCGATCCGGCGGTTAATGATAAGATCCGGGCGATCGCCATTCGCGCTTATCAGACGCTCGGCTGCTGCGGCATGGCGCGCGTGGATGTGTTCCTGACGGCGGAAAACGAGGTGGTGATCAATGAAATCAACACGCTGCCGGGGTTCACTAACATCAGCATGTATCCGAAGCTGTGGCAGGCGAGCGGCCTCAGCTACCCGGAACTGATCACCCGCCTGATCGAACTGGCGCTGGAGCGTCACGCTGCCGACAGCGCGCTTAAAAGTTCCGTAAACGGTTAATCGGCGCGCTTCGCCGACGCTGCCTCATCCGCTGTCGTCTCTTCAGGACGGCGGCGGATAATCAACCCCGCCAGCCAGAAACTGATAACCCAGGTCACCAGCCCAACGGCATAGGTTTGCCAGCCTTTTGCCTCAAACCCCAGCAGGCCCACGACACCGTTAAGAATAAAGATCAGCCCGATAGCGAAGGCGTAGTAGTGCCAGTCACGGCGTAGTTTGGACGTGAGCTTCATAACAACTCCGGCAGGAAAAAAAGACATCCTCTCACAGTTTTACGGCCAGGTCTGTGGCAGATACGGAAATTCTGAAACGCGACGCAATTTCACTTAAGTTAATAAATTGTGACGTGCTGCAGAAATCAACAATCCAGGAGGATTCCGGCGCGTAAATTACCACGATTCTGATATTGACAAATGCGATGACCTGTCAAACTCACCCTGTACGAAGCGTATTAACAGAGCGATTTATCCGGAGGTCATCATGGCTGACTTTACATTGTCGAAACCGATTTTTGGCGGAAAACCAAAAACCTCCACGGCGGGTAATATCGCGTATGCCCTGTTTGTTCTGTTCTGCTTCTGGGCTGGCTCGCAGCTGCTCAATATGCTGGTCCATGCGCCTGGCGTTTATGAACATCTCATGCAGGTACAGGATAACGGACGCCCGCGAGTTGAGATTGGCTTTGGCGTCAGCACCCTGTTCGGCCTGATTCCCTTCCTCGCGGGATGTATGATTCTGGGCGTTGTGGCATTAGTGCTGCGCTTTCGCCGCCGCCGTTAAAGCCCCATACAGCGAGCCCGGCGATCGTCCACGCGTTTCGCGAACCACGCGGTGGTCAGGTTACGCGTGATCTTCGGGCTTTCCAGCTGGATCCCCGGCAGGATAGCCCTCGGTAACGTTTTCCCGCTTTTCTTATCGGCAAGCGCAAACACTTTCTTGTAGAGATCCGTTTTCTCAAAGGCCAGGCTGTCGCCTTTCTCAAGCTGACGGCGAATGTCGCTGTTGCTCATATCAAGCGTTGTCGATAATTTCCGGATCGCCCGCTCGGTACTTCCCGCCTCGCTGCTGCCGTAGGCGATAAGATCGCCGTCCAGCGCCAGCTTAACGCCGCTTGCGCGGCTGACCGCACTTTGGAATGCCGCATTACGGCTGGCATACCAGCCGGCGTTAAAGTCGGCAAAGCGGTACAGCGGCTCATCGTAGTTTGCCGGGTAGTTCAGCAGATGATACGTGCCGAACCACAGTCCGCCGCGCAGGGAGAAGACCTCCTGGCGCACCGTACCGTCGATTTTCCACGGATAGCCGTCGGTGTGTTTCTCCGCGAACGCGATGCTTACCTGCATTGGGCCACCGGTGTGGACCGGGTTCAGTGAGCCAAACAGCTTCTGCCCCATCGGCACCATGTTGATGAAATCATCGAAAATAGCGATAAGCTGTTTTTCGGTTTTCACCGTATCCAGCCGTTCGCTGTAGCTTTTGCCGTTCGGCGAGGTGATTTTAAGCGCGGTATGCACGAGGAACACCGGGATATGCATGGACTCCGCGCGGCGGTCGATCTCTTTCCAGGCGATTTTATTCAGCCCCGGCACAGCCGGGTCTGACTGGTACATCGACTCCTGCTGTGCCACCGCCAGCACCGAACAGATGTTCTCCTCGGTCGGCGCAATCTTTTGGCTCTCAAAGGTTTTTGCCAGCGCGTCTGCCCACGCATTGCGATCTTTCACGCTGGCGGGCATTTTCTGCCGCACAACGCTCGCCACATCAACGGGCTTCTCGCCCTTTTTGAGCGGAGCGGCCCCCTTTTCGGCACAGCCTGCCAGCACAAAAGCGGCCAGTATGGTCAATGGTAACGCGCGCGGTACGGCAAAAGGCATAGCAACGTCCTGTATTAGCTCAATGTGTTGGTGACTTCCTGCAGGTCACGATCGTCCAGCTCGCGTTCAAAGCTGCGCAGACGTTTGTAGATGGACATCAGTTCCACCAGCGTGGTCCAGGAGCTGATCAGGTACTGGAACGACCCACGAACCTGACCGAAAACGTTGGTGATCTGCGTCATCAGACCGAGCGTAATCGTACCCGCAACAATGGACGGAAACAGCAGGAACAAACCGAAAACGTTATCCACCTGCAGATACAAAATACGCGCAATGTTGAAATACATATAGTGGAAGTAGAGACGGAAATAGTTACGACGCACGGCGCCAAACAGCTCGCGGACGGTCGGCGGCGAGGCGCGGTTGGCATCGTCTTCACCGTACACCAGCTCTTTACGGTATGCGGCTTCGACGCGTTGATTTTTAAACTCCAGACCCGGCAGTTTAATCCCAACTACCGCCAGCAGGCCCGTGCCCATCAGCGACCAGACAATCGCGGCAATCACCAGACCATACGGAATGTGGCCGACAATCGGCAGATCCGGCACGTGCGCCGAGAGCGTCACCAGCACCGGCAGGAAGGCAATCAGCGTCATGATGGCGTTGATAAAGCTGACGCCCATGTCTTCAAGCGTGGAGGCAAAACGCATGGTGTCTTCCTGCACACGCTGTGCGGCACCTTCGATATGACGCAGGTGCTGCCAGTGCGCCATATAATGTTCGTTCATCGCGGTACGCCAGCGGAAAACGTAGTGGCTAACGAAGAAGTTGTTCATCACGCCGATGATCACCGCAATCAGGGCGATGCCGAGGAAGACGCCGACCTCATGGTAGAACTGATTGATGGTCACCTTGTGTGGCGAGCTCAGCGCGGTCTGGATCAGATCGTAGAACGGCGCATACCAGGCGTTAACCGCTACGCCCACTTCCACCAGGAACCAGGTCACAAAGATAATCAGCGATGTGCCAAGGATCGACCAGTACTGCCAGCGGTGGGGTGAATAGACAAACCAGAACAGGGCAAACAGCCCTACGCACACCATGTAGTAGGCGTAAAACAGCAGGTAGCTCAGCGACCAGAAGCGCGCCGCGCTAATCGGCACCTCGCCTGTCGCCCCCGTGATGCGCGTCAGCCATGCGCCGCCGCCCGCCTGCCAGAAAATGACAGCGATCAGTGCCCAAATAAATGCCGACAGGAAAAAAGGCCCCGGCTTTGGGAAAAAAGACTTAAACATAATGCTTCCTTCTTGTTGTTATGGCTGTTGCTGTGTACAACACGTCACCACACGATAAACCTGCCCGCACCAGACTCCCGGCCCGGGCAAAAAGGTCAGACCCACGGGTTGATTATTAGTTCGCTTTCCAGTTTTCGAGAATTGTTTCGGTGCGTTTCACCGCGAGAGGATTCGCTGGCGCAATGAAGTTACGCCAGACGTCGTTGTGATGGTTAATCAGGATCTGTGCGTCAGCCGCCGGACGGTTGGCGGTGGTATGGGCATCTTCGGCAACGGTGATGTGATAACCCCGGCTAACGCCGTTCTTGATCGTCGCATCGACGCAGTAATCGGTGGCGCAGCCGCAGATGACAAACTCGCGAATGCCCTGCTCCCGCAGCAGCGCCTCAAGCCCGGTGTTGTAGAAGGCATCGCAGGCCGTTTTGGTCACGTAAAGCGCACCAGCAGGCTGATGGAGTTCAGGCAGTAGCGCAACCCCTTCGCTTCCCTCTTCCAGCCCCCCGGCCTCGGTATGCTGTATAAAAATCACCGTATCGGCTGCCTGCGTAAGCTGGTTGATCAGAGACACACACTTTTCGCGCTGATGACGAGGGGTTTCAAACACCCCGTTTTGCATATCGACAACCATAACCACACGCTTCTCAGACATACCGTTCTCCGTAAGATTGAGTGACACTGGTGCCTATCATAAGCCCGATGTCACAAAATGGGAGATGGCTCGCAAGTAAATTGTTCATATTTACCCATGGTTACGTTTTTCTCGCTATCGTTATGCAATTCGGGGCATTGCACGGTACCGATTAGTAGTATAAATACCCATTACTTTCCTCATTCACTTCATGGATGCTTTTCGTTGAAACGTTGTCTGCTCTCTTTTGCCGCGCTGTGTGCGGTGAGCTTTTCTACCGCCCAGGCAGCCCAACCGCTGACGGCTCCCGTTTTAGCTTCAGATATTGCCGATCGCTACGCGAACCTTATCTATTACGGCAGCGGCGCGACCGGTATGGCGATGGTCGTTATCGACGGAAACCAGCGTGTATTTCGCAGCTTTGGCGAAACGCGCCCGGGCAATAACGTTCACCCGCAGCTGGATTCCGTTATCCGCATCGCATCCTTAACCAAGCTGATGACCAGCGAAATGCTGGTGAAACTGCTCGACCAGGGCGTGGTGAAGCTCGACGATCCGCTCAGCAAATACGCGCCGCCAGGCGCCCGGGTCCCCACGTATCAGGGGACGCCGATCCGGCTCGTGAACCTTGCTACCCACACCAGCGCCCTGCCGCGTGAACAGCCAGGCGGCGCGGCGCATCGTGACGTATTCGTCTGGCCAACGCGCGACCAGCGCTGGAGCTACCTGAGTACCGCCACGCTGAAGGCGGCGCCGGGCTCTCAGGCCTCATATTCAAACCTGGCGTTTGACCTGCTGGCGGATGCCCTCTCAACGGCGGCTGGCAAACCCTACACCCAGCTGTTTGAAGAGCAGATCACCCGTCCGCTGGGCATGAAAGACACCACGTTTACCCCGTCCCCAGACCAGTGCCGTCGCCTGATGGTGGCGGAGAAAGGCGCCAGCCCCTGTAATAACACGCTGGCGGCCGTGGGCAGCGGCGGGGTTTACTCCACGCCTGGCGACATGATGCGCTGGATGCAGCAGTTTCTTTCTTCGGATTTCTACTCTCGCAGCAGCCAGGCCGACCGTATGCAGACCCTGATTTATCAGCGTACTCAGCTGCATCGGGTCATCGGGATGGACGTGCCGGGTAAAGCCGATGCGCTCGGCATGGGCTGGGTCTATATGGCACCGAAAAATGGCCGGCCGGGGATTATTCAGAAAACCGGCGGCGGCGGCGGATTCATCACCTATATGGCTATGATTCCGCAGTCGAACGTGGGCGCGTTTGTGGTGGTCACTCGCTCCCCGCATACGCGTTTCGTCAATATGAGTGACGGTGTTAATAACCTGGTGGCGGAATTGAGTGCCAATAAAGCCCAGGTGCTTACCGCATCCAACTGAGATTAATATTCCGTGGGCAAGCGGTTGATGCTGACCAGCTTGCCCCGGCTCATATTGATATAATTTCCCTGTCGCAGAGCGGCCAGAACCTCGGCAACAACAGAACGTGAAATGCGTGTGCTTTGCTGAATATGATTCATCACACCGATTTTTGAACGCAGCGTTTCATCCCACTCGGCCATATTAAGCAGCATCGCGCGGATCTGGTGATAGGAGTTATTGCCAACCAGCTGCTTATCGCGCTTCTCAAGAATGTAATTTATCCAGGATAACCAGCTGAAGGCCTCTTTCCACAGTGAAAATTGCTGGATTTGTTGTCGGGTAGTTTCTGTGGATAAATAAAAACCGGTACAGGCCGTTTTGGCAATCACTCTGTATTCCTGTGAATGATTAATCATCACCGTAGCCAGACCAAAAATAAAGGGGGCGGTCGCAATCCCCACCAGAAGTTCATCAGAAGGGCGATAGATCTCAATAACGCCGGTTTGTAATACGATCGTGCGAGGCTCATTCGATTCGCCCGACGTAATTAATTGTTGGGGTGCACATGTAAAAGGGGTACTGGCTGCTATTAACCCCTGTTCGAGCCGGCGTAATTCAGAAAGTGGTTTCGCATTAACGTTCATGCAGACCTCAAGTCATCCGTATTTGTCGGTTCAATATTATTTTTATTGCTTCGCTAAAAAGCGGAGGAGATAACCCCTCCCCCGCTTTATTCATTACCAGGTATATTTCACACCCAGGTTTGCGCCCCAGTTCTGGTCAACGTCGCCGCCGCCAAGATATGTGGCATCCGTGTAAGCGCTGAAGTTCTTCGTGAAGCTGAACTGGGTGCCCAGCCCAACACGAACAGCCGAACCTTTCACGCCGTTATCAATGCTGTCACCGTTAATATCGGCATTGTTATCGGCGTCGTCATAAACCCAGGCCAGTTTGAAGTAAGGGGTCAGAGCCTGATCGCCGCCATAGTTGAAGGTGTAACCCGTATCAACACCGAGTTCATAACGCAGGCTATCGTATGATTGTCCATCCATGCGCATGTCATTGCTGAGGCGATAATCATCGCCTGACTGGAACAGACCCGATACGGCTGCGTATGGCGTTACGTAGCCAGAGAGGTTTGGTTTCCAGTCATAACCCAGCTTCAGACCAAAGCCAACAGCGTCACTGGTGGTATTGCCGTCAACATACTGACCGTTGCTCATGTTAGCGGAGAGATCGTTGTTGAAGCGGGTGTAGCTCAGGGAGCTGTCGAGGAAAAGATCGTTCATGAACTTCGCTGACGCGTAGATCATCGCCGTCTGGCTATCCTGATCGACCTGACCGGTACGATCGCTGATATCGCCCTTCGCGAAACCTGCCGCACCACCGACGATCCACTTCGCGTTATTACCGTCAATCTGGGTATCCAGACCCACCATAATACCGCTCACGTCCTGATCGTAGCTGATAACGCCGTTGTCACCGTCGAAGTTGCCGCCGAAGTAGCTCACCCACGCCCCGCCGTTATCCGCCAGGCCGTGACGGCTGTTGGTCAGACGCGCACCTAGGGTATCCTGCTGCAGATTCCAGATATTGGTATTAGCAGAAGGGATGCTCAGCGCCATATTGGCATAGTCGGTCAGTTCTTTCTGCTGCAGAACGACGGTGTCACCCTGCTGCTGCGCCTGGTAGGTATAAGCACCTAAATCGGCTTTGTTTGCGGCAGTAAAGCTGGCCGCCGTATCCGCGTTATTGTCATAGACACGGACAATCTCTTTATTTTTGTAATCAGCGACGGAACCTGCTCCGGTCGCGTCGTCGATACGGACTTTATAGTTGCCTGCGACGTCACCGTTCACCGCCAGATGGCCGTCAGAGTGAATGGCCACTACGCCGTAGTCATAATCGGCGCTGCGCTTGTCGTTAGTGATATAGCGTGCGTTGTTCAGATCGCTGTTCAGCACGTAATCGCGGCTGGCAACATTCAGCACGCCGCCATCGGTCAGAACCATAGTGTGCGTATCAACCTGGCCCAGACCCAGCGCCAGCTCTGCACCGTTATCCACGGTGATGGTGTTGGCATACAGCTCGGCCGTTTCTTCCGTCAGTGCCGCACGGCTATCGCTGTCCAGATACAGATGGTCGGTGGCCACGCCGCCGTTGTCGCCGATGTTCAATGAGGAAGTATTGGTCAGAGTGATGGTATCCGCCAGCAGGCCTGAGTTTTCAACATTGACCTGAGACTGGTTGTTTACCGTCAGCGTGTCAATGTTTGACATCTTGCGGGTATCCCACTCGGAGCCGTTATCCAGCGCAATGTTAAACAGACCGCTCTGATACACCGCTTCACCCGCAACATGTGCGTTGCTGTCATAGGTGGAATCCGGCCAAATGCTGTTCGGGGACAGCGTGCGCCAGTCTACGTTGCTGTAGCCCTGGCCATACATCTGCGTCGTGCCGATAGCCTCAACGCTGGACTGCGCAGCACCGACCCATTTGCTGCCGTTGGTAAGCGTCACATCCAGCTTATCGGTGCCGTCCCAGCCGTTGGTGGTAGGGTTATAGACGCCGTCTTCGGTGGTATCGGTTGCCGGATCGCCGTTCGGGTAGAAGTTGTTGTCGAAGGTGCTGGAGAACAGGATGTCGCCCGTAACGGTGGAGTGATCGAACGTGGCAGCGGTCTGCATCGCGTTATCAGACGCGCTGGCGGTAACAATCAGCGCGGCATCATCTGCCCCTGTCGCGTCGGTTTCACTATAGTCGCTCGGCTTCGCGGTCTGACCGTAGAATCCGCTGGTACCTAAATCGCGGTACGCACCGGAAGTCAGTACCGAATCTTTTACCAGTAGCGTGTCGGTAAAGACCTTGCTGCTGTTGGCTACGCCTTCAACGCCGTCGTACGGGGTATTATCCCGTTCCTGATACCCCTGCGTCAGGGTAATCCCCGCGACGTGAGAATTATTCTGGATAACAATATCTGATTCCACATCCAGGGTAATCGCATTACCCATATCATAGGTATCCAGATAGTGTCTTTCCGTATTTTCCCCATTCACAACATCATACGCATAATGTTCATACGTATCGTTAATGGTGGAATTATCAACGGTCAGGCTAAAACGGTCGTATTGAGCATGTTGGGTGCCGTCGGCATCCAGACCATCAGCACAGGTGGCGGTCATACACTGAGAGGTAATCATGCCATTAATGGTGCTGTTGGAAATACTCAACGCATTCGCCCGACCATTGATGCCATCATCGAGATAGTACGTTGAAATAACACCATTCACGGTGGTTTTATTAATCACCGGGTAAATATCACCATCGTGGATGGCATCTGAGAAATCCCAGTCGGCATAGCCATAATACCAGGGAGTGGTCGCTGTATTATCGTATCCGAAGGTATTGTATGTCGTACCGGAAATATCCTTCGCATTGGCCTGAGAAGCGATAGCCAGGGTGCAGGCTAATGCAAGTTGAGATACAACGAGTTTCTTTTTCCATGTTTGCATTGGGTCATCCCTCCTCAGGGACGTAAGCAAGTTTGTCCATCAATGAATTTGCAATATTTAATTGCGGAGGGAATTATGCAGTTTCATTTCGAAAAGGTTCAATGAATGTTTCCATTAAGTCCGCATTCAGACAAAAAACAGATTCAGACCACAACGCACAGGGCGTCATAAAATAAATATTATAAAAACAAAATGTTAATGCACGGGGCAAAGCAATCAGGGAAATATCATAAAAAATAATAAATCATTTTTAATGATACATTCATTTCCATATAGAAATAACACAAATATTTCATTCTTCTCTCAGCGTTATACTGTCCTGCATTATATATTATTGGTAACAAGCAAACTCATCTGCCGCATTTCGCAAAAGCAAAATGCCCACTTTAGTAAAACACCCGTCGCCACTTTGAGGTACACTAGCCCTCTTTGTTCCACAAACATCAGGCATACCATGACCGATTTAATTGCACGTCCCCGCCGTCTGCGTAAGTCACCTGCACTGCGCGCTATGTTTGAAGAGACAACCCTGACCTTAAACGATCTGGTGTTGCCGATTTTTGTTGAAGAAGAGATCGATGACTACAAAGCCATCGAGGCCATGCCGGGCGTCATGCGCATTCCGGAGAAATATCTGGCGCGTGAGATCGAACGTATCGCCAACGCGGGGATCCGCTCGGTGATGACCTTCGGCATCTCCCATCATACCGACGCCACCGGCAGCGACGCGTGGAAGGAAGATGGCCTCGTCGCCCGCATGTCCCGCATCTGCAAAGAGACGGTGCCGGAAATGGTGGTGATGTCCGACACCTGTTTCTGTGAATATACCTCTCACGGCCACTGCGGCGTGCTGTGCGATCACGGCGTGGATAACGATGCCACCCTGCTGAACCTCGGCAAGCAGGCGGTCGTCGCGGCCGCTGCGGGTGCGGACTTCATCGCACCGTCTGCGGCGATGGACGGACAGGTTCAGGCGATTCGTCAGGCGCTGGACGCGGCCGGTTTCACCGACACCGCCATCATGTCCTACTCCACCAAATTTGCCTCCTCCTTCTACGGCCCGTTCCGTGAAGCAGCCGGCACGGCGCTGAAGGGCGATCGTAAAACCTATCAGATGAACCCGCTGAACCGCCGCGAAGCGATTCGTGAATCCCTGCTCGATGAAGCCCAGGGCGCAGACTGCCTGATGGTAAAACCGGCTGGCGCATACCTTGATATCCTGCGCGACATCCGCGAACGCACCGAGCTGCCGCTGGGCGCTTACCAGGTGAGCGGCGAGTACGCAATGATCAAGTTCGCCGCGCTGGCAGGGGCGATCGACGAAGAGAAAGTGATCCTTGAAAGCCTGGGCGCGATCAAACGCGCCGGCGCGGATCTGATCTTCAGCTACTTCGCCCTGGATCTGGCCGAGAAGAAAATTCTGCGTTAATCCGCTTTAGCGCCGGGTGGTGGCTTCGCCTTACCCGGCCTGCTCTCTGCTCAAATCTTCACCCAACTGCAATACAACCGACATCTGCGCCTTCTACTGTCTTCGCAAGACGGCAGGAGGAGTGACCATGTTTAGCCTCGATAGCGTTCTCGACGATCTTTGGCCTCAGGCGAGGCCCGCACCCTGGCAAAAAAGTCTGTTAAAAAGACTGTTCTACGAAGACGAGTTTCAGCAGTTTGCCGCCGCCCACCGCCACCTGAAAGGACTGGATATGGTGGAGCAGGTTCTGGAACACCTGGATATTCTCTGCACCGTTTCCGCCCGCGATCTCGAACAAATCCCCGAACATGGCCCGCTGGTCATCATTGCCAACCACCCGACGGGTACACTGGACGGTCTGGCGTTGCTGTACGCCGTCTCCCGCGTGCGGCGCGACGTTAAAGTCGTGACCAACCGGATGCTGACCCACCTTGAGCCCCTCAGCTCGCTGTTTATTCCGGTGGACAATATGGGCGGCAGGACGGCGAAGTCGTCGCTGGTGCAGATGGAACAGCACCTGCAAAACGCGGGCGTACTGATCTTCTTCCCGGCAGGCGAAGTTTCCCGCCCCACGCGCAAAGGCATTCGCGATAAGAAATGGCACTCTGGCTTTATCAAACTCGCCGGCAAGCTGCGCGTCCCGCTGCTGCCGGTGCATATTCAGGCGCACAACAGCCTGCTCTTTTACGCCAGCACGCTGGTCTCCCCGACGCTGTCGATGCTGCTGCTGATGCAGCAGATGTTCCGCCGCCGCCACAGCCAGCTGCCGATTAAAATCGGCCAGCAGATTGCGTGGCATCACTGGCACAGCGCCACCCTTTCGTCGCGTGAGATGGCCGAGCAGTGCCGTCAGCACGTGATGCGTCTTGGCAAGGGAGTGCCCGGCGTCTTTAAAACCCAGTGCGCGATTGCCCGTCCGGAAGACCGGGCCACTTTGAAGCGCGCGCTGGCGCAGGCCGAATCTCTGGGCAAAACCAGCGACGGGAAAACCATCTATCTTTGGCAGCGCAACGGTCAGGAAGACGCCCCGCTGCTGCGGGAGCTGGGCCGCCTGCGCGAGATTGCCTTTCGCGCGGTGGAGGAAGGGAGCGGCAAACGCCGGGACACCGACAGCTACGACGATGATTATCTGCACCTGATCCTGTGGGATGAGGAGGATCTGGAGATCGTCGGCGCGTATCGCTTTATGCCGACGGCCATGCAGATCGAAAAGCGCGGCGTTGAGGGGTTGTACAGCTATAGCCTGTTCCACTACGACGACAAAATGCAGGACGTGCTGGCACACGGCATTGAGCTGGGGCGCAGCTTTATTCAGCCGCGCTACTGGGGGCGCCGCGGCCTGGACTATTTATGGTCCGGCATTGGGGCGTATCTGGCGCGTTATCCGCACTACCGCTACCTGTTTGGCCCGGTCTCGATTTCCGGCGGCTTACCGCCTGCCGCGCGGGATCTGCTGGTGGCATTTTACCGCCTGTGGTTCCCGGCGACGCATCCGCTCGCCGCCTCGCGCCAGCCGTATCCCGCGTCCCTGCCGGACGTGCTGGCGCAGTTTGGCGGCGTGGATTACGTGGACGATCTGACGAAGCTGAAATCCCTGCTCGGCAATCTTGGCTGCGGCATTCCGCCGCTCTACAAGCAATATTCCGAGCTGTGCGAGCCCGGCGGCGTGCAGTTTATTGATTTTGGCAGCGACCCGGCGTTCAACAACTGCGTTGACGGCCTGGTGCTGGTGGATTTGTGTTACCTGAAGGCGAACCGCTATCAGCGGTATATTGAGGCGCACCTTTAAATGTGCGGTATTTTGTAGGCCGGGTAAGGCGTAGCCGCCACCCGGCAATTGTGCACCGTTTTCGCCGGGTGGCGCTGCGCTTACCCGGCCTACAGGTACTACAGGATCAGGGGCGGTAAAACGGCTTATCGCCCAAAATCGTCGCCCGCTGCATAATCCGGCGCTGCGGCAGATAGTCCGCATTGGCATAATGCTGCGTCACGCGGTTATCCCAGATCGCCAGATCGTTCTCCTGCCAGCGCCAGCGCACCTGGAACTCCGGTTTGGTGATATGCGCGAACAGGAAACCTAACAACGCCTCACTCTCTTTTTCCGTCACGTCCACAATGCGCGTCGTGAAACCTTCGTTCACAAACAGCGCCTGCTTGCCCGTGACCGGATGGGTGCGCACGACCGGGTGCAGCAGCGGAGGATGTTTCGCCACCGCCTCCTGCCAGCGCTGATGCTCCTCTTCCGTTTTACGGTACTTGTACTCCTGGAATGATTTTTTGAAGTCGTGCTCCGCCCGCAGCCCGCTCAGCAGCGTCCGGAACGGCGCGGAGAGCGCCTCATACGCCGCAATGCCGCTGGTCCACAGGGTATCGCCGCCGGTTTCTGGCAGCAGCTTCGCCGCCAGAATCGCCCCGGCGGGCGGCGTCTCGATAAAGGTCACATCGGTGTGCCAGTTATCGTTATCCGGCGGGTTATCGTTGTGGGTGTCGAGGACGATAATCTCCTCCACCCCTTCCGCATGCGGATAGACCGGGTGGATATGCAGATCGCCAAACCGCAGGGCCAGCGCGCGCTGCTGCTGCGGGGTGATCGCCTGTTCGCGCAGGAACACCACCTGATGACGCAGCACCGCGTGGTACAGCTGCTCGAACTGGTTATCGCTCAGCGGACGGGTCACATCCAGGCCCGACACCTGTGCGCCAATGTACGGCCCCAGCGGGGTAATGCTCAGACGTTCACTCATTGTATTTCTCCATGCCAGGGCGTCAGGCGGCGCTGTAACGCGCGCAGCCCCAGTTCTAATCCGAAGGCGATCGCGGCAATGACCGCAATCCCTGCCAGCACCACGTCAGTCGCCAGGAACTCACCCGCCGACTGCACCATAAACCCTAACCCTCGCGTGGCGGCAATCAGCTCAGCCGCCACCAGCGTGGACCAGCCCACGCCGAGGCCGATGCGCAGCCCGGTTAAAATCTCCGGCAGTGCGCCCGGTAAAATCACGAACAGCAGCACCTGCGTACGGCTGGCCCCCAGCGACTGCGCCGCGCGGATCCGCACCTGCTGGGCGCTCTTCACGCCCGCCAGCGCCGACATGGCCACCGGGGCGAAAATCGCCAGATAGATCAGCAGGATTTTTGACGTTTCACCGATGCCGAACCAGATCACCATCAGCGGCAGATAGGCCAGCGGCGGGACCGGGCGGTAAAGCTCAATCAGCGGGTCGAGGATGCCGCGCACCGTCGGGCTCAGCCCCATCGCAATCCCCACGGGAATGCCGATAATCACCGCCGCCAGCAGCGCCACCAGAATACGCGCCAGGCTGGCACCTAAGTGCTGCCAGAGCGTGGCATCCATAAAGCCCTGCGGGCCGGCGATGGTAATGAGTTTGGTCAGCACCTGTCCCGGCGGCGGCAGAAACAGCGGGCTGACCCACTGCAGGGCAGCAACTGCCCACCACACCGCCAGCAGCACCAGTAGCGTGCCGACGCTCAACGTGATTTGACGTGAGAAAGGCCAGCGCAGCGCCAGACGCGTGCGGCGCGTTTTTTCACTGAATACGATGCTCATGAGAAAGCCTCCCGTTGTTCAAACACGCGGCTTAAGACGTATTCACGCTGTTCGATAAACAGCGGGTCGGATTTGATGCTGCGCACGGGTTCTCCCGCGACGTAGCGGCGGGCAAAATCCAGCGGCAAACGCTCCAGCACGCGGCCCGGCCCGGGCGAGAGCAGCACCAGCTCGGTCGCCATAAACACCGCCTCTTCGATATCGTGGGTAATCAGCAGCACCTGCTTGCCCGTCTCATGCCAGAGGCGCAGCAGCAGGGTTTGCATCTGCTCGCGTGTGAAGGCATCCAGCGCCCCGAACGGCTCGTCCAGCAGCAACAGCTGCGGATTCGCGGCCAGCGCGCGGGCAATCCCGACACGCTGCCGTTGGCCGCCGGAAAGCTGCCAGATATAGCGTTTTTCCGCGCCTTCCAGCCCCACTTTTTTCAGCATCGCCCGCGCGGTTTCCAGCCGCTGTTCACGATGGATGCCCGCAAGCTGCAGCCCAAACGCCACGTTTTCCTGCACGTTGCGCCACGGGAGCAGGCCTTCATTCTGGAAGACCACGCCGCGCTCGGCGCCGGGGCCCTCCACCTTTTTGCCTTCCAGTTGAATGGTGCCATGCTGATAAGGGACAAACCCGGCGATGAGATTCAGCAGCGTGGTTTTTCCGCACCCGGACGGGCCCAGCACCACCAGCAGCTCACCGCTGTCCAGCGTCAGGTTGATGTCCTGTAAGGCGGGTTTACCACCGTAATCGGCAGACAGATTTGTAATATTCAGCATGGCGAACTCCTTATTTCACAAAACGATCGGTCACGTACTGGCTGTAATCCGCCGCTACTGCGGGCACTTTGCCCTGCTCCTTCAGGAAGGTGGCGGTATCCACAATCGCTTTGTTAACCGGCCCGGTCAGCTGCTGCACCTGCTGCGCGGGGGTCAGATAGGTATTGCCCTTCACCAGCCCCGGCACGTCCGCTTCCGGCACGCCGCTCAGGCGGGAGAGTTTTTCCAGGTTGGCGGGCTGCTTCAGCCATTCATCCGGGTTACTGATGTACGGCTGCTGGGCGTCAATCGCGCTTTTCGCGAAGGCTTTCACCACCTCAGGATGTTTCTCGGCGAAGTCTTTGCGCACGACCCACACGTCGAGGGTCGGCGCGCCCCACTGGCCCACTTTTTCGGAGTCGGTCAGCACGGTGCCGTCTTTTTCCAGCTCGTTCACCGCAGGCGCCCACACATAGGCCCCGTCAATGTCGCCGCGCTGCCAGGCCGCGATAATCGCCGGCGGCTGGAGGTTGATGATTTGAACCTGGCCCGGCTTGATGCCCCAGTGTTTGAGCGCCGCCAGCAGGCTGTAGTGGGTGGTGGAGATAAACGGCACGGCGATGCGTTTGCCGATCAGGTCTTCCGGTTTGGTGATGTTTTTCTTCACCACCAGCGCTTCAGAGTTACCGAGCTGCGAGGCGAGCAGGAACACCTCAATCGGCACCTGCTGGCTGGCCGCAACCGCCAGCGGGCTGGAACCGATATTGCCGATCTGCACGTCGCCGGAGGCTAACGCACGCACCACGGACGCGCCGCTGTCGAACTTGCGCCAGTCGACCTTCGCGCCGCTCTCTTTGGCAAAGGTGTTATCCGCCTGCGCGACTTTCGCCGGTTCCGCAGAAGTTTGATACGCGACGGTGACGTCCACCGCCTGCGCCTGAAATGCCCACAGCGCCAGCGCGCCGAGTAGTGTGATTCGCGATGAAATTGCCATAGTGCCTGCTCCCCTTGTTGTTATGAGGGCAGTATTTCCAACGCGGGAATTTTGATAAAGGAATAAAAATGAATCGCTCATAACGATTCGTTTTTAGATAAAAAATGGGAAAGGATAGTTGGTTTTGTGCGGTTGTTTTATGCCGGGTGGCGCTGCGCTTACCCGGCCTACACATTGTGCGATCCGTAGGCCGGGTAAGGCGCAGCCGCCACCCGGCAAAAAACTCAGCGCTTCGCGTTAAGCTCAGCAATATCCTTCGGCGTGGTGCGACAGCAGCCACCAATCAGCTTCGCTCCGGCGTCCAGCCACTGGGGCAGATACCCCGCCAGCGTCTCACACGCTTCGCCGTGGTGGTGCCAGGTTTTGGTCACCGCATCATAATGCTCGCCTGAGTTCGGGTAGACCACCAGCGGCAGCGACGTCAGGCTCTGCAGGTGCTTCAGCGCCGCCGTGGTATTTTCCAGCGCGATGCAGTTAATGCCCAGCGCGACGACATGCGGAGAGTCGGCCAGCACGCTGACCACGTCACGCAGCGGCGTGCCGTCGCTCAGGTGCTCGCTGTCCCGCAGGGTAAAGGAGAACCACGCCCGGGCGCGGGGATACCCGGCCAGAAGGGCCGCCAGCGCCTTAATCTCGGCAAAAGACGGCAGCGTTTCGCAGGCCAGCAGGTCAGCGCCCGCATCCAGCAGCGCTTCCACGCGCGGGCGGTGGAAGGCAGTAAACTCCTCAGCGCTGCGCACGTAGTCACCGCGATACTCTGAGCCATCCGCCAGATAGGCACCATACGGCCCAACGGAGCCCGCCACCAGCAGCGTGCCCGCATGCGGGTTTTCGGCCAGATACGCTTCACGCGCCTTTCGCGCCAGCTCCACGCTTCTGCCAATTAGCGTTCGGGACTGCGCCTCGTCCAGGCCGCGCGCCGCAAAGCCCGCAGGCGTGGCCTGGTAACTGGCGGTGATCGCCACCTGCGCGCCCGCGCGGTAGTAATCAAGGTGCACTTCACGGATAAGCTCCGGGTTTTCCATCAGCACTTTGGCAGACCAGAGGCTGTCTGCCAGGTTACAGCCGCGCGCTTCCAGCTCCGTCGCCATCGCGCCATCCAGCACCACAAACGGCTGCTTTTCAAGGAGGGCGGTAAGCGGATTATTCTGCGACATGTTCAGGCTCCTGCGATGTCATATTTCGGGTCAGGTAGTAGGCACCATAACACAGGGCGACAAACGGAATCCCGCAATAAAGGGCAATGCGCTGGCTTGGGTCAAACCACAGGCCGACGCAGGCCACTACGCAGAGGATAAAACCGAGCACCGGCACCAGCGGATACCACGGCGCACGGTACTGCAGCGCAGAGAGCGGCTGGCCGGACTGCAGATGGCGACGACGGAAGACGAAGTGCGACGCACAGATGCTGATCCAGACGGCTACCACCGCAAAGCCAGAAATCGCCGAGAGCGCGACAAATACCGTGTCCGGTGCCACGACGCTTGAGAAGAGCGCCAGCACGCCGCCGAGCATAGAAACCGAGAGCGCCGTCAGCGGCACGCCGTTTTTGTTCACGCGGGCAAAGCAGCGCGGGAGCGTTTTCTCGTTAGAGAGCGACCACAGCATGCGCCCGGAGGCGTACAGCCCGGAGTTCGCCGCCGAAAGGATCGCCGTCAGGATCACGAAGTTAAAAATATCCGCCGCGTAAGGAATACCGACCTTTTCAAACACCAGCACGAACGGGCTCTTTTCCACGCCCGCCTGCTGCATCGGGATCAGCGCCGCCAGCACAAACACGGTGCCGATAAAGAAGATGATCAGGCGCGCAATGGTGGTGCGGATCGCCACCGGGATGACCTTGTGAGGGTTTTCCGTTTCCCCTGCGGCGATACCGATGAGTTCGGTCCCGGAGAAGGCAAAGTTCACCGCCACCATGGTCATCAGGATCGGCAGGCCGCCGTGCGGGAACCAGCCCTCGGCGGTGATGTTGCTTAAGCCCGGCGCGGGGGAACCGTCCTGCATCGGGATAAAGCCAAAGACCGCCGCGCCGCCAAGAATAATAAAGGCGATGATGGTGATGACCTTCACCAGGGAGAACCAGAACTCACCTTCCGCAAAGAAGCGCGTGGAAATGACGTTCAGGCCAAAAATCACCACGCAGAAGACCACGCACCACGCCCAGACGGGCACCTGCGGGAACCAGTACTGCATGCAGAAGCCCGCGGCGGTAAAGCTCGAACCGAGCGCCACCGTCCAGGTGAGCCAGTAGAGCCACGCCACGGTGTAGCCCGTCGCCGGGCCAAGATAACGCGCGGCATAGACGTGGAACGCGCCGGTTTCCGGCATCGCCACGGAGAGTTCGCCCAGACACTGCATCACCAGCCAGACCACCAGCGCACCTATGAGGTACGCCAGCAGCGTGCCCGCCGCCCCGGTCGTGGAAATGATGTAGCCGGTATTGAAGAATAACCCTGTCCCAATCACGCCACCCAGCGAGAGCATGATCAGGTGGCGTGTTTTCATGGTGCGCTTAAGCTGCCCATTTTCTTGTTGTGTTTGCATATTACCTTCTATACGTATGGACATCTAAACATCCAAAGAAGGTGTGTTATACCGCGATTGTTAATAAAAAGCTAGATGACCAGACGCAAACGGGCGCGCCGCGCGCTGAGTCTGGGGTGGGTTGTGAGGATGACATAGAGAATCGGACGCCAGGCCATAAGCACCTCCGCAAGCAGATACTTACAGCATGGTGCGGGAAAAGGCGATCTTCGGTCAGTCGAAA
The DNA here is from genome assembly GCF_049238885.1 of Enterobacter cloacae complex sp. BZL2005. NCBI lineage: Bacteria > Pseudomonadati > Pseudomonadota > Gammaproteobacteria > Enterobacterales > Enterobacteriaceae > Enterobacter > Enterobacter cloacae complex sp. BZL2005. The sequence goes on along the minus strand of NZ_JBMKGI010000006.1, from coordinate 81,543 downwards.
GTGGTATCCGTAAAGCGCGAAGTCATACCGTAACACTGCCCGCAGGACGGGTAAGGCGCAGCCGCCACCCGGTGCAAGGTTGGTAATTCTCACAATCGGTTCTATAGTCGTCACAGTTTCTTAGTAACCAGGACTGACTGATGCGCTTTAACGGACTGACTAAAGGTTTCTTTATTTTCATTCTCGCCCTTGTGACCTGGGCCTTCTTCGACGTGCTGTCGCCCTACTTCTCCGCGATACTGTGGGCCGCCATTCTGACCGTTATCTTCAATCCGGTAAAAAACAAGCTTCGCGCCGCGCTGGGGGATCGCAACGGGCTGGCCTCGCTGTTGACCATCGGTATTATCTGCCTGATCGTCTTTATTCCGCTGATGGTGATCCTCTCCTCGCTCGCCATTGAGCTGAACGTGGTTTACACCAAACTGCAGGAGAACAATACCCAGTTCCCGGAAGTGGTGGCGAGCATCTTCAACCACCTGCCTGACTGGGCCAGCGGCTTCCTGGCGGATCACAACCTGACCAACGCGGCGCAGATCCAGAAAAAACTCTCCGACGTCGCGCTGCAGGGCGGACAGTATCTGGCGGGTAGCGCGTTCCTGATCGGCAAAGGCACCTTTGGCTTTGCGATTAGCTTCGGCATCATGCTGTATCTGCTGTTCTTCCTGCTGAAAGACGGCCCGTATCTGGTACGCCAGATCCTCGACTCCCTGCCCCTGTCCGATTTTGCCAAGCAGCATCTGTTCGCCAAATTCGTCGGCGTGTCACGCGCCACGGTAAAAGGGACGGCGGCGGTGGCCGTGGTTCAGGGCATCCTCGGCGGGATTGCCTTTGCCATTGCCGGTATCGACGGCAGCGTGCTCTGGGGCGCATTGATGGCCTTCCTCTCGCTGGTGCCCGCCATCGGCTCGGCGATTGTCTGGGTGCCCGCCGCTATCTTCCTGTTCGCCACGCACCAGATCTGGCAGGGGCTGTTTATTGTCGGCTTCTTCGTGATCGTCGTCGGGCTGGTGGATAACATCCTGCGCCCGCTGCTGGTGGGGAAAGACACCAAAATGCCGGACTATCTGATTCTGATCTCCACCCTCGGCGGCATGGAGCTGTACGGCATTAACGGCTTTGTGATTGGGCCGCTCATCGCCGCGCTGTTTATCGCCTGCTGGAACCTCTTCTCCGGACGCGATCACGAAGGTAACGCCGAAGAGCTGGACGCGGATTTCATCGAAGAAGGAAAAAATCCTCCAGATTTGTAAGGACGTGACGATAAAGACCACACCAGGCGGCGCCGTGCCGCCTTTTTTTTCGCCTTAAATCAGACGTTTTCTATAATTTGAAGAACGCCATCCTACTCATGTCGTAAAAGGATCATCTGGTGCGAATCGCGACGATAACAAACTGGGCCTATGGGGCCACGGTCTGCCTGACCATCGCCTCCGGCATCATCATGCTGATGGCGTCCAGTGCGGATACCCTCGAGCGTCAGGCCGTTGAACAACGGCAGAAATTTGATCAGCTGACGGAAGATATCGAAACCGATATCTGGGCGCAGTCTGATTTAGCGCGGCTGTACGCCATTAAAAAAGATCCTCAGGTGCTCAAGGAATATAACCAGGCAGAAAACAGCCTGAAGCGCATCGAGCTTCGGCTGGAAAAGCTGCAGGATAACGGCGCATCGGATGAAGAACTGGCCCTGCTGCATGAAGGAATAAAGATCGTCGATGAGCTGCAGGACGAGCAGCAAACCGCCCTCGAAAGCCTGGAACGCGGTGAAGACGCCCAGGCCGTAGCCTTGCTCTATGGTCAGCCCTATGAGCAGGAGCTTGAGCGCGCGCAGAATCAGCTCGATCACTTCCGCCAGATACTCGACAAGCGCGTCATCGCCGCCGTTCAGGAGGCGACAAAAAAATCGAAAGCGCTGCGTACCGCCTCTGAGCTGACGGTCGGCATGACCGCCCTGCTGTTCCTGTTTGTGCTCGGCTTTATATTAAAACGCCGCGTGCTGCGCCCCGTGGTCCGCCTGAGCGACGTGGTGCACCGCCTGGCATCCCAGGATTACGCGGTTGAAACGCCCAATTTCAACCAGATTGATGAGATAGGCGATATGGCTCAGGCCATCAGCATCTTCCGTGAAAACGGCCTGGCGCGGCAGCGTCTGGAAAAAGAGCGTGATGCCGACTGGGCCATCCGCGAGCTGCTGGCGCGCATGACCCAGCGGCTGCAGGGGTGTGAGAACTTTAACGATGTGATTAACGTGGCGGAGCTGTTTGCCCCCAATATCGCGCCGGGGATCGCGGGCCGCCTCTACGTCCTTGACCGCGAGCCGTGGCAGATGCGCTGCGTCGCGCAATGGCTTTCGCCGGTGGGTGAAGAGACGACGTTCCACCCGGACGAGTGCTGGGCCGTGCGTCGCGGGCAGAGTCACCCGCCGGTGAACGGCGAGCCGGATATTGCCTGCTACCATCTTCCGGCATCCCAGGCGGAAAGCGCGCTTTGCGTGCCGCTTATCGCTCAGGGCGAGGCCATTGGCCTGCTCTCCTTCCAGAATATTACAGCGGACAATGCCCCTTCCCGCGCGTATCTGGAGCTGATGGCCGAGGCGCTCGGGCTGGCGTTGGCCAACCAGCGTCTGCGCGACGCGTTGCTGGAAAAAGCGTTGTTTGACCTGCTCACCGGCCTGCGTAACCGTCATCATCTGGAAGATACCCTGCAAACCCAAACGGCACAGGCGATACGCACTGGCGTACCGTTAAGCTGCATGATGATTGATATCGACCACTTCAAGAGCATTAACGATCGCTTCGGCCATGAAGCGGGCGATCTGGTGATCAAAAGCGTGGCGTCAATTGTTCAGCGCGCCGCACATGACAGCGGGCTGGCATTCCGCTACGGGGGCGAGGAGTTTCTGGTGCTGCTTTCCGGTGCCGATGAAGCAGAAGCGTACGCCTGCGCGCAGAAGATTTACACCGGCGTGCATGAGCTGTCGCTTCGCTACGGGCTGACCGAGATTGGGCCGGTGGACGTGTCGATTGGCATTGCCAGCTACCCACAACATGCCCAGACCGACAATCTGCTGCGCGCCGCGGATGTGGCGCTATACCGGGCAAAAGAGCTGGGACGGGCGCGGATTGTGAGTTTTGGGATGCTGGAGGCGGGCTGAGGCTGATTCTCGCGCCCTGACTTTCCCCCGGTTCAGGCGCGCGTGATAGCCCAGAGCACGACAATCCCCAGGGCATTGCTACGCTTTTCCACATACAGGGTGGTATCGGAATAAACGTTACCCTGCGGGTTACAGATGCGGATCTCCTTCTTTAATTCCGGCTCGTAGACTTCCGCACCCGAGCAGCTGTGGCGGGTACTGGACTCATACCGGTAAGGTTTGCTCCAGGCCGAATAGTCCCCCTCCAGCAGCCAGGCCGTTGTAAAGACCGCGAACATGGCAACCGGCAGGCTGCAAATAAAGAAGCCGAGGTAGATTTTTACCGCGTCAGCAAGGCGCTTACCTTTCAGTCTCCCCTTTCTGATGAAATAGACCATCGGCACCAGCGCCAGCAGCAACGCCCCACAGGCAAGGTACTGCTCCCCGCGGATCGAAAGGTATGTCACGCGGTAAATGTTGACTGACCAGACCACAAAAGCCGATATCAGTGCTATCCCGCCCGCGATGAGAGGGATCCAAAAGGAAAAACGCGCTTTTTTCATGGTGGACTCGTCCTTGTCATTCTTGTCGGGTCAGAAGGCCAATCATTGCCCGGGTGGCTGCTGACTGGCGTCGGTGCGGGGCAAACAGCACGGAGAAAGGTCGCGATCGTCCCCGAAGGTGCGGCAGCACCTCAACTAACTGACCGCGCTCTATTCTGTCGCGAACGATAAATTCATAGCTCTGGCAGATCCCCATCCCCTGCTCCGCCAGCGAAACCACGCCGAGTACATCGTCTGATATTTCGATAGTTGAACCCGGCATCCAGTCAATATCGCGCCCTTCGTCATGAAATACCCAGGGGGCGATACGCCCGGTGCGCGGCATGATGAACGGCAGGCACTGATGGCGCTGCAGCTCTTCCAGCGTCTGAGGCTTTCCTCTCCGATGCAGGTAGTCCGGAGAGGCGACCAGAAGCAATGCCGCGTCTTCCAGCTTACGCGCCACAAGTCCACTGTCAGGCAACTGTCCCAGACGGATCGCCAGATCAAACCCCTCTGCGATCAGGTCAACATTGCGATTAGTAATGTTCAGCTCCACCTGTACGCGTGGGTAGCGTTGATTATAGTGCGCCAGCAGCGGCGGCAGGCGGTAGTGGGCATAGGTGGTCGGGACACTCATTCTCACGCGACCGGTCAGATCGCCCTCCTGACCCCGGCCAACGCGTTCGGCGTCATCAAGCAGAGAGAACGCAGAACGCGCCTGCTCAAGATAGACGCGTCCGGCTTCAGTCAGCCCCACCCGGCGGGTCGTGCGCTGTAACAGTTGCCGTCCAAGACGCGCTTCCAGACGGGTGACCGCGCGGCTCAGTACCGAAGGGGTGGTTGAAAGGGCAACCGCTGCGCCCGTAAATGAGCCGTGCTCAACCACAGCAATGAAGACTTCAACGTCGCCGAGGTAATCGAATTTCCGGCTCATTTTGCTCTCTCAGGAACAAATGTTTTTCAATTTGGCTAATTTATCTCCCGTTGAGCGATGAGTAAAGTGGCCAGCATTCATCACCTGAACGTTCCACTGCAGCCTGTCAATGTTCAACCGTCCCCATATTCTGCCCGCCATCGCAATGGCGGCGTTGTTCGCTTTCCCAAGTCTTGTCAACGCGGCGAACCACCCGCCTCTGGAGCGCTGGCGAAGCTACGCCGGTGTGAGCTGGGATACCGCTCAAGACGGAAAGATTCCTGCGACATTTTCCGGTTCGGTCAATGCCCCTATTGCGGGCATCCACTTTGATGCAATGGACCGGGCCTTTGTCAGCACGCCCCGGCTGATTTCCGCCACAGCACCCGCCACGTTAAGCATTCTGGATACGACGGCGCAGTCTGGCCCTGCCCGCCTGACGGCGTTTCCCTCCCGCGAGGGGAATGCGGTGAACACCGATCCCGCTCAGAGCCTGCGCAACGTGCTCGGTTTTTATATTGACCGTAAAAACGGCTGGCTATGGGCGCTGGACATGGGGTTTGTTGCAGGCGAAACAGAGTCCCCCGCGGGGGCGCAGAAACTGGTCGTACTGGATCTCCACTCTGGCCGCACCATCAAACGTATCGCCCTGGACGGCGTAGCGGACCGCAAGGCCAGCTTTCTTAATGATGTGGTGGTCGATGAGAACCGCCGTGTCGCCTATATCTCCGACAGCGGCTCGCGGAGTGCGCCTGAAAACCAGGTGGGACTAATTATCGTCGATTTCGCTACCGGTACGGCCCGGCGCGTGCTCGATCGTCACCCTGCGCTGCAGATTGAGCCAGGCGTTAACGTCGTCTCGCACGGGACTGAAGTCTGGCCTGGTAAACCATTACTGATTGGTATCAATGGCATTGCGCTTTCACCCGATGCGGGCACGCTGTACTGGACAGTGACAACCGGCACGCACGCCTATGCGGTACCGACCGCGATACTGAGGCAGCCTGCGTCAACCAATGCGCAAATTGCCGGGCAGATCCGCGATCTGGGTCGCGTGGGGGGCAACACCGACGGAATGGTGACAGATGTAAAAGGTAACCTCTACATTACCGATGTCACACGCAATGGTATCGTCAGATACGATCCTGAAACCCATTCCATGTCGCTGATTGCGACAAGCGAAGAGGCGCGCTGGCCAGACACGCCGGCAATCCGCCCGAACGGAGACCTGGTATTTACCTCGAGTCGCCTCAATGACCACTTCGCGGGAACCGTTAAACCGGGAGAAGAACGCTATGATTTGTGGCGCTTGCGTCTCGATGCTTTACAAAAATAAGGGCAAGTAAACCAGGAGACCTGCATATATGGGCTCATAATTTCACACGTTCTTATTTCCTTAAAGGCTGAACGTGATGTCTTCCCCCTGCTCAGAAAGAAGTGGTTAACATTGCGCTCCTGGAAATTCCGTGAGGCGCGTTTTACTTCGCGCTTCACCGAAGTAACGCACGTTTGCACAACGTAGACTGGGTCTCCTTTAATCAGAGGATGATAAAATGAAAACCCAGCAGGTCGATTTTGCTTCTTTATATTTTGGTACACCGGTCGCCATTATCTCCAGCCAAAATCCTGACGGTTCAACCAACCTGAGCCCGGTTTCATCATGGTGGATCCTTGACCGGAATATCGTGTTCGGGCTTGGCACCTCCGGAAAATGTTATGAAAATATCACGGGTAACCCCGATATTGTTCTGAACATACCGGACAGCAGGCTCTGGCAGAATATTGAAGCTATCGCAAATAAAACGGGAAAAGCATCGCCACCGGAATGGAAGAAAAAGAGGGGATATGTTTTTGAACAGGACAAATTTAGCTGCGGGAATTTCCATAAGGAAAAAGCGGTGACGATTAACTCGTGGAGAATTAAAGAGTGTCCTGTACAAATAGAGGCTCAGGTTTGCGGGATATCGCCCCTGACCGGTTCGCAGGGGAACCTGGTGTCCGTTGATGCCACGATAACCTGCGTCCACATATCTGAGGCTTTATTAATTCGTACTCAGCGAGGGGTGAAATTTAACGTGGAGAAATGGAACCCCCTCTATTATCTATTTCGCCACTATTTCTCGCTGGGTCACCGACTCGGTCACAACTTCCGACACGATGAGTAACCCGGACTTTTTGACAGCGGAAAGGTTTAAACTTTTCGTGATATTCTTTCTTTACGCCCCTTAGTTCCTATACTCGAGCCATATTCGCCACTGTATTAACGCCTGCCACGCGCAATACGTTGCGCATGACAGGTGAAGATATTTTGTTCTGGAAAAACGTCTATGTCGAAACTGGATTTGAGGTCCAAAAAAACCTGGGGCGCGCTGGCAGCGATCGCCGTTGTCGCCGGTACGCTGGCATCTGCTTTTGCATGGACGGCGGGCTGGCTTGGGTCACGCACGGTCAGCCAGGCACTGGTGGGTGAAACACCGAAACCCTTCCCGCCGGGTTTTCGTCACGCGCATGGAAAAGGCATCTGCTTTGCCGGCACCTTTACGCCAAACGGCTCGGCGGATTCCCTTTCAACCTCCCGCCTCTTCTCGCAGCAGGAAGTGCCCGTGGTGGGCCGATTCTCTATTGGTACTGGCGATCCGCATGCCCCGGATAGTACGACCAAAACCCTGAGCATGGCGCTACTGCTAAAGACAGATGACAGGCAACAATGGCGAATGGCGATGAACAACGAGCCTTTCTTCGCCACGCACAGCCCGGAAGGTTTTCTGGCCTTGCGAAAAGCCACTGCTGTTGATGCAGACACCGGAAAACCGGATCCGCAGCGTCTCAAAGACTTTTTAAAAGCGTACCCGGAGGCGGAGAAATACCTTAAATGGGCGGCACAAAAACCCGCTCCCGGCAGCTTCGCGAGCGCGACGTTTTACAGCATTAACGCCTTTTACCTTGTGAACGCGCAGGGGGAACGTCAAGCCGTTCGCTGGATGATGCGTCCGCACGAGCCTTTCCTGTCGATAAGCGATGAGCAACGGCAGAAAGCCGATGACAACTTCCTGTTCGAAAACCTGCGTCAGCGCCTGGCGCAGAAGCCACTCTACTGGGATTACGTTTTGCAGCTCGCACAGCCGGGCGATCCGGTGGATGACCCTTCCCAGCCATGGCCGGACGATCGCAAAAAGAGGGTGGCCGGTACGCTGGAAGTGACGCGCGTCGAAGCACAATCCACAGGCGCGTGCCGCGACGTTAACTTTGACCCTTCTGTTGTTCCTGCAGGCGTTGCGGTGTCTGACGATCCCATCTTAAACGCCCGCTCCGCTGCCTACTCCCACTCTTTCAGCCGTCATGAGCGGGAAATTGGCTACGGCAAAGCCACCGAAGCCGTGCAAAAGCAGGAGGTAAAATGAGCTCAAATAAAGATAGGCGAGAGCACGCGCCGCAGCATTTCAATACCCTGGCGCGGAGCCTGCACTGGCTGATGGCGGTGATGATCCTGTCCATGCTGTTCATCGGTGCCGCGATGATGACGTCGTTACATCACCGGATTTGGTTAATCGATCTGCACCGGCCGCTGGGTATCGCCATTTTACTGCTGGCACTGGTTCGTCTGGTCAACCGACTTCTGAGCCGGACGCCCCCACTTCCTGCCGATTTGCCCGTCTGGCAGGCGCTTGCCGCAAAGGCATCACACTGGATGCTGTATGGGTTAATGCTGGCAATGCCGCTGCTGGGCTGGGCGCAGCTGTCGGCAGCGGGCCTGCCGATTGTCATGTTTGATGGCGTCAACCTGCCGGCAATTGTCCCGACCAGTCCGGCACTCTTTGCCTGGTGTCACGACGCCCATAGCCTTCTGGCAAAATTGCTTTTTGCCGTGGTGCTGGTCCATCTTTCTGCCGCACTGGTTCACGCGTGGATCTACCGGGACGCAGTGTTTGCCAGCATAGCGAAAGGGGCAAGTCGGCGTAAGCCATCCGGGAGGACCTGAAGTAAGGCAAGTGGTAGGGGACACGCACAGTCGGAATGTTCGTGTCCTCGCTTGTCATCATCCTGAAACAACGGACACTACCGGAGCAGGTATTTGTTCTCCAGATTCGCGCGTCAATACGCCACGAACACCCCACAATTGTCTTAAAAGATAATATCCCTCAATTAAAGCGATTATTTTTTAATCAACAGAGCATTTATGCCGGCAATTTTAGCTTTTATCAAAAAGTTAAGCGTCGCTTGAGTATCAAACACTCTGTTACCCACACCACCTAACTCGTTGATTTAATTGAAATCACATCAATAAAAACGATAAAACCCCTGACTTCCCAACAAAATATATCAACTCGCGTGATATCTAAATTATAATTCTTATACTTCTGTTAAAAGGTGGAGGTCAAAATGCGATTAACCCTACTGCTGTTATGCTGTCTGGTACAGAGTGTAACCTGGGCTGGCGACCTGCCAAAACCAGTTGGTAAACCCATTTTAACGATTTCCGGTAATATAGAAAATACCAATGAAAATGGAAAAGCAGTGTTTGATCTCGCCAGCCTTGAAAAACTGGGTGTCGTGAGTTTCGAGACAACCTCCCCCTGGTATAACGGTCGTACGAAGTTTGAGGGTGTCCCAATGAGCAAGCTCATGGATTATGTGGGTGCAAAAGGTACGAACGTGAATGTTATTGCGCTCAATGATTACTCAACCATCATCCCTCTCAGCGACTTTAAAAAATACAACGCCATCCTTGCCTTAAAGGTCAATGGCGAATATATGCGCATCCGCGATAAAGGCCCATCGTTCATTGTATACCCCTATGACAGTCTTCCTGAGTTGAATAATCAGATTTATTACTCACGATCAGCATGGCAGGTAAGCAAAATGAAGATTGAGTAGTCGTTCAGGAGAACATAATGAACAGGATACTGGTTGGTATCATTTTTTCTCTTTTTATCACGACAGGATATATTGCATACCTTGTTTATGATCGTCAGCAAGAATTGCAAAAACTGACTCAATACACTGAGTCCTGGTCCGTGGCACAACTGGTATCAGAGTATTACCGTTTTGAATCATGGCTTGGTCTATACGCAACCGATACCGATGACGTTACGATAGACCAGGTCCGCATGCGCCTCGAAATTATGCTCAGTCAGGGCGATTTAATGAAGGGGGGCGATTTAGGTCGCTACATTGACAGCGATAAAACGCATCAGGAACTCGCTTTACGCTTAGAAAACATACTGGCCTATCTGGATAGCCATCTTGAAAATATGAGCCACCCGGAGTTAAAAGCATACCTGACAAATATGCATGAACTTGATGCACCGCTAAGCCAGCTTTCTGCCACGGCATTAACAAAAGATATTAACACAGTTAACGAATCCAATAAGAAAATACAGATACTGTATTATATCTACTCGGCACTTTCATTGCTCCTGGTGATTTTAAGCTTTATTCTCGGCTTCTTAATGATCTACCAGAATAAAAACATCCTGAAAGCTCATATGCAGGTTAAAAGCCTGGCTGACGAACTTCAAATTTCAAAAGAAAAGCTGCAAATTCAGAACTCGAAGCTGGAGTATGATGTTTATCATGACTCCCTCACCGGCATGAAAAACCGCCTTTTCTTCTGGGACGATCTCAACAAAATTAATCTTCAGGCAGATAAAAACCACGTCCCCGTCACGGTGATGTTATTTGATTTAGACCGTTTCAAAGAGGTCAACGATACCTATGGCCACGATACGGGAGATTTGCTGTTGAATCAGGTCTCCCGACGGCTGACCTCGATGAGCAGCGCAACGGATACGTTTTACCGTTTGGGCGGCGATGAATTCGCCCTTCTCTCCAGCGGACTCACGGAAACCGCCGCCGTTTCGCGCGCCAAAGAAATCAGCGATCATATCAGCCAGCCCTATACGATTAATAACCAGCTGATAAAAATTGCCACCTGCGTGGGCATCGTTTTATCTGATAATGAACGACGCTCTGATTATCTATACAAATTTGCCGATCTGGCCCTTTACGAAGCGAAAAAAGAAGGTTCGCAGCAGATCAAAGTCTTCCGTCAGTGGATGCTGCAAAGACTGCAGGAAAGCAGAACCCTTGAACATGATATGGCTATGGCGATCGATCACAATGAATTCGTTGTCTATTACCAGCCTATTGTCGATTCATTCAGCAATGAAATTTACGGCTATGAAGCGCTTATTCGCTGGATACACCCGGTAAAAGGGATACTCGCGCCAGATTATTTTATTTCCGTCGCTGAAAAAACGGGGATGATCAATGAGATCGGCAAGTCGGTGCTTGAGATGGCCTGCCGGGAAGCAGTTTCCTGGGCGGTGCCGGCCAGGATCTCGGTGAACGTCTCCCCCGTTCAGCTAGGCACAAAATCGTTTACCACGATGGTGCAGTCCATCCTGAAAGAGACAGGGCTACCGGCCAGCCGACTTGAGCTAGAGGTAACAGAGTCTTCGCTCTTCAGTGACAGCAACATGCCGATCACTATTCTCAAAAAGCTCCGGGCACTGGGTGTCAAAATTTCCATCGATGATTTCGGAACGGGATATTCCTCGCTCTCACGACTGAGTGAACTGAATTTTGATAAAATTAAAATAGATAAATCTTTTGTGAATCCGATATCCACGCAGGATGATGCCCTTAATATCGTTAAATTGATTACCGGCATGGCGAAGAGCCTCAACATGCGGGTCATTGCAGAGGGTGTTGAAACCGAAGCGCAGCTTGAACGGCTTCAGGCGCTTGGCTGCGATCTCGTGCAGGGATACCTGTTCGGAAAGCCACAGGCTGAGATTGACAGGAAGATTAGATACGGTTGAAATGGTTGTCCGGTTGTTTCTGGCCCAAAATCACGTAGACGGTTGATAATCAAAGGTTAAACAATGAAAAAAACAGCCCCGGAGTATACGCCTGTTGATTTATCTCGTTGGCCAAGGAAGGAGCATTTTGAAGTCTTCCAGTCATTCGCTGAATGCACAATTAACCAAACCGTTCTGATCGACATTACCGCGCTGCGAAAACATATCAAAGCGGTGGGCTGGAAGTTTTACCCGACGATCATTTTTCTCCTGTCTAACATCATGAACCGGCATCCTGAGTTCCGCATGGCCATGAAGGACAATGAGCTTGTCATATGGAATGAAGTTCATCCCAGCTACACCATTTTCCACCCCGAAACGGAGACCTTTTCGTCACTGTGGAGCCACTATGACGGCAATATTCATCACTTCCAGAATACGTATGCAGAAGATACGGCCCGCTATGGAAATAGCCTTTCTTACTGGCCTAAGGAAGAGTCCCGGGAAAATGTCTTCTTCGTCTCGTCTATTCCGTGGGTAACGTTTACCAACTTTAATATGAACATTGCGCACATGAAGAACTTCTTTTCGCCTATGTTCACGTTTGGGAAATACTACGAGCAGGATGGAAAAGTGCTGCTGCCGCTCGCGGTGCAGGTCCATCATTCGGTGTGCGATGGCTTCCATGTGGCAAGGATGTTTAATGAGTTGCAGGAGATGTGTGATGGTTTGTCGGAGCTGTCAGAGGGATTAAATGGCTGATACGCCAGAAATGATGGAAACTTCCTTTATAGGGAGTGAGCAGTGAATTACTCACTTTGATGTAGTGGACAGGTAAAAATATAAATGACCGGCTGTTGCCGGTCTTTTATTGGGTATGTCGTTCGGAACAATTTCACGCTTCAGGTTTAACGGAAGGCGATACCCCCTGCTATCACTAAGGGAGATATAACGCTATGACGTCCAGCTGTTCGACACCACTTCCGCCTGCTTCAGGATTAGCTCTACGGCACCTGGCGTTTTATCCGGTGGATATTTGTATTTACGCAGCGTCTGGCGCACCAGAATACGAAGACGCGCGCGAACACTTTCACGAACCTGCCAGTCTACGGTGGTGGATTTACGCAGTTGCCGCGTCACCTCAATAGCCAGCTTTCTAAGCGTCTCGTCGCCCAGTTCACGCACCGCGCTTTCGTTTTCCGCCAGCGCATCGTAGAAGGCTATTTCATCCGGGTTTAGGCCCAGCGCATCATCGCGCGCCATCGCTTCCTGGAACGCTTTCGCCATCTGTATCAGCTCTTCAATCACCTGTGCGGTTTCGATCGCCCGGTTATTGTATTTCAGCAGAACGGCTTTCAAACGGTCAGAATATTTTTTCTGCTGCACCACGTTGTTGCCAGACCTGGCATGAATGCCGTCATTCAGCAGTTTTTCCAGCAGTTCCACCGCCAGATTACGCTGCGGCATTTCTCGCACTTCTTCCAGGAATTCATCTGACAGCAAACCGATGTTTGGTTTATCCAACCCGGCCAGGGCAAAAACATCCTCAACCCCTGTCGCAACAACGGCGTTATCGAGAATCTTGCTCAGTAAAGAGTTCTTTTCTGACTGGCTAAACTTCTCCTTAGGATCCAGCTTGATAAGCCCCACTCTGATCGCCGAAAGGAACGCGAACTCCTCCTGTAAGGGTTCAGCTTCATCAAGGGTGTTACAGAGCGACCAGGCTTTACTCATCGCCAGTGAGACGTCGAGATAGCGTTTTTTACCGTCATCCAGACCCAGAATGTAGTTAACGGCATCGCGTAGAAACGCTAATGGATCGCGAGAAAAGCCTTCGTAGCTAAAGCCTGGTTTTCCTGCTGAGGGCGCGAACATCCCGTGAATGACGTCGATTTTTTCCAACAGAATGGCAAAGGCTTCCCGGGCATCCACGGTGGTCTGCCCTTTCCCTTTTGAGTCGGTATAGGTTTTCAGCGCCTGCTTCAGTTCGTTGGCGATTCCGATGTAATCCACCACCAGCCCGCCGGGCTTATCGCGGAACACGCGGTTAACACGCGCAATGGCCTGCATCAAGTTATGCCCGCGCATCGGCTTGTCGATATACATGGTGTGGCAGCACGGCGCATCAAACCCGGTCAGCCACATATCACGGACGATCACCAGCTTCAGCGGATCGTTCAAATCCTTAAAGCGCGCTTCAAGACGCTTTTTGGTCTGCTTGTTGTAGATGTGCGGCTGGAGATGGTCTTTATCAGATGCCGAGCCGGTCATGATGACTTTGATCGCGCCTTGTTCGACATCCGCGCTGTGCCAGTCCGGGCGGATCTCTGTGATGGCATCGTAAAGCTTCACACAGATATCACGGCTCATAGCGACAATCATCGCTTTACCGTTCATGGCCGCATTGCGCGTTTCAAAGTGCTGAACCAGATCGACAGCAACCTGTTTGATGCGAGGCTCTGAACCTACCAGCTTTTCCAGACGGCTCCAGTCACCTTTGGTTTTCTCCTGCTGGCCCGTCTCTTCATCTTCCACCAGCTCATCCACCTGGTCGGAGAGCGTTTCCAGCTCCTCATGGTTCAGGTCGAGTTTTGCCAGCCGGGATTCGTAATAAATCGGCACCGTCGCGCCATCATCGACTGCATCCTGAATGTCGTAGATAGAGACGTAATCACCGAACACGGCACGGGTATCTTTATCTTCCGAGGCAATCGGCGTGCCGGTAAAGCCCATAAACGATGCGTTCGGCAGCGCATCGCGCATGTGTTTAGCGTAGCCGTATTTGTAGACGCCAGTTTGTCTGTCCAGCGTGGCGCTCAGGCCATACTGGCTACGGTGCGCTTCATCCGAAATCACCACGATATTGCTGCGTTGGTTGAGCGCCGGATGACTCTGCTCACCATCCAGCGGCGCAAACTTCTGCACGGTGGTAAAGATGATGCCGCCGGATTCACGAGCATTAAGCAGCTCGCGCAATTCATCGCGATCGTTGGCCTGTAGTGGCGTCTGCTTCAGCAAATCCTGTGCCTGGCAGAAGGTGGCGTATAACTGCCCGTCGAGATCGTTACGATCCGTCACAACCACAATCGTCGGGTTGTTCATCTCCGCCTGTTGCAGCAGTTTCCCGGCGTAGCAACACATGGAGATACTTTTGCCGGAACCCTGGGTATGCCACACCACACCCGCCTTTTTACTGCCGGGCTGAATATTGCTGTGCAGCGGCAGGTGTTTCCCGGTCGAGGCCACAATCGTTGCCGTCACCGCTTCACGCACTGCATGGAACTGATGATAGGCGGCAATCTTCTTAATCAGCCGTTTGCCGTCGTTCTCAAACAGGACAAAATAGCGGATGTAATCGAGCAATAATTCACGGTTAAAAAAGCCCTGCACGACGGTTTTAAGCTGCCAGTCAAACTGTGGTTTGTCGTTTTCGTTCGCCACGGTTTTCCACGGCAAAAAGCGCTCTTCATCTGCCGTGAGAGAGCCGATGCGAGCATTTTGCCCATCGCTCACCACCAGCGCTTCGTTGCAGATAAACAGGTCGCTGAGTTCGTTTTTATAGGTCTGCAGCTGATTAAACGCAGCCCAGATATCCGCATTGGCATCAATCGGGCTTTTCAGCTCAATCACCGCCACCGGCAGGCCGTTGATATAGCAAATGATATCCGGACGACGAACCTGTTTTATCCCCTGAATAGCCACCTGATTCACGACCATAAAGCGGTTATTGCCGGGATGGTTAAAATCCATCAGCAGCGCTTTATCGTGAACTGTCTTGTCTTCACGCTTGTACTCAACGGGTACGCCGTCGAGCAGCAGATGGTGGAAGGCTTTGTTACTGACGACCAGATCCGGGCTTTCGGGGCGGGTAATACGCAGTATCACCTCTTCCAGCACGGAAACAGGGAGATGGGGGTTGATGGTTTGTAGCTGCTCCAGTATTACCGGGCGCAGAAACACATCATGAAATGAAGCACGCAGCGGGTTGTCGCCATCCGGCGCAATATCGGGCCCGTGCAGCACTTCCCAGTCCTGTTCAGCAAACCATTTCAGGCATTGCTGCTCTAAATCGTCTTCACTCAGCATTACTCTTCCTCTCCCTCGGTGATTATACCGGTCTGTTTCAGCTCAATCGCCAGCTCCAGCAAACTCGGGCGGATCGCCTTTTCCAGACGGTTCATTCTATCCATCATCCAGTCGATAATGGCAGGCCATATCTCTTTATTGCCGCCATCAAACGCCTTTGAACAGACGATCTGGCAGCTTTTTCGCTCTGGCAGTAAACGCCAGTCGAGCGGCTCGCCAAACAGCGATTCAATGTGTGTTTTACGTTCCTGAAGGCGTTCAAATAACCAGGTGTTTTCCAGCGCATCCCCGCGCGAAATATTGAGCTGCACGCGAGCGTCTTTCTGGGAAAAGATCAGTTCAAACGGCACGCCGCTAACACCCGACCCGGCAGCCAGCCAGTGATCGGTTGAGGGTGCCCGGTTGTTAAACAGTGAACAGGGGCTGGAGCGGAATTTTTCCAGTGCCATCGTCCAGAACTCGCGGCGCAGATAATGGCGTTGCTGCAGTTCGCTACTGCTGGAGGTGGACTGTTCTTCCGCCTCTTTCTGCGCCATGCCGATCATGTACGATTCCGCTTCCGGGGTTGGGATAACCTGGCGGATATCGACAAACACGTCTTCACCGAAACGGTACGGCGTTACTTTGAAGCACTGCGCCCGAATACCAAACTGCATCAGCCACAGCGCAGTATTGGTAACCTCTTTGCGAAAGTTAGCCGCGACCATAATGACCCGTTGGGTGCCTTTACGGTTGAGTACCCCTTCTTTCAGGCTTTCCCAGCCCATAAATTCAGAGATGACGTCTGCCGCCTGGCGGTTCTCATTAGGGTCGAACTGATCCAGATAGAGCTGGAAGATCTCAACTACGCTCTCCTGACGCAGGTTGGCGCAGTAACCGGCGTATTTCAGCGCTTGCCACACCACGTCGCGCCCGGAATCATCGAGCTTGTTCTCAATGATGACCAAGTTGCCTTTTTTATCGAGCGCCAGGAGATCGAGGCGCTCTTTGGTGTCGTCAAAGCCGGCGAACTCTTTCTGGATAATCAGCAGTTCGTCTTCTTTGTCGTCTTTTTTGGTCAGCGTCTGCGGATTTTTCGCCAGCCACTCCTGTAAATGATCGCGCTCGCGAAAGCCGAGGCTGCTGAACGACACTTCTTGCAAGGAGTGCAAGCTGTTGGTCGGCGTATCGACTTTATACATTTTCCACCTCGCTTACCGCCTGCTCGGCTTCCGGCAGGGGGATTTCACCGGAGAGGAGTTTGGGGAGAAGGGTGTCTCGGATATTTTGCAAAATTAAATTTTGTTTTCTATTTTGCTCCAATAACCCGAATAAACCCTCACATTTGACGGCAAAGTATTTAGTTAACAACAAACCATTATTTTCATCAGGAATAACAACCTGCTTAACTTTTAGGTCTGACCAATGCCTTTTGTACTCTTGAAACTTCTGCTTACCCTTTAAGGCAAAAAATGTCCAATACGTGTTAAATCCCTTACCTTTCAGAACCAATGTATTTTTAGAAATATCAAATGGCACAGTTGACAGATGCATCACACAAGTGTGATCACCAAAAATAAACATTGGACTTTGCAAGGATGCATTAAACGAAGGTTCTTCATCGTGATAACCCTGATAAATCTTAGCCCCTTGCTCAAGCACTGGATGCTGTCCAAATTGCTTAATACAATCAGCGGGAAAGGTATTTTTTACTTTTAATCTGTTGATAATATTTTCAACATTCTCAGTCCTCCAACCTTCCGGAATCTCCCCCAACTCACTCTCCTGCATCGCAGACGGAAACAGCTCTGCCGTTGCTTTTAACTCAGCATATTGCTCAGGGTGTTCACGCTCAAAAACCGCCAGCGCATCAGCATCTTTCCCGGAAATCGCCGTCATGGCTGCAAGAGTCGCGTCTTCCTGCGAACCGCCCTCTTCCAGCACAGCCATTTTAGTTTTTACCGGTTCAAAATCTACAAACCAGCTCTTGAACAGGGCTTGCGCCATTTGTTCGAGGGTTTGATTTATTTTTTCATTTATTTGAGATTTCAATGCCAGAGAAGTCATGGTTTTTGCAATCCAAGACTCATGTTCCCCCAGTCGAGGGATTTTCAAATCCTTGAGTACAGGAATTCGCACATTACTTACTGTCGTACCTGTTCCCTCATTCCAGGAAATTTGATGTTGTACATAAGGAGACTGCAAGGCCCAAAATAAATAATATGGATCAATTTCACTATTGGCCCTTAATAAAACCTGACGTTGGCCCAGGCAACAATCTATTCCTTCAGGAATTAAGCAAACCTCTCCCATTGGAGCCTCACGAGTAAATACAATATCATTCACTCTTGGTTTTGCTCTCTTAATCCTACTCTTGTACCCATCTTCATCTGTGAAGCTCGGTGCGGAAAGATCCAATACACCATTACGAATATTTTGATTTCGGAGAACAATAAAACCCTTATCCGTCCATTTTGGTGTGGAGTGAGGACAATCAATAACTAACTCACAAAGATCCTCAAGGCGCTGCTCTTTAAAACTCATAACCCAGCCCCCCCAGATTCGCCTTAATCTGCTTCTCCAGCTTCGCACTCTCTTCCAGTTGGTCTTTCAGTTGTATTGTCAGCCGTGCCATCTTCTCGGCAAACGGCTCATCATCTTCATCCTGCTCGGCGGCACCAACGTAACGCCCTGGGGTCAGCACAAAGTCGTTTTTCTGAATATCTTCCAGCGTCGCGGAGAAGCTGAATCCGGCTTCGTCTTCGTAGTCTTTATCCGCCTGCCAGGCGTGGAAGGTGTCAGCAATTTTGGCGATATCCTCACGGGTAAAATCGCGCAGCACGCGGTCTTTCATATAGCCAATCTGGCGCGCGTCGATAAACAGCACTTCGCCTTTGCGGTGTGATTTGCCGTTGCCGCCGGTTTTGTCTTTGGTCAGGAACCAGATACAGGCCGGGATTTGAGTATTGGTAAACAGTTGTCCTGGCAACGCCACCATGCACTCAACGAGATCGGCTTCGATTAGGTTGCGGCGGATCTCGCCTTCGTTGTTGGTGTTGGAACTCATCGAACCGTTGGCCAGCAGCAGTGCCATCGAACCTTTCGGGGCCAGGTGGTGGATCATGTGCTGCATCCACGCGAAGTTGGCATTACCCTGCGGCGGCGTGCCGTACTTCCAGCGCACGTCATTTTCCAGCTTCGCGTTCCACCACTCCTTCATGTTGAACGGCGGGTTAGCCATCACGAAGTCGGCGCGCAGATCTGGGTGCTGATCGTCCAGCAGCGTATCGGCGTTTTTGCTTCCGAAGTTAAAGTCGATCCCGCGGATCGCCATGTTCATCGCCGCCAGTTTCCAGGTGGTCGGGTTGGACTCCTGGCCGTAAACGGAAATTTTCTGCTTCTGCTCGGCGGCGTTGTACTGCTTCTCGCCCGCGTGCTCTTCAATAAAGCGGTCGCTGGAAACAAAGAACCCGCCGGAGCCCATCGCCGGGTCATATACACGGCCGTTGTAAGGCTGGAGCATTTCGACAATCAGGGTCACGATGCTTTTTGGCGTGTAGTACTGGCCGCCCTGCTTACCTTCCGCCAGCGCGAACTGCCCGAGGAAATACTCGTAAACGTGGCCAAGAATATCTTTGCTCTTTAAGTTGAGCTTCTCGCCGTTATATTCCGGGTTGCTGAAGTTGGCATCCGAAAAGGTATTAATCAGCCCGGTTAACACCTCGTTGCCCAGCTGATACTGGCTAATGCGGTTCAGTATACCTTTCAGCTTCGGGTTGGTTTTTTCAATTTCATCTAACGCATTGTCCACCAGCCAGGAAACGGAGCGCAGCTTGACGTCCTGTCCGGTGGTTTCATCTACCCACAGCACCGTGCCTGTCGGCAGCATTGCTTTGTTTTTCAGCGTGTCCCAGCGAGCGGCTTTCGGCACCCAGAAGATGTTCTTTTCGGTGTAGTAATCTTCCACTTCCAGTTCATCGGCAATCGCCTGTGCGTACTCTTCGTCGGACTCATAATCCTCCCGCGACATGGCGTAGATGTTGTCCGGGTTGCCGACATCGCGAAACAGGGTGATGAGCTCCTGCTGACGGGCTTCAAAGGCATCGGAAACATACTTCAGGAAGATGAGCCCCAGCACCACATGCTTGTAGTTGGCGGCATCCATATTGGCGCGCAGCTTGTCGGCGGCCTTCCAGAATTTATTATCCAGCTCGTTCAGGAACTGTTGTTCGGCGTTGTTCATGAAAATCCTCGAGGTCGATCGCAGCGAAAGCGCAAAAATGCCTTATCGCAAATTTAGTTTTGGAATGCAGTTCGCAAAATGATACCCGGAACGTTAATGATTACAAACGAAACAACGTAAAGAAATTTGCTTTTGATCGCTAAATAATAGGAAACTAAACCGCCATTCCATTAAATCTCCCTGCATGTACCGCTCATCCCATGAACGGGTGGGGTTGTTTGCGGATCGCGGCGCGACGATGGCTATCACAACAAAGAAATTTTGATTAAAGGTAATCAGATTGTTGTCGATGGTAATTTAAATGCTGATTAATATATTCAACGGGTAAAAATATGTCCTGGCTTAATTCATTTTTAGTGACGCTTACATCTGTGGAGCCCCATAATGTGCCCTTCAGCGTAATCTGCATCGTGAGCCTGGCCGTTGCCTGCTTTATTTTCTTTTATTTATTCCGGGCCATTAACATTGTTAACAGCCTGAAAAAATACACCCAATCAATTAATAGCATTGAAAGCAATTCCCCAGAGGAACAGCTCGCCCATCTTCAAAATCTCTTTAAGCGCCCTGAACTCAAACACGCGTGGAATGAGTTTGAAGAGTCGTTACACCCGCAGAGTGAGCTGGAAGGTGGGGAAGAAAAAATCGTCCGCATTCGTGCCACGGCGCCAAGCTCGAGCTACTTCTCTGAGCAGCAGTTAGTCGATATTCCACTCAATACGGAATTCTTCAAACACCTGCCCGGTATTCTGACCGGTGTGGGGATTATCGGTACGTTTTACGGCCTGATGATTGGCCTCAACCACTTCGACCCCAGCACGCCGGAGCAGGTTACCAGCAGTGTCAATAATTTGCTGCACGATGTGTTGTACGCATTCCTTGGCTCTGCCGTGGCTATTGCCGCCTCTATTTTCGTCACCTGGCTGGAAAAACTGTCCATCGCCAAGTGTTATAAGTATCTCGAAAAATTTACCGCCGCTATCGACAAGCTCTACGTTAGCGGCGTGGGGGAGGAATACCTCGCCTCGCTGGTGAAATCCAGCAACGAAAGTGCTACCCAGGCGCGTCACCTGAAAGAGAGCCTGGTTACCGATCTTCGTGACATGCTGCTGCATCTCGCCGAAAGCCAGAAAGTTGAAAATGAACGCCTCGCGAATACATTAAGCAACACCTACCGAGAATCTGGCGCACAGTTTGCTGATCAGGTGAGTGGCGCAATCGAAAATAGCCTGAAGTCACCGCTGGATAAAATTGCGGGTGCGGTTCAGACCGCCAGCGGCGATCAAAGCGGTATGGTACAGAACATGCTGCAGGATGTGCTGACCGCATTTATGGCGAAGCTCGATACCACCTTTGGCCAGCAGTTTACGAATCTCAACGAAATGATGGGGCAAACCGTCGGGGCTATCCAGACGATGCAAAGCGGCTTCTCCGCTCTGCTGCAGGATATGCGTCAGGTCAGCGACGATTCCCGCCAGGGTAGCGCGCAGTTAATTGAACAACTCCTCTCTGAAATGAAATCGGGCCAGCAGGCCATGCAGGCAGGCATGAATGACATGCTGACCAATTTACAAGCCTCTGTTGCGAAAATAGGCGCTGAGGGTGAAGGTGCCGGTGAGCGCATGGCACGACAGCTTGAGAAAATGTTTGCCGATAGCGAAGCACGGGAAAAAGCCCAGGCAGAACATATGTCCGCCTTTATTGAAGCTATTCAGAATTCAGTGCAGCAGGGACAAAGCGCAACCATGGAAAAAATGGCGGCCTCTGTCGAAGCACTCGGGGAGCAGTTGGGCAATCTGTTTGGCCAGATAGATAAGGGTCAGCAACAGATATCAGCGAACCAGCAGGCTAACCAGCAGTCTCTGCACGAACAGACGCAGCGTGTGATGAGTGAAGTAGACGATCAGATCAAACAGCTGATTGAAACCGTTGCTAGTCAGCATCAGGGAACCACCGAAACGCTGAACAAACTCGCAGAACAGACCAACCGACAGATTCAGGATATACAAAATGGCGCGGATAAAATGCGTGTTGCCGCCGAGCGTTTTGAACACGCAGGCGATAAGGTGTCGGAAGCGAATCACCTGACGGCTGACGTACTGAATAAAGCGCAATCGGCGGGTTCATCGCTCTCCCTTGCCACCAGCGAACTCACTTCAGTAGTGAGCGATTATCGTAACAATCGAGAAGCCGTCAGCAAATCCATTGCCATGCTCGAATTGCTCGCAGCAAATACCCAGTCTGAACAAACCACCCGTAGTCAGTTCATCACCGATCTTAAGCAGCACGCAGAGCGCTTGCAGAGCTATAACCGTGAAGCCCAGACCTTTATGGAAAATGTCAGCGATGTGCTTGGGAAAGGTTTTGAAGACTTCTCAGAAGGTGTTTCACGCAGTCTCGATAAGACGCTGGGCAAACTGGATGTCGAAATGGCGAAAGCCTCTAATCTGCTTGCGGGCTCTGTTGAACAGATCGGTGAAAGCGTCAGCGAGCTTGATGATGTACTGTCTCGCGTGCGTGCATGAGGGGGTGACAGCTGATGTTTGGTAATGCATTTGGTGTTAAAAAACGTCGCAGTGATGAAGCTGAGAAGCCCTTCTGGATTTCTTACGCCGATCTGATGACCGCCATGATGGTGTTATTCCTGGTGGTGATGGTCGCGTCGCTAAGCTCCGTTACACAACGAATTCAACGCGCGGAGCAAGGGGAAAAAGTCAGAGGGCAGGACATCGCCAGATTATGTGAGCGCCTGGAACTGCATGCCCGCAGTGTAAACAAAACCATCGTGGTGGATTGCCACGATAACCGCATCAGCTTTGGTGAAGCTGGTCGTTTCGACCACAACCGTTTTTTCCTTAATGCTGAAGGGCAAAAAGCATTACAGGATGTCGTTCCGCTGGTGCTGGAGGCATCCGACAGTGACGAAGGCAAAAAGTGGTTTAAGCAAATCGTCATTGAAGGGTTTACCGATACCGATGGCTCGTATCTTTACAACCTGCATCTCTCCCTGCAGCGCTCTGAGTGGGTGATGTGCAGTTTGCTCGATAGCCGTAGCCCTCTGCAAAAAAGCATTTCTGCAGAACAGCAGATCCAAATCCGTAAGCTTTTCCTTGCGGGGGGTGTCTCATTTAATAACGCGAAAGAGAGCAAAGAAGCCAGTCGCCGCGTTGAGTTGCGTATGCAGTTCTTCGGGCTGAAAGATAAGCATGATGCCGCAGACGAGGTGGATTTCCCGCCCGTTGTGAATAAAGAAGTTTGCCAGCTGGTAATGCCGCAATGACGCCCGCGTTGAATTCTCTATCGCAGCGCATCGCAGCAAAGCTCTCTTCCAGCCAGCAGGAGGAGCATTATCTGCGCAATGATTTCCACGCGCTGGCCTCTGCTGGCCGCGAGATGGAAAAACGATTTGATAAAGCAGAGAAAATCCCCACGCCCCCACATGAAATGCGGCTGGCAGCGCTGCGTCGTTTTCGTCTTGCGGAAGAACTGAGTGAACGTGAATGGCGGATGGTGTTTTATGGCCTCGCCGATAGTGACCCACAACATCCAGGCCAACCGGTATTACTCGAAGATGATGCGTTCTTCCCCGAAATAAACAGTGCAATAGAAAAAAGAATAGAAACCAAGACGCTGAAACGTCGGGACTGGGCAGCACTCTGTTCAAGCTATTTTGCCTACAGGCATGAGTCTCCTGAAACAAACCCGCACTGGTGTGTGCTACGCGGGCATATTGCCAAAGGCTACTTCGTGGTGAAAGCGGCTATCCGCAGAGAAAAATCGTGGATGAAAACCATCGAGTTTTATCACGACATTTTTACGCCTCAGGCTGGCGGTGTAATATCCCAACAGTTGCTTTCCGGTGAAAGTAACTCTTTATCATCATTAGAAAAAATAGCGCAAATCCCCGATAGCAGCTGGTTGTGGAAACGTATTTTCACCGTATTGCTGGCGCAGCTTGATACTCTGGACGATCCTCATTTTCTGGAAAAAATCAGTTGGATATTAGGCCTGGCGGCGCAATGGGTGCGTTTTCGTGATGACATTATGACGGCGACACTGACCCGCTATTACCATTCAACCTATCGCGATCAAGCGCATTCCGCCCTGAAACAGGCCGCCCTCGAATACTGGGATAACCCTCAGCTCAAGAGTCAGCAGAATAAGTGGCATCAGTATGTTTCTGAGCCTGTCGCTGCAATGGTGCGTGGCTGGTTAGCAAAACAGGATCTGATGCACTTCTTTGAACTGCTTCGCGGAAACGGCGATGTTGACCAGGCGCGACTGCACTACTGGCTGCGCTTTGCGAATCAGATGGGATTCACCCGTATCGTGATGGGGCCAGATGCCTGGCATGATCGTGGAAGCGATTTTGTGAAATTCCGCGAGGAAAACAAAGGACGGTTGAGCCAGTTACGAGGCGGACGTAATCTGGATAACGCCATGATCATGCAAATCAATGACTATTTGTTCGTTGAGTTTTCCGGAACCGGTAATGCAATGTATGCCTACAGGATCGGCCATGCCCCCTTTAACCCGGAATCACGAACCTTGGACATCAACATACATCTAAAAGATCAGGGACGCTGTGCACTCCGAATGCCACATATGCCACGAGCCGAAGGTTATAACAAAGTCCGCATAACCGGCTGGATGCTGAAATACGATGATGAGCTGCGCAAGCTGGGTATCCGCTGGATGGCTGAAGAACCCGTCAAATTTATAGATAAAAAAGCGCCCTCACCCGCCTCGGTATCTGACATCAAAATCATCAATCCATTGCGGGATACAGCAATACAGCGCCTGGTTGAAAATACCCCATGCATCGTCAGTGATAACCGACAAAAAGGCGGCGTGCTGTCCGTCCAGCTCAAAGCACCTGACGATATAACAGAAAGAGAGTTGCTTCGACTTGGGTTCACCCCTGTGACTAAAGAACCGCATCGCTACTGGATTAAATAATGCTGAAACGTCTGTTAAGTAAACTGACGGGAAACCGTCAGCAGATAGAACGCCACCTGAAGCATCAGTACCAGACTGAAGAAAACGGGCTCAGTTTTCCGCAATCGTTGGTTGATGACCCAGAGCTTTGGGCTCTGGCATCCTGGCTTGAGCAACTGGCTGAAGAAGACTATCTGATATCACTAACAGACCGATGGTTGTTGAGCTGGGAATCTCTGTATCGCCTGCTGGAAGATGAAGAACATGCCAGCAGTCTGCCTTTGATTGGCGTGCCTGAGGTTTTGCCCCTACGTGCAAGTTTGAGTTCGCGAGGAGCTTTAAGCGATAATAATTTCCGCGTCTGGATTGCTGAATGGGCTACGTTTCCCATGCGTCAATCGCTCCGCCTTAGCCGCACCGGGGCTATTTTTATTCATGAAAACCAGCAGTATCTGTTATCACGGGAAAACTGGGCGCTCTTGCAGGCAACCGAGCAGCTAAGCATGCAGCAAACTCAGGCTCCCGGCGAGACCACCAACCAACTGGGATGGGCTGCAATTCGCAAATGCGCGAAACAGGCTGCTGCAAAATTTGATGATTATTTAGAAAAAACGCACGTCATCAAACCCACTTCATTGTCGTTACGCCTGCGTAAGGCGACGGTTGCTGATACTGCCGTTATCGAGATTGAACCCCACTTTGAGGACCAACCCGCTAACTGGCTCGGCAGCTTTGACAAGAACTCACAGGTCCACGATAGCTATCGTATTCCCGGAGAGAACGGCGAGCTCAGCCATGTCATCATCCCACCTGAAGTAAAAGAAGTCCTGAATTCAATACACTCCATTCCCGGTCGCCGGGTTGCCGGTAGTGAAGCGCTTTCCTTTGTACGCAATCCCTATACTTTCCTGGGTGAAGATGCCGCCAGTGTTATTGCCCCCGAGGAACACGAACAGGCATTGGTTGATGCCCATATTTTCTTTCATCACTTCCAGCTTCAACCCCAGATTAATGATGAGAATAAGATAGAGAATATTACGCTGGTGCTGGAGCCGGTCTCACCCCTGCCGCAACCGGAGGTATCATTCCTGTTCTCGGCTCCATGGGAACTGGAAAAATTTGTTCAGGCCGTAGGGATAAGTGTTGCCGCGCAAATGCCAGCAGGTTCCTGGCAGGGTTACGAGCTGGAACTGAGCCAATTCACTGAACAGCAATGGCATGATTGCCAGTCGCTGTTGTCGCGCTGGCAGCAGGAAGTCGAAGGTAAAGAATTTAATGATGTTCTGGATCTGGGTAAATATGGCGATCGCGTCATTGGCATCGGTGAGTTTGAAAAAATATCCTCTCCCTGGCTGACCAAGGCGCAAAGTGAAAACTGGATCCCTGATGGCGACTTCTCCGAATTTTCGGTAGAAATGCTTGATGGTTGGCAACCTGATAACCTGCAGCATTTCGATGAACTGCAGGAAAGAATCACCCAGGCAGAAGCAACTGGCGAAACGCACATCATCTCCCCATGGAATGAGACTGAACTGCCGCTGGATGCAGCTAAAACCTTCAGTAAGAACTGGGAAAAACAGCAAAATGCAGCACATGAGTCAGAGGGCAATGTTGTTGAAAAAACAGCCCGGGCAGTGCTCAAAATTGAACAGAATATTGAAGAAGCTGTTTACATTAAAAAGCGAAGAGACTCACTTCTCAATGCACGCCATGCTGAACCTGAAATTCCACTGAGCCTGAAAGAGCACATCCGGCTTAAAGACCATCAGCGCGAAGGCGTGGCCTGGCTTCAGCAGCTTTTCCTTCGTTCACCTCAGGAAACCGCAGGTTGCCTGTTAGCGGATGATATGGGGCTGGGGAAAACGCTGCAAATCCTGAGCTTCCTGGTTTGGTTCATTGAAAAATTCCCCGACGAGCCACCAAGCCTCATCGTTGCCCCCGTTTCACTTTTGGATAACTGGGAACGTGAACTGGACAATTTCT
The DNA here is from genome assembly GCF_049238885.1 of Enterobacter cloacae complex sp. BZL2005. Classification (NCBI taxonomy): domain Bacteria; kingdom Pseudomonadati; phylum Pseudomonadota; class Gammaproteobacteria; order Enterobacterales; family Enterobacteriaceae; genus Enterobacter; species Enterobacter cloacae complex sp. BZL2005. The sequence goes on along the minus strand of NZ_JBMKGI010000006.1, from coordinate 54,923 downwards.
TCTATACAGCCGGAATTCCTGTGATGAAATTGTATGGTGACACCATTAAAGCGGTGAAATACCCGAAACAGGCTATTCCTGCTCATCTGCAGTCCCAGGGGATCAAAAATTTGCTAAAACCCGGCTGGCAGGGTGAGGCGAAAATCATTCTGACAACCTATGAAACGCTTCGCGATCAGGAGTTTTCACTGGCGCGCCAGCCATGGTCCATCATGGTCTGCGACGAGGCTCAAAAAATAAAGAACCCGGCAGCATTAATCACTCATGCAGCTAATGCGATTCAAGCAAGATTCAAAGTGGCATGCACCGGCACGCCTGTCGAAAACACGCTTGTAGACCTGTGGAGCCTCTTTGATTTCGCCCAGCCGGGCCTGTTAGGTGCCCTTAATGAATTTGGCAAACATTATGTTCGCCCTATCGAGAACGAGGCGGGTCGGGATACAGGGCAGCTTGAAAGTTTACGCGCGTTGATTGAACCACAGACATTACGTCGAACCAAAGAAGAGGTCGCGCGTGATTTACCTCAAAAAATCGAAGTCGTTAGCTGTAAGCAGCTGCCGCTTTCTGGTCCTCAAAAGCAACTATATCTCTCTTCGATAGCAAACTGGCAACAACAGCAGGCACTTAGTGAAGGAATGCAGCAAGCAGGCTCAGGGATGTTGGGGCTATTACATCGTCTTAAACTCATCTGTGCACACCCGGCAGTCGTTAACCCTGAGCCTCGTTATCAGGAAGGGTCACCTAAGCTAAACTGGATGTTGAAAACACTGGATGAAATTAAGCATTCCAGCAAAGACAAAGTGATTATCTTTACTGAGCTACGCGATCTCCAGCGAGAAATTCAGCGTGCTGTTCAGCAGCGATTCGGTTTCCGTCCGGTCATCATCAATGGCGATACCAGCACTAAAAGTCAGAGCCAAAAAAGCCGTCAGCGATTGATTGATGATTTCCAGTCCCAACCCGGCTTTGGCGTGATTATTCTCTCCACCGTCGCAGTTGGATTTGGGGTTAACGTGCAGAAAGCAAACCACGTTATTCATTTCACCCGCTGCTGGAATCCGGCCAAAGAAGATCAGGCAACTGACCGCGCTTACCGTATCGGCCAGACAAAGGATGTGTATGTTTATTATCCAACGGTAATGGACTCTGAAATCACGACGTTTGAAGAAACACTAGACGAGCTCCTTCAGCGTCGTCGGACATTGGCCAGAGATATGTTGTGTTCTACACCGGATCTAACCAGCGCTGATTTTGAGAATATTTTAAAAGGGACATAACTACTCGAATTTCTCACTAAAAAGATACTTAGGTTTATTTCGAAGCCAAAACCTGTTGCTGAACACCTCCACAAGATGTGTTGTACATGCAGAGATAAAAATTGCCACATCAGGTTGAATTTATCATTAATATTCGGAAGATTGAACAATCGGTAATCACAATAGACTATTAGGATCAGCGTTCAACACTATAGCGTGTGACGTATTATACAAGCCGATGTGGCAATGGTTTACCATGGCGGTCAACGATCCGTTCATTAATCAATTGGCCATCGGACAGAACACACGAACAAATTGACACGATTATTGGTCGCAATTTCTCAAATACGGCACAAGAAGAAAACGTCTTTTACTTGAATGTAAGATAAGTATCTGAAAAAGATGGTGCGATAATAGGAACAACACATATAGGTTATAACCTTTGTTTTTGTTGGTTTTTTATTGTTCAGTTTTTATAGATACCCCCAAAAGTACCCCCATATCTTTTTCCGCCCCTGAAATTTGATTGTTATTCATACAGCATATCAGGCGGTAACGCTCTCCCTTTAACCCACTTATTGTATGATAGTGCTATCCCACAATAAGGAATCAGCCAGCCATGAGAATGACCAGCCGTAAAAAAGAGATACTCAGTTATTTTGAGCCGGATAACCTAGAATGGGTGACAGGTGAGATTGGTGCGCCGCCGTTCGATGTGTCGGGCGTGGCCTACCTGCTTCATGGCATGGTGTCGTTCGATAAGCGCCACCAGCTCGAATCAACCCGGCGCACACTGGAAAGCATGGTTGCTGGTGGACTGCTTGAGCGGGTGACAGTGTATGAATCGCGTCAGGTACGGCGCGGCGGTGAGACTAACGCAACGGTCGTGCGCTACGGTTTACCCGGTCACTGCGCTGTTATGCGCGATACTGGCGGCGCTGATAACGCAATATCAGGCGAATACATGCGGGTCAGTTAAGAGCCTGCAATCTGTCGTTAATGTTGTTCAGGTCGTAAACCCGGCGTTCAATATCCAGCATCAGGAAATCGTGGATCTCGGCCTGTTCAGGATTATCAGACTCTCTGGCCTGTAAGAGCAATTCATTGTAACCATGCAAACCACCCGAATTTTCCGCCGGGGTAGTGCCCTTCCCGCGCAAACAGCTAACAGGCTGGATACTGGTATCATGTGTTTGCTTCTCCAGCACAACAAGGCAATCCCACCAGTCGCCAAAGTCATACGTGTAAACCAGCTTGTCACCCTCATTCTGGAGCGCCGCCCATAGTGGCGTGATTGCCGCGTTACCCATGCTTTCATCCTCACCCCATACGCGATACTCGCTACCTGGATCACCTTTACGCCCTTTCTCGAACATATACAGGTGTTCGTCATTCCAGCCAAAAGCTAACTGGATCACGGCATGAAGTTTACTAAAGGGGATTTGCTCTGGAACCAGCACACGCCGCCATATTGGTGGTTTGCTGTCTCGGATGGTTATCTTTATCTGGTACATGCGTCGTGAACCAATAGTGTACGTTTAGGTGGGTATTTTGCTGCTACTGACCAGGATAGAGCTGATGTGCCGGGTCAAGCCAGACAATATGGAATACATTACCGATGAAAAATCCATGTATGCGACCATATTCATTGCGCGATATGGCAAATTGATAAGGTGTATAACTCTGAAACTGTTCATTCAAATGCTGAAATCCCTTAGGTTCAGATGTAGTTTGCCAATCAATCGGATGTGACTTCAACGAACCACCGCGATCGGTGGTGAACTCTCGTTCAGTCATAGTGGAAAGGTCTTTGAGGCGGTCTAACACCTTGCAAAAATAAACAGGATTCTGAGCGCTGAAAGTAAATTTCTCATGCGCCGCATCGATATACCGAAAAGAAAAGTTGATGGTCGTTATGCCTGAACCTGTTCCCCCAGGCACTATTTTTGTTTGCGAGGGTGCAATCTTCGACGCCCTGATTCTTTTCGCCATATTTAGGAAGCCATCGAACGATAAAACTCAGCCGTTACACTTTTATCAATAACATTCTTGCACGGCGCATCTGATGGAACCCCTTCACGGGCCTCCAGCCACGGCTTTTCTTGGTGCGTCATCTGCTCCAGCTCATAAGCTGTATAACCGCCAAATACCTCATAGATTTCCTTTAGATGCTTTGACACATTCGCAGGTAACTCAGGGCAGGCAATCTCTTCGTCTATTGAGCGCCATTTGTAATCTGCAAATCTGGTATACAAATCTCTGGCTACAGGGCCATGTACCCATGCTTCAAACTTGTCAGCAACCAGTTCTTCGCCATCATTCAGCGCCATGAACCAAGCATCAGCATAGAACACCATTTTTTGCAGTTTCAGCGGCGTCATAACATCCCCATGCTCTTGAGCAAAGCAAAGCAGGTAATCCGCTACGCTGTTAAGGGTTGTAACTGCCATTATCCAATCTCCTGCCGTATGTTTTCGTCTATAACTGTCCACTACCGTTAATAATCGCATATAACCACGGGTATTGCCCATCGTAAAATGCCATTTAAAGATTCTGCGTGATGGCTCACCATCCACCGCGCAAGATACCCGGTGCGTTTGGCTGATAATCCGCAATTTGGTTGAAACCGTCCTGGAAACCTCAAGTTTGGAAACCAGCGACTTGCATCGTAGCTTTGCCATTCGGCGGTCATAGTTACTGCTATATCCCTTTATTGGCGAGACCTGCGAGAGGTTTTGTTGTTCGAATATATAAAGGTGAATAAAGGTAATCTACCTGCGCGGCGCAGGCTTCTTCCACTGGTAGGCGGGTGATCGCATCATTTCGCGAAATTTGTCACGCCGGGCTATATTGGCATTAACTGAGCGTTCTATCTCCCGTTGATCTGCCGGGGTTAGCTGGTGGCCTTCGTGCTCCAGTTTGGCGGTGGTCAATAAAGCTATTTCGCGTGGTGTCATACGTCATACCCTCTGGAAGGATGAAACACGCCCGGATTAAATTTTATTTTTCGCGGGTATAAACATTCGATGAGGCGGGCAGTCCGTAAGGCTCAGGGTTGCAGAGATTTGGCCTCCCCCTCCCGGTGATAGTTTATTGCTTGATGTGGACGGCTTGCTATATTGGCGGCGAATGCAAATTGTCGCAGAAGTCTATCCCGTTCCCTGACGCTCCGTGCGGGCGTTTTGCTTTTACAAAGTCATGCCAATGCCTCTGGCTGCTTTCCCCGTCTTACGCTCAATCACGCTCGTGATTCTATCTACTACCGGACTGAATGCCTGCCAGTAAGCCATCTCCATTGCTGACAACTCTGCCCGCTTCCTGTCAAACGTAGCCCAGCGCATCCCCTTTGGTTTCGGGAACATGCGAATGTCATTAAACAGATTATTGGTAAGGTCATTGTTGCCCCAAATCGCGTATCGCTGCTGGCGTATCTTCATGCGCATCCTGTCCAGTCTGTCGGCACTCTGGCTTTTATAGTGAAGTTTCCAGCACGCCCGGCAGCCAATGTCTTTCTTGCCGATATACAGCTTTGCAGCCCGCTTCATACAGTGGGGGCAAGCGTACCATTCCCGGACGCCATACCCGGCCTTCGTGGTTGTGGTGCGAATAGCCCGCGTCACGCCGTTGATTGTCATGGCGTAGCTGTCGGCTTGCCGGAAGGTATACAACGTTCCGCTTTCGGTCTGGGTATAAAGCTGCGTACCCGGTTCAGCATCCGCCAGCCTGCTACGCATGTTCGCAAGGAATGGCAACCCTATACGGGGCAGATCGGTGGTATAGCTGCGCGTTCTGTCTCTCACTGGCTGGCCTCCTGCGAATTACTGCGCATTAACTGCGAACGGTGCGCAAATTGAATACGAAATAATATGCGTATTTTACTGTAAATTGCGCACCAATTTTGCAATTTCACATCAATAAAGCCAGTAACCGCGCGGGGTCGAGGATGGTTTGCGCATTGGTATCCGTTTCGTTTTGCGCAGATTTTTTGTGAACTGCGCAATTCGCAATTTACTGCGCAATATTCGGGTTTCGTATTTGGAGGATTTTTCACTTTGCGTACTGCGTTCGACTGTAGAAACCCAGCGATAATGCGGCTTACACGCTGGTACGCAATTGCGAATCGGTTTCGTATCACGCAATTAAAACTTAGGAAATCTTAGGAATCCTTATCAAAACTTATCATCTCCGTGGTGCTACTAACTGCGAATGGACTACACCAGAGCCAGCAATATCAAGCCTCTCCGCTATTTTGCGAATTCGCATTGCCGCCGCCAGAATTCGTCAGGCGGTACGCGCCTTTAATGCGCAGTTTTGCTGCGTACCTGACTGCGTACTGCGAACCAATGGCGCGAACCAGAATATTTTTGACAACCTAAATCACGTTCTGGCTTCCAGCCCACGGCTGGCGCAGGTTTAGCGCTACTAGGGTTTAAAATCTGTCAAGAACAGTCCAGAATTTACAGCCGTCCTGGTGCGAACCTTACTGCGAACTGTCGCTCCCGCTGGTGGTCTGTCGTTGCTTCTTACCACCATTTAACCGGAAGGCGTTACCGTTCGGTTGCGCTATCCCCATGCGGTGTTGTGTCTCAGTGACTGCTTTATGCAGATCGCCGTAATCATCGGTTTTCACTGGCGGGCGCTTCACGTTCGTCAGACACGTATCACGTCGCTGCTTTACCCATTCCCGATCATCGTCCTCAGCACAAAGCATCATGACTTCCTGCCAGCGCGTCGCAGCCCTACGATACAGCCCCTTTGCCTCCAAAGCCTCGGCTTTGCTGTCGTTTACCATGTTTATCTCCCTCAGAATGGCGCTTCATCGTCGAATGGTGGGCGCTGGTCGTATTCATCACGGGATGGCTGCTGCGCACGTCTGAGCGCGTCCGTCGCCTGTCCCTGCTGTCCCGCCTTCCCGCCGGGACGTACCGTTCTGGCGCTGATCACACTGTCTGCAATCACCTGATACCCGGTCTGTATGCCACCGTCCTGCCCTGTCCACTGGTTCACCTGCATATTGCCAGCCACGCTAACAAGGTCGCCTTTCTGGTGCTTCGCCAGCGCATCGGCCTGCTTACCAAAGGCAATAACACCCAGCCAGAAGGTTGACTCTCCAGCCTCTGCCGCATTGCAGGGAAGCGATACAGCCAGCCGTGCCATAGCCATGTTGCTACCGTTCGTAGTGGTGCGGGTCTGGGGATCTGCCACCAGCCGCCCGTATGCTGAAATTTGTGCTGTCATTGTTACCTCACCGGATTATTAGTTTTGCTAATGACGATTTCTTAACGTGGGACACCTGCCGATTTTTTTCATAGTAAGCAGAAATAGTGTTGTCTCAGTTGTCTTTGTTGTCTCACGGCGCTACAGGCCGCGTCACGTCTGGATTTTGCCGAGACAACATTGATGATTTTGTGTTGTCTCACGCAGGGTAAATGTTGTCTCACTGCCAGCCAGGCAAAAAATCACACTTTCACTATGTTGTCTCAAAACAGCTAAATGTTGTCTCGCTGTTGTCTCAGGAAATGAAATAAAAACCTTATAAATCAATCAAATTTACAAACTGAGACAACAAAGACAACTGAGACAACACTAAAACTACGTATGTGAAAAAAGATCACTCCTCTGGCTGGGTGGTTTCCTCTGCCATGAAGTTGAGCACATAAACGCGGATTTGCCTGCCATCCTCTCGCACACGCCCCTGATAACCTCTGCCGCTGGTCGGCGGGGTGAGCATCCCGACGCGTTTAAGTACCTCGGCAAACTGTTTGGCATTGAATCCCCGCGCTATCTCCTGCTCGAAGGTCGCCGGGAAGGTGTAGAAAATTATCGGGTCGCTGTCGTGATTTCCCTTCTTCCTGTACCCGGCTAAATCGCGGATCGGTAAATCACGGGGGTCATAACCCAGCGGCGCGTAGCGGCTCAGGCCATGAGCATTCAAAAACGCCTCCGTCTGCTCAATTATCTGCTGGTGCTCTTTGTTGCCCGTGCCGAACTCGCGCAGCCAGGCATTGTAGCTGTGCTGTATCGCATCACGGCACGTCTGATCGTCCCATCCGGTAACAACCTCACCCAGCAATAAAGCCGCCTCCAGAATGGCAAAACGTGCGGCCACGCGGTGTACCTGCTCGCCATAGTCAGCAGGAATAAGGCTGCGCCAGCGGGTTTCACAGTCACGAACGGTATCAATGGCCTGCTGCTGGTGGTCTGCCAGCCACCCGATCCACTCCCGCCCGGCAGCGCCGTGATGGTGCTGGTAAGCGTCTTTCAGCGCGTCGGCGTGCTGTTTGCCGTTCTGGTGGTCGTGGAAGCGCACCGCCTTACTCAGCGGGATATTCAGCAGGCGCACCAGTTGCCCGGCTTTGGTCTTGCGTCCGGCGGTGGCGATGAAGGTTTCTAAGTCCATTTCCCCGGTACTGATCGCCACGGTGCGCCAGCGTTTTAAATCCCGGTTTCCCCCTTCCTTCGCCCCCTGCAATTTCCCAACGCCATTAAACAGGGCATAGGCAGACTGAGAAACGCTTATCGGGTCTGCGCCCTGTCCGACTTCATCCAGTGGCATCAGCCCGTCATTGTGTGCGGCGGCTTCGTTCGCCAGCCCCAGCGCCGTGCCGTACCACGTCAGGCGTAGCAAGTCCGGGTTGCCGTACAGACTGCTGGCAACGTTTGCTGTGGTGGTTTTACCCGCGCTCGATTGCTCATAGAAGTGAATGCCGAATCCGTCAGCGCCAGCCAGCCCGATTAACGGTGCTGCAAGTGCGGCGGCAATGCCTGTCATCATCGCGTAGTTACCGTATGCCAGACGCGCAACACTCTTACGCCAGCTCTCTGAGGTTCCCGCCACGGTGTACCCGGCAGCGGCAGAACTGCGGCCACTGAATAAAACGGGTTGTGCAGGTGCGCCGATAATCTCCCCGTCCGGCATGATGTATGCCCCGCACTGCCAGCCAGTAGCGTGAGCAACACGCCACAATTCACGTGAGCCGCTACGCTGTAACCAGTCAGCCAGAATCGCCCGCAAGCTGCTTTTGGTGGTGACGTTAACCCCGCCCGCTTTCAGGGTGCGCCAGCCTTCGCGCTCCCCGATATCAGCCAGGGGGATAGCCGCTGTTGTCGGTATGCCTGCGCCAAAGGCCAGCCAGCGTAATATCAGATACTGATCCTTGTCGTCCCGCCCGGTGCCGATAACGTCCATCGGTGAGGCCAGCCAGCTTTCATTGTTGATAATCTCGCCGCTTTCCTTGTCCACTTTAGGCGTGATCCAGTAAACGCCATCTTTGCGGCTCTCAATGCGGGGTTTTAGCGGGTCTTTCTCTGGCTGGTCAGTTTTACCGCCCTCAATGGCCTGTAGTTGTGGTTTCACGCATTCCCCCTGCGGCTGGTACATCGAATCATTAAACGCAGCCGTAGCGACTTCCAGCCCGTGTTGCTGGTGGTAGTCGTTCCAGTCAGCTTTGCTGTCAGTCGGTGGCAGCGATACCCAGCCAGCCACGGATAAAGCCGCTTTCTCTGCGGCCTCCTTCCCGATGTTGGTGGCTCCGGTTTCGGAGGCTGCTGTAGGGTGGTCGTTATCTGCGGCGATAATAATTTGCGACTGCGGGTGTTTCCGGCGCATTACTCCGGCAACGTGGATCAGGTTCCCGGCGTCAATTGCCGCCACTGTGAGCGCGTCAGGCCGCATCTGGTGAACGGACAGGGCGGTAGCCAGCCCCTCGGCAATTAAAACGCTCTGCGGCGATTCTGGCGCGTTTACGGCATGGTATGCCCCGCGCTTTGCTGAACCTGTCAGAAGGCGCTTTTCTCCCTGTGGGGTGATGGTCTGTGCGGCTGCCACTGCGCCGGACTCATCCACCAGCTCAAGCAGGACTGAACCATCAGGCAATAGCGGGAAAGTGAACCCGTCCAGCCCCTTAGCAATCAGGTATTCAGATTCGCCCTGTGTGACGCTCTGGCGCTTTTCTGCATACAGGCTGGCAAACGTAGCCCGGCGCTGCCCTGCGCTTTCTGCGGCCTGTTTCTTGCGCTCCTGCTCGCGCTGCTGGCGCTCAGACTCCATTTGCTCCCGCCTCTGGCTGGCTGCTGTCGGGTTGGTTTCCGCTGCCCGGTAATCAATACCCAGCACATCAGCGGCAAGCCTCGCCGCCTCCGTGGTGTCGCAGTTGTTAACCCGCTTGATTAAATCCAGCCCGTCGCCCGCGCCGCACTGGTTGCAGATAAAGCTGCCGCGCCCGTTATCATCGAACCGGAAGCGATCCGTACCGCCACATGCAGGGCAGGGGGCATGGCGGCGTGATGAATCAGGCACGTCGATAGACAGGCCAGCCAGCACATAAGGCCAGTTGCCAGCGGCGGCACTGGTCACTTCGCGGATAAAGTCGATATTACGCATTCGTGCTCCTCCCTCAGTGCGCCAGCGGCATTTCAGGCCAGCCATTTTCATCCAGATCAGCAATGAAGTGATCGTGTAGCTCTGCCAGCGTTTCACGTCCGAACGGGGTCAGCTCGCCGCGCTCCGTATCCAGCATGGCCTGATAAAACACAATGGCTTTTTCCGTACCCTGTTCGACGCCGTATCGCTCAATCATTGCGCCCTCGATGTTGCTCGCCATCGCAAGACGTTCCGCGAACGGATAAACCGGAAGTGCCGCTTTGCCATTGGAGTAAATCGCTACCTGCGATGATGTGCCGTCAGACTCAGTAACGGAGGTTGTGCCGTTCTCGCGCTTCATTTCAGCAACGAAACAGGCCGCAATCAGCCAGCGCCACATAGTGACGTTATGCTGCGCGGTAAAGTCGAACCAGCCACGCGCCCCGCCATCAGCAACGGCAAAATGGATGGCGTATCCGATATTTGGCGTATCGTCGTGCTCTCCGGCATCAAGGCGGTTTACCGCGCTCTCGTAGCTGATAAGAGCAACCTGCTCAAATCCCCCGGCATCATTGCGGGTCATGATATTGACGCCGTGCGGTGTGGCTTCTGCGTGGAACAGGTCGGGATTTCCCGGTTTAATGGTCAGTATATTGCTCATGCTTTGCCCTCCCGATATTCACGCATTACATGGTCAGCCAGCTTGCTTTCAGCCTCGCTCATTGCTTCGGGTACACCGTGTAACAGCGTCAGAATGGAACCAATCAGGCGCGGTAAATCGGGATTTGTTTTATTGGTGGTGCTCTCCAGCCACATGGATAAAACAGCCTGTGCCTGTTCAATCTGGCAGGCAGCATCAATCAGTTGTAACTGGCTCATGCGCTGGCCTCCGCATCAATTCTGGCTATATCGATAATCGTCAGGACTTTACTCAACCAGCAATACACGATAGCGGCTTGTTCATCGTCGAGTTGAGTGACTAAATCGGTCATAACGTGAGCCAGTCCATCGCGGGCGCGGGTCATCCGTTCTGCTGTACGGTCTGCAAGCGTAAAATCATCCGGGTAAGCCTGCTCGCGGGATAACATCGCTTCGGCTTCAAGCTCGGACGGATGGCGGTATAAAGCGTTAATGTTCATGCGGCCACCTCCAGACGGATACGGCCTGCAAAGAAACAGACGTGATCCTGCGCCAGAGTGCGGCGGGCTTCGCGCTCAGTTTCAGCAGCAATGTGATGGATTTTGGCGGTAATTGTCGGCATATCGCGGCGAACGGCTGCGATTAACCAGATAAATTGTGGATTTTGGGTAGGGGTAGTAGCCATGATGGCAGCCTCCTTTGTGTATAAGGAGTCACCACCTGAGTTTCCACGCTCTAAAGGGGTGGTGACGTTAACGGGGGTGGAAATACCGGACACAAAGGAAACCGGCCTGCCTTTCGGCAGCCCCGCCAACGCCACCATAGATACATTGCGGGCATTGCCGCTGAATTGGTGTGCGCTATGGCACGACACAAAAAAAGACGCTATTGGCGTCTGTGTCGCCTTTATGTTCAACGGGTTTCCACGCCCGGCACCAGATTTTGCTGGTGCGCTATAACCATAAACCGGGTTGGCGATAGTCGGCAAGCCCTTTTTTATGGACTCCAGAAACTCACTTCCGTGCTTGCGCGTACTGGTGCATAAATTCCCCGCATCTCGTGGTGATGTCAGAAAAATCTTCCCGCCTCGTGTAGTGATGATGGAAAAATCTTCCTCGCGTAGTGACCCCCAATAAATCTTCGTGCGCGTACTGGTCTCGAAACTCTCCTCGTCACCACGACGAGAAAATGAGGAGCTGGCATTAGCTGGCACTGTTATGCCAGCTTTACCCTCATGCGTGTGCGCGATCCCGCGCAAGGTACACATCAGGCCAGCCAGGGGAAAGGCTTTATTCTGGACGGCGGCATTAAGCATGATTAGCCCCCAGATGTTTAGCTAACCAGCGCTGAGAGAGGCGGATTAGCTCGGCTTTACGCAGGTCATATCCCATACCCATATCAATCAGCGTAATGTTGGTACTCTCCAGGTAGGTGAGGTGTTCCAGTTGCCCGGCGTTCATGCTGTCGCGTGGTTCGCCAGTAATGCTATTCGCCTGCGCCCACTGCTTCGCCGTCATGCCACCCAAAACAATGCGGGCGATCATGTTGCTCTCGTTGCTGTAGTGGCGAGCCTGCGTCTGTTTACCCTGTTCTGCGCGGGCGCTTTCCAGTGCTACGCACATCGGTTTAAACAGGTTGGCGGCACCGATACGGGCTTTGAGCTGGCGGCGATACTGAGCGGCAATCTCTGGCACGCTGCGCTGTAGGGCTTCTTCACACTGAATAAAGTAACGGCGAACGGCGCGACCTTGTTCGTTTCGCTCAACCATTGCCAGTTCTTTAGCCATTCCCAGAGAAAGGCCATAATCTTTACTGCGACGGTCGCCGCCACGCTTTGTCACCCATCCGGGGCTACCCTGTTCAAAATTTGAACTTTGATTCCTGAAATCTGAGGAATCAAAAACCACGTAATCAGCATTCAGGCTAAAGCCATATTCATCAATGCGTAGTTTTATCCAGGTTGAAAAGTCGTTACCTACTCCAAGCGCTTTATGCAGTGCCTTAGCACTAACAATACTGGCCTCACGCCCGCCAATTTGACCGGAAATAACGGGAACAATAGCGGCAAAGTCATTAGTGCTATATTCGCCCTGGTTAACGCTGGATTGTGGGGCGGCCTCCGAATTGAATCGGCTTTTTTCGATAGTCATGTTTTCGGCTCCGTTATGCGGCGTTAAATGCGTCCGGGTAGAGGTTCAGAATGTCGGCAATATCCTGCTGAGATAGCCCGTGATGTTCATTAATGGCAGCATTATGGTTCACAAGTTGGATCACCTTGAGAACGTCGCCACGGCAGGAAAAGCGGTAGCGCAGGTGTGCGCCGATACCATCCGGGTTTTTCTCGTCGATACGCTCTAGTTGAATATCAAGCTGGCGCTCCAGTTCAGACGCATAATTACGCCCGGATGAAAGACGGCAGTAGCGCAGGATGTCATTTTCTGTCCATCCCTCTACGCCAGTGCGCAGCATATAGACGCGGGCGCGGTGTTTCTTTGGGGTACGCTTAGGTACTTGTACCGGGCTGGTGGTCGGCGTAATATCAGACGTGCGAATATCTGAGTTAGCCGCCTGCTGTACGGGGCGGTTTTTCTTTTCCATTACGCCACCTCGCCACGCGACTCAGCGATGCGCTGATTAATCCACTCGTCAATTTCACTTTCAATAAAAGCGATAGAGCGGGAACCAATTTTAATTGCTGCGGGGAATCGCTGCTCACTCATAAGACGATATAACCACGCCTTACTGTAGCCTGTGCGTTTCTGTACTTCAGCGAATCTGATTAGTGACTGAGACATATTTACCTCGTGACGTCTATTGGAGTTTACGAGACAAATAATGGCATAGAAATAACATAATTCAGCTTAACATTAGGGCTTATGGTAGGAAGGAGGTAACTACTATCAGGGTAAGGGTATTTATAATTCAAATCACTATCATGGTAAGTATCTTCTTACTCTCAGGGTGAGAGCAAACCCGCAGTAAAGGCTTGCTTTCACTATGAGGGTGAAGAATCACTTCCTTTTTATAGGGCAGGCAACTTTTTCTATTGCACGGGCTTGGGCATCGGGCATTTTTTGATATTGCTGTTTCAGTTGGGCAACCAATGCTTCCTGAGAGGGTATAGATTTGCGATCATCCTCATCATAATTTGACCACTCAGAGTTACGTAACTGAATTGCAATCAAAAGGGGATCATCATCCCTAAAATCTCCTAATTGACAAGGTAACTGGGTCAATAGTTTTTTCACCTCAATTTGTAGACGTTCAATCTCTTTTTCCAACTCATCTCGTGATACCTCTTTTTGACCTTCTTTTGCTCTTTCCTTTGCCAATCTATCTTTTTTAGCTTTTAACAACTTTTCAGCTCGCGAGCGAAATTTTTCTAAACACGGAGGGAGATTTACTCCCGTATCTAGGAAAGATATCGTTATTTCCGTCCCTTTAAAATAGAACTCGCGATACCAACCATTCCCCCCATCAATTCGAGTATATGCACCCTTAACATCAGGGTTTGATTCCTCTGCAAATTCTGCCCCCAGAGCCATATCTCTTAAGAAATTAATCGATTGATTTGAAAAGCTATCATTCTTATTAAACCCGTTAATAACATCATAGTCATATAAATAAAAAGGCTCATTGAATGGTATGCCTTCAAGATGCCAAGAAGCCTCTCTAGCAATTACCGCGCATGCTTCGGCAAAGCTAATATTTTCCTGCTTTGACACCTCAAATAATAAAACTTCAAAATGAACCAGTTCATACTTTTCATTATTAATGGTTTGAAACATACTCATTACGCCACCTCGCGCCCCCTGTTTTTGGCGGCTATGCCAGCCCGCAGAGGTGTACGGGTTTTCGGAGATCAGCCTAGACATAGCCTATTCTTTGTTCGTCTACAGAAGTCTACCCACATCAGCTATCACTGTCTATTCATCCAGTAATGAGGATTTACCAAAACTCCCGTGAACCACGTTTTCATGGTGTTCCAGCGCATCCATATAGTCGGCATACCATTGAAGCATTTCCCGGCGACCATCCAGATACTGAGCATGGTTGTAAGTACCGCGAATAGAGTTTTTATCGACGTGGGCGAGCTGCGTTTCAATCCATGCGGTGTTATAGCCCTGTTCGTGGAGAATGGTACTCATGGTGTGGCGGAAACCGTGGCCTGTTACTCTCCCGGCATACCCGATGCGTTTAAAAACCTGGTTAATGCTGGCTTCACTCATGGTTTTACGCGGATCATTACGCCCAGGGAATATATAGGGATAGCGGCCTGTCATTTCCCGGATACGCATGATTATGGCTTGCGCCTGTAATGACAATGGCACTATGTGTGGGCGGCGCATCTTCATTCGTTCCGCCGGAATCTCCCAAACAGCAGCATCAACGTCGATTTCCTGCCATGTAGCTCCTCGGAGTTCACCTGTTCTTAAACCAGTGATGATCAGCAAACGCGCGGCCAATACCACCAGCTCACTACCTGAGTAACATGATAGCGCCTCAAAAAATGCGGGAAGCTCAGGCGCATTCAGGAAAGGATAGTGGCTGGATTCATGCCCCTGCATAGCACTGGTGAGATCTGGCGCTGGATTGTATTCAGCCCGGCCAGTGACAATGGCATAGCGAAAAACTTCACCGCAGCGCTGCCTAACCTTCTTAGCCTTCTCCGTTGCCCCTCTCCCCTCCATTCGGCGAAGCACATTAAGCAATTCTAGCGGTTTGATTTCCGAGATCGGTTTTTTACCAATGTACGGAAAAACATCCTTATTGAATGCTTCCATAATGTCCGAGGCGTACCCCTCAGACCATTTATAGAGCTTGCTGGAATGCCATTCGCAGGCTATTTCCTGAAATGTATTCCTGACATTTAACTCCCGGGCTATCTTTTCTTCCCGCTTTGCTTCGCTAGGGTCGATGCCCCCGGCGATCCCCCTTTTTGCCTCATCACGTTTAGCCCGCGCATCTGCGAGGGTAACGTCTGGATATACCCCCAGAGCCAGCAGCTTTTCTTTGCCTGCTACACGATACTTAAGCCGCCAGTATCGTGCACCATTTGGGTTAACCAGAAGATAAAGCCCACCACCATCAGCAAGTTTATAGGGTTTATCTTTTGGTTTAGCGGTATCAACCTGGCGGGCGTTGAGCTTCATTGGGGGTATCTCCACAAGACCTAACAGCACATACCCCCGAATGTACCCCCAGAAGCATGTAGATTTTGGGGTATGTCAGTAGACGTAAAAATACTATCAGGAGCGACACAATACAGAGTATAAGGGGTTTGAGTGAACTTTAGTAGACGTTAGAAGATGTTTGAATGGTGCCGATAATAGGAGTCGAACCTACGACCTTCGCATTACGAATGCGCTGCTCTACCAACTGAGCTATATCGGCCCTGAGAGGCCGGTTACGAGTGTAACCACGGGGCAAAAGGTTAGATCTATCCGGGTGATGCGTCAATGCCCTTTTGAATCAAACGGCTATTTTTGCATCACCCGTGATTATTTACGCACGAATCGTATCGTCGCCGAAGCCGATCCACTTGTATGTGGTCAGCGCTTCCAGCCCCATCGGACCGCGCGCGTGCAGTTTCTGCGTGCTGACCGCCACCTCAGCGCCGAGGCCGAACTGGCCGCCGTCGGTGAAGCGGGTGGAGGCATTCACATACACCGCAGAGGAATCCACTTCGTTCACGAAGCGATCGGCATTGCGCAGCGTACGCGTCAGGATGGCGTCAGAATGCTGCGTGCCATGCTCACGGATGTGCGCAATCGCGTCGTCAAGATCGCTCACGATTTTCACGTTCAGATCCAGTGACAGGAACTCGTCGTCGTACTGCTCCGCGTTGACGGGAACGACGTTAGCCGGGCCATCCTGCAGCAGCGAGAGCGCACTGGCGTCAGCGTGCAGCGTCACGCCGCTCTCTGCCATCTGTTTGCTCAGGGCCGGCAGGAAGGTGCTCGCAATGTCCTGATGCACCAGCAGCGTTTCCACGGTGTTACAGGTGCTTGGACGCTGGGTCTTCGCGTTCACGATAATCTTCAGCGCCGGTGCAATCTCAGCGCTGTCGTCTACCATGATATGACACACGCCGATACCGCCGGTGATCACCGGAATCGTCGACTGCTCGCGGCACAGCTTGTGCAGGCCCGCGCCGCCGCGTGGGATCAGCATGTCGATGTATTTGTCCATGCGCAGCATTTCGTTGACCAGCGCGCGGTCCGGGCTCTCAATTGCCTGCACGGCACCCGCCGGTAAGCCACACTCTTCCAGCGCCTGCTGAATGACTTTCACCGTCGCGGCGTTGGTGCGCCAGGTCTCTTTCCCACCGCGCAGAATGGCGGCGTTGCCGGTTTTCAGGCACAGGGAGGCGACATCCACCGTCACGTTTGGACGGGCTTCATAAATAACGCCGATAACGCCGAGCGGCACGCGACGGCGCTCCAGGCGCAAACCGCTGTCCAGCAGCCCACCGTCAATCACCTGCCCTACCGGATCGGCCAGATTGCAGACCTGACGAACATCGTCGGCGATGCCTTTCAGGCGGGCCGGGGTCAATGCCAGGCGGTCGAGCATCGCTTCGCTCAGACCGTTGCGACGCGCTTCCAGTAAATCCTGCTCGTTGGCGAGCAAAATCTCCTGGGACTGAGATTCCAGATAATCAGCGATTTTTTCCAGCACGCGGTTTTTCTCGCGGCTGGAAAGGAGCGCCAGTTTGTAAGAGGCGGCCTTCGCGGCGGCGCCCATTTGTTCCAGCATGTTCTGGCTCCTTAACGAATAATCATGTCATCGCGATGCACGGCAACCGGGCCATATTCATAGCCCAGAATGGCGTCGATCTGCTGCGAATGGTGACCCGCGATGCGGCGCAGGGCATCGCTGTTATAGCGGCTTACGCCGTGGGCGATGTCGCGGCCTTCGAGGTTACGGATGCGGATCACTTCACCACGGGAGAAGTTGCCTGTCACGCTTTTAATTCCTTTAGGAAGTAATGAACTTCCCCGTTCCAGAATCGCGGCGGTCGCCCCTTCATCAACGACGAGTTCGCCCGCAGGCGGCGCGCCAAATATCCAGCGTTTACGGTTTTCCAGCGGAGATTCCTGGGCGTGGAAGCGGGTGCCAACGGAGATGCCTTCCATCACGTCGCCAATCACGCCAGGGCGGCTGCCCGCGGCAATGATGGTGTCGATACCGGCGCGGCACGCCACGTCGGCGGCCTGCAGCTTGGTCCCCATGCCGCCCGTTCCGAGGCCGGACACGCTGTCACCGGCGATGGCGCGCAGCGCATCGTCGATGCCGTGAACGTCGGTAATCAGCTCGGCTTCCGGGTTAGCGCGCGGATCGGCAGTGAACAACCCCTGCTGATCGGTCAGAAGCAGTAATTTATCGGCGCCAGCCAGAATGGCGGCCAGCGCAGAGAGGTTATCGTTATCACCCACTTTGATTTCAGCGGTAGCAACGGCATCGTTCTCATTAATGACCGGAACGATATTATTGTCCAGCAGCGCGCGCAGGGTATCGCGGGCGTTCAGGAAGCGCTCTCTGTCTTCCATATCCGCACGCGTCAGCAGCATCTGTCCGACGTGGATGCCATAGATAGAGAACAGCTGTTCCCAGAGTTGAATGAGTCGGCTTTGTCCCACGGCGGCCAGCAGCTGTTTAGAGGCGATCGTCGCGGGGAGTTCGGGGTAACCCAGGTGTTCACGCCCGGCGGCAATCGCCCCGGAGGTCACAATTACAATACGATGCCCTGCGGCATGTAACTGAGCGCACTGACGTACAAGCTCAACAATGTGGGCGCGATTTAGGCGGCGCGATCCGCCTGTTAAAACACTGGTACCGAGTTTTACCACCAGCGTCTGGCTGTCACTCATGATTCTCTGCCGTTCAACGATAAGGGAAAGTAATGTCGAACGAACGTTTTAGCAGGAGTCAGCCCCGTTGCCAACTGCCTTAGCACATCGCGAAACACTTTGTTGCGCGGGATCAGGAAGCGTAGCGGGAGAATTTGACACTTTTATTACCGAAATAATAAATCACAGTTTTTTAAAATTATTCTTAGTTTGTCATAAAAGTTTCATTCCAGAACGATAAAACCCTTCCTGTTTTTTCACGGGACTTAAGCATGAGCTTATCGTCCAGCGAATTTTTTAGCGCGTTTATAAGACAGGATCGAAAATGAAAAAGAGCACTCTGGCATTAATGGTTATGGGCGTAGTGGCTTCTGCATCCGTTCACGCAGCTGAAGTTTATAATAAAGATGGTAATAAGCTGGACGTGTACGGCAAAGTGAAAGCCATGCACTACATCAGCGATGATGCCACCAAAGATGGCGATCAGACTTACGTTCGTTTCGGTTTTAAAGGCGAAACCCAGATTAACGATCAGCTGACGGGCTATGGTCGTTGGGAATCTGAATTTGCGGGTAACAAAGCCGAGAGCGACTCCTCTCAGAAAACCCGTCTGGCGTTCGCGGGCCTGAAGCTGAAAAACTTTGGCTCTCTGGATTACGGTCGTAACCTGGGTGCGCTGTATGACGTCGAAGCATGGACCGACATGTTCCCTGAGTTCGGCGGCGACTCTTCCGCGCAGACCGATAACTTCATGACCAAGCGTGCGACCGGTCTTGCCACCTACCGCAACACCGACTTCTTCGGCGTGGTTGACGGCCTGGACATGACCCTGCAGTACCAGGGTAAAAACGAAAACCGTGACGCCAAGAAGCAGAACGGTGACGGTTTTGGTACCTCTCTGAGCTATGACTTCGGCGGCAGCGATTTTGCCGTCAGCGGTGCTTACACTAACTCTGACCGCACCAACGCGCAGAACCTGCTGGCGCGTGGTCAGGGGCAGAAAGCCGAAGCCTGGGCTACTGGTCTGAAATATGACGCGAACGATATTTATCTGGCAGCGATGTATTCAGAAACCCGTAATATGACGCCAATTTCTGGCGGATTTGCCAATAAGGCACAGAACTTTGAAGTCGTCGCACAATATCAGTTCGACTTCGGTCTGCGTCCGTCCCTGGGTTATGTCCAGTCTAAAGGCAAAGATATCGAAGGTATTGGTGACGAAGATCTGGTGAAATATATTGACGTTGGCGCGACCTATTACTTCAACAAAAATATGTCCGCGTTTGTTGATTATAAAATTAACCAGATTGACGACGATAATAAACTGGGCGTGAGCAGCGATGATATCGTTGCCCTGGGTATGACCTACCAGTTCTAAGATTATCCGAATAAGAAAATCCCGGCAGATAAGCCGGGATTTTTTTTGCCCGGTGGCGCTGCGCTTACCGGGCCTACGGGATAGTGCATTTTGTAGGCCAGGTAAGGCGAAGCCGCCACCCGGCGCTGTGACGCTATCAGGCGGTCAGCTTCACCGCTTCGCTGGAAAAATCATCCGCTGGCTCGAACTTAAGGTCCAGGGTGGCCAGCAGTGCGCTCGCTTTGTCGTGAAACTCTTTCAGGGTATATTCCAAGCGATCGATCACTTCCTGATCTTTAATGGTGGTGGCCTGCCAGTTACCGTCTTTATTAAACAGGCCAAACTGGTAGCTATACGTAAAGCGTTTTTCCTCTGCTTCCATTTCCATCCACCAGCCCCAGAATTCACGTTTTTCGGGTGCAGGCTTCACGTTGACGCATACAGCCAGGCAGTCGAAAAAAAAGCGATTCTCTTCACACTGCTCTTCTCGAATATACGGGCCAAGAGCCATGAACTTCTTAATCAATCTACTTTTCGGGTGTCCACTCGGTAACGTCATTGCGATCTCCTTTTGTGAAGCCACTGTTTTACCAAACCAGCGAAATTTAGCAATCTATTAACACAATCTCTGAGCGATCCAGCGCGTAATCTCCTTCAGAGCTTTATCAAAATTCTGATAGACCGGGCTGAACGGCACCTCAAGCAATTTGCCATCCGCAGATGACGACGTGATTAAGCGCGACTCTTCTTCCGGACTGAACGGATCGTTTTTCCAGAACCCCGACAGCATCGGCGTCGGGCAGCGACGTCCCAGCAACCCTTGCGTTTTTAACGAGTAGCGATTGAGCTCAACGCGCAGCGCTTCGTCTGATGCATCATGCATGCCAAGACGGCTGGCCAGCACATCAAGGTACATTTCGGGCACGCTCCCCTGGCGTGCGGGATCGCTGAGCAGGGCGTGAACGACCGGTCCAAGGCAGGCGACTGCTTTCAGGCGGGAGGATTCAAGGTAAGCCAGACGCACCGCGACGTTTGCGCCAAAGCGGAAGCCAAATGCCGCCACGCGGGTGTGGTCAACCCACGGAATGTTTTCCAGCGCTTTTAGCGCATGCTGGTGCAGCAGGCTGGAATCCTGAGTCAGTTTCCATTTGGAGGAGAAGCCAATTGAGGGCATATCCAGCGTCAGCATCGCGATCCCTTTTGGTGCGAAGTAGCGCTCATACAGGCTGTAATAGTCAATTTGCAGAGAGTCCAGCCCGCCGCACATCAGCACGGTCGGGAACGGGCCTTCACCTTCGGGCATATGCAGGAACCCGGTAACGGGCGCCCCGCCCGGAACAGCGAACTCAAGCTCGCGCATCTGGCCCGGCAGGCGTTGAGCCGCCTCTTCGTAGGCGCGATTCGCCAGCGCCTGCGCCTGTTCGGCCAGCTCATCGCCTTTTAAATGCGGGTAGGCGGCAATGGCATAGAGGTTGGCCGCATGCAGCCAATGTTTGCCGCTGCGCGTGGCATCCTCTTCCTGGCTGGCTTTTTGCTGCCAGAGCATCGCCTGTTTAGACCACTCGTAGATCCAGTTTCCGCCACGGTAGCCCACCACCGTATCATAGAGTTCGCTGTCGGTACGCTCGGCTTCACTCATCACGATACGTGCCTGCACATCAAGGATTTCACGGGGGTCGATACCGCGCCAGACCCACATCAGGCGGTTAATCATGCGATACCAGTGAGGCACGTTTTTACCGTCTAACGCAGACTGGACGGCAGGCTGAGTACCCGGATTGAAGCGACGCACCAGCGTCGACGTTTCAGGGTGTTTGAAACGGGGTTTGAAGAGAGTCTCGGTGAGATTCGCCTGCGTCATTGCATTGCCTCCATGAATACGTCGTATAGAGACTATTGTAACGCGCGTCAGACTAAAAAAAACAACGCCCGGCATCACCGGGCGTTAAATTAATTGCGGAACGTGATTAACGACCCGAGATTGGCGGTACGAAGACCACGCCCATATCCCATGGTTGTTCAATCCAGGTATCCTGCGGAATATCAATCACGTAATCGTCAACCAGCGGGCGGCCAGCAGGCTTCGCGAAGATAGTGACGAAATGTGCTTTCGGATACATTTCACGGATAGCCACCGCGGTACCGCCGGTATCCACCAGGTCATCAATAACGATGAAGCCTTCACCGTCGCCTTCCGCGCGTTTCAGCACTTTCAGCTCGCGCTGGTTGTCATGGTCATAGCTGGAGATGCAAACGGTATCGACATGACGAATACCCAGCTCACGTGCCAGCAGCGCCCCCGGTACCAGACCGCCACGGCTGACGGCAATAATGCCTTTCCACTGTTCGGAAGGCATCAGACGCGCAGCCAGTTTGCGTGCGTGAATCTGCAACATGTCCCAGGTGACGACGTATTTTTCGCTCATGTGAAGTGTCCCAGCCTGTTTTTATACGGCTTAAAAAGTGTTCGAGGGGGAAATAGGTTGCGCGAGATTATAGAGATCTGACGCACTAAAAACCAGTGTTTAGCGCCCTCTGCCTGAGTTTTTACATGCTTTATGCTACCAGCCAGCAGAGAAAGTGGTATTCTCAGTTTCATCTCGCAAGCCTGACTTGTGGTAACTATTAACCTGCTAACCCTGTGACCTGCAACCCTGTTTGCAGCGCCTCGACAAGGAGACTTATCGTGTCTGAACTGTCTCAACTATCTCCGCAGCCGCTGTGGGATATTTTTGCCAAAATCTGCTCCATTCCACACCCTTCCTACCATGAAGAACAGCTTGCCGAACATATTATGGGTTGGGCGAAGGAAAAAGGTCTGCATGCGGAACGTGACCAGGTTGGCAACATTCTGATCCGCAAACCCGCCACCGCAGGTATGGAAAACCGTAAACCGGTTGTGCTGCAGGCGCACCTGGACATGGTGCCACAGAAGAACAACGACACCGTTCACGACTTCACCAAAGACCCGATTCAGCCGTACATCGACGGCGACTGGGTGAAAGCGCGCGGCACCACCCTGGGTGCGGATAACGGCATCGGTATGGCCTCTGCGCTGGCCGTGCTGGCTGACGACAGCGTTGAGCACGGTCCACTGGAAGTGCTGCTGACCATGACCGAAGAAGCGGGCATGGACGGGGCGTTCGGTCTGCAGGCGAACTGGCTGCAGGCGGATATCCTGATCAACACCGACTCCGAAGAAGAAGGCGAGATCTACATGGGCTGCGCGGGCGGGATTGATTTCATCTCTACCCTGCCGCTGTCACGCGAAGCGATTCCTGACGGTTTCCAGACCTTCAAGCTGACGCTGAAAGGGCTGAAAGGCGGCCACTCCGGCGGTGATATTCATCTGGGTCTGGGTAACGCCAACAAGCTGCTGGCACGCTTCCTGGCAGGCCATGCGGCCGAGCTGGATCTGCGTCTGGTAGACTTCAACGGCGGTACCCTGCGCAACGCGATCCCGCGCGAAGCCTTCGCCACCGTAGCGGTACCAGCGGCAAAAGCCGACGAGCTGAAAAAACTCTCCACCGTGTACCTGGATATCCTGAAAAACGAACTGTCCGCGAAAGAGAAAAACCTGACCGTCGTGCTGGAATCCGTCTCCACGGATAAAGCCGCGCTGACCGTGCAGTCTCGTGACACCTTCGTTCAGCTGCTGAACGCGACGCCAAACGGCGTAATCCGCAACTCTGACGTGGCGAAAGGCGTAGTGGAAACCTCACTGAACGTGGGCGTGGTGACCATGAGCGACGACAGCGCGGAGATCATCTGCCTGATCCGCTCCCTTATCGACAGCGGTAAAGAGTATGTGGTGAGCATGCTGGAATCTCTGGGTACGCTGGCGGGCGCGAAAACGTCTGCAAAAGGCAGCTACCCGGGCTGGCAGCCGGATGCAAGTTCTCCGGTGATGACGCTGGTGCGTGAAACCTATCAGCGTCTGTTCAACAGCACGCCGAACATTCAGGTGATCCACGCCGGTCTGGAATGTGGCCTGTTCAAGAAACCGTATCCGGATATGGATATGGTGTCCATCGGGCCAACCATTACCGGCCCGCACTCGCCGGATGAGCAGGTTCATATCGAAAGCGTCGGTCACTACTGGACGCTGCTGACTGAGCTGCTGAAAGCGATCCCTGCGAAGTAACAGCCTCACCCCGCCCTCTCCCACAGGGAGAGGGTAAAAACGTAGGCCCGGTAAGCGTAGCGCACCGGGCTTTTTTACAATCCCAATACCAGCTGTCGCTCTAACTGCGGATCCAGCAGCGTGACGTGTAATCCCACCAGCCTCACCCCTCGCCCGCCCCGGCGCTCTTCCCATGCCTTTTTTGCCGTCGCGATAAGATCGTCTTTATTCAGACGCGGCCAGACGTGTTCCTGCGTGGTCTGCTGAAAATCGTTGAATTTGAGCTTGATGCCCTGACGGGCAATCAGCAGGTCCGGTTTTACCTTGCTTAAGCGTCGTTCCAGCTCAGGATAAAGCTGTTCCGTGATAATGGTTTCGCATTCGGACCAGTCATGAATATCTTCAATGAGGGTTCGCTCGACGCCGACGGATTTGCGCAGCCGTTCGCTGTTAACATCGCGATCGTCAATCCCCTGGCTGCGCTCCCACAGCACGCGGCCAAACTTCCCGAAGCGCTTGAGCAGCATGGCGAGGTCGCTTCGCTGCACGTCTTCGCAGGTGCGTAACCCCATGGTTTCCAGCTTTGCGGCGGAGACTTTCCCGACGCCGGGGATTTTGCCGAGCGGCAGCGTTTTTAAAAATGCAGGCACCTCTTCCGGCGTAATGACGTACTGGCCGTTGGGCTTATTTAAATCCGAGGCGATTTTGGCAAGGAATTTAACGGGCGCGACCCCCGCCGATGCCGTCAGATTCAGCTCGTTGAAAATCGTCTGGCGGATCTCCTGCGCCATCAGCGTGGCGGAGCCGTGGCAGTGCACGCTGTCGGTTACATCGAGATAGGCTTCGTCCAGCGACAGCGGTTCTATCAAAGAGGTATAGCGGGAGAAGATTTCCCGAATATGAAGGGAAGCCTCTTTATAGGCGTCGAACCGCCCGGGCAGAAGCGTGAGATGAGGGCAAAGCTTTAAGGCCATCGCCGTCGGCATGGCGCTACGCACGCCAAATTTGCGCGCAGGGTAGTTGGCGGTGCTGATAACGCCACGCTGAACGCGGCTGCCGCCAATGGCGATGGGAATATCCCGCAGCGCTGGGTTGT
Organism: Enterobacter cloacae complex sp. BZL2005; assembly: GCF_049238885.1. Classification (NCBI taxonomy): domain Bacteria; kingdom Pseudomonadati; phylum Pseudomonadota; class Gammaproteobacteria; order Enterobacterales; family Enterobacteriaceae; genus Enterobacter; species Enterobacter cloacae complex sp. BZL2005. The sequence goes on along the minus strand of NZ_JBMKGI010000006.1, from coordinate 30,237 downwards.
CTCGCATCTCCACTGCGGCAAAAAAGCAGTCCATATCAACATGGATTATTTTGCGCATAATAAGCCCTCACTCATCACTGGATAAGTATACAGTAAACAAATGAGGATTGAGAAGCAGATGTAAGAATGCCGGGTGGCGGCTTTGCCTTACCCGGCCTACAAAAACTTAAATAATGCGCTGCTGCTCGCGCGCCATGCGTTTTTTGCGGGCGTCGCACGGTTCCGGGCAGTCGCAGACCTTCTCCATGCCAATGGAGGAAATACCGCCGCAGCTGCCCTGAATGCTTTTCCGCTTAACGATCCAGCCTAAAGACATGCCAAAGATGACAAGTACAAAAACCACAAAGGTTGCCAGAAACGTCAGCATCATCAGCCTCCAAAGTCATCGAGCATGATGTTCTCATCTTCGACGCCGAGATCTTTCAGCATCTTAATCACGGCGGCGTTCATCATCGGCGGACCACACATATAGAACTCGCAGTCCTCGGGAGCCGGGTGCTGTTTAAGGTAGTTTTCATAAAGCACGTTGTGGATGAACCCCGTATAGCCCGTCCAGTTATCTTCCGGCTGCGGATCGGAGAGCGCCACGTGGAAGGTAAAGTTCGGGTTTTCACGCGCCAGCTGTTCAAACTCATCATCGTAGAACATCTCACGCAGCGAACGCGCCCCGTACCAGAAGCTGATTTTACGCTTGCTGCCGAGCCGCTTGAGCTGGTCAAAGATGTGCGAGCGCATCGGGGCCATGCCGGCACCGCCGCCGATAAAGACCATTTCCGCGTCGGTATCTTTCGCGAAGAACTCACCGAACGGGCCGGAGATGGTCACCTTATCGCCCGGCTTCAGGGACCAGATGTATGATGACATCACGCCCGGCGGCGCATCCGGCACATTCGGTGGCGGCGTGGCGATACGCACGTTGAGCATAATAATACCCTTCTCTTCCGGGTAGTTGGCCATCGAGTAGGCGCGCAGCGTCGGCTCTTTCACCTCAGATACAAAGCGGAAGAGATTGAATTTGTCCCAGTCGGCGCGGTACGCCTGCGGAACGTCAAAGTCCGCATACGCCACGGTATGCTCAGGGCACTCAATCTGAATGTATCCTCCGGCGCGGAACGGGACATCTTCCCCTTCCGGCACCCGCAGCTTCAGCTCTTTGATAAAGGTAGCTTTGTTATCATTAGAGATAACTTCACATTCCCATTTTTTGACGCCGAAAATCTCTTCCGGCAGTTCAATCTTCATGTTCTGACGCACTGCGACCTGACAGGCCAGACGGCAGCCCTCTTTTGCCTCACGCTTTGTGATATGCGACAGCTCGGTGGGCAGAATATCGCCGCCACCCTCTTTTACCGTCACGCGGCACTGTCCGCAGGAGCCGCCGCCGCCGCAGGCCGAGGAGACAAAAATTCCGTTACCGGACAGCGTGTTGAGCAGTTTATCTCCCGCAGGCGTGCGGATCTGATTCTGCGGATCGTCGTTAATATCAATCACCACGTCGCCGGAATTCACCAGCTTCGCCCGCGCCGCCAGAATGAGCCCTGACAGCACCAGTACAATCAGCGTGAACATCACCACGCCAAGAATAATTTCCATCTGTAAGCCCTTATAGCTGCACGCCGGAGAAGGACATAAAGCCCAGTGCCATCAACCCGGTGGTAATAAAGGTGATCCCTAAGCCACGCAGGCCTGCAGGCACGTTGGCATATTTCATTTTTTCGCGGATCCCCGCCATGGTGACAATCGCCAGCATCCAGCCGATGCCGGAGCCGAAACCGTACACCACGGATTCACTGAAGTTGTAATCACGCTGAACCATAAACGAGACGCCGCCGAAGATGGCGCAGTTCACCGCGATCAGCGGCAGGAAGATCCCCAGCGCGTTGTACAGCGACGGGAAGTACTTATCGAGGATCATCTCCAGGATTTGCACCAGCGCGGCAATCACGCCAATAAAGGTGATGAAGTTCAGGAAGCTGAGGTCAACCCCTTCCACCAGCGCGCCGTCCCGCAGCACAAAGTTGTAGACCAGATTGTTAATCGGTACAGATAAGCCAAGCACCACGGTGACCGCGATACCCAGCCCAAATGCCGTCGACACTTTTTTGGACACCGCAAGGAACGTACACATGCCGAGGAAAAACGCGAGCGCCATGTTTTCAACAAACACCGCGCGCACAAACAAACTCAGGTAATGAGCCATCGTCGGTTACTCCTTTTCCTGCTGTTCTGGTCTCAAGGTACGAATCAGCCAGATCAACAAACCGATAATGAAAAATGCGCTGGGAGCCAGCAGGAACAGGCCGTTTGGCAGATACCATCCACCGTTTTGCACCGTGTCCAGCACCGTGATGCCAAACAGCTTACCGCTGCCAATGAGCTCACGCAGGAAGCCAACGGTCAGCAGGATCACACCGTAGCCGAGGCCGTTACCGATACCGTCCATAAAACTCGCCAGCGGCGGCATTTTCATGGCGTAGGCTTCCGCACGCCCCATCACAATACAGTTGGTGATGATCAGCCCGACAAACACCGAGAGCTGTTTGGAGGTTTCATAGGCGAAGGCGCGCAGCAGCTGATCGACCACGATCACCAGCGAGGCGATGATCGCCATCTGCACGATGATCCTCACGCTGTTGGGAATGTGGTGGCGGATCATCGAGATAAACATGCTCGAAAATGCCGTGACCAGCGTGACCGCCAGCGTCATCACCACCGCCGTTTCCAGCTTGGTCGTCACCGCCAGGGCTGAACAGACGCCCAGCACCTGCAGTGTGATCGGGTTATTGGCCAGCAGTGGGCCAATGAGCACCTTTTTGACTTCTTTCAGTTCACCGGTATCAGCCATTGTTCAGCGCTCCTTCACGTACGTTTTTCAGGAAAGGACCAAAACCCAGCTCGCCCATCCAGAAATCAAAACTGTGCTGCACGCCTTTGGAGGTGAGCGTGGCGCCGGACAGCCCGTCGACAGCGTAGTCGTCACCGGGACGTGCCGCCCCTTTCATCACCTTCAGCGCAGGCAGACCGTTATCGTCGAGCACTTTCTTACCGATAAACTGTGCCCGCCAGTTCGGGTTTTCGACTTCGCCACCCAGCCCCGGCGTTTCGCCCTGGTCGTAATACGTAATGCCTTTTACGGTACGGCCATCCGTATCAAGCGCCACAAAGGCATACATCATTGACCACAGGCCGTTGCCGTAGACAGGAAGCACCACTTCCTGAATGCGTTTTTGGGGGTCACGCACCAGATAAATTTCGGCGAGATTGCTGCGGCGCTTAATCCCGGCGGGATCTTGCGATGCCTCGAGCGTCAGGCTCATCTGCGGATCTTTCAGCGCCAGCGCCTGGTTATACTTCGCCGGATCTTTATCCAACAGCTGGCCGGTTTTCAAATCCACCAGACGCGGTGAAATACGCTCCGCAAATACCGCCGAGACGTCGTCTGCACTCATCCCTTCCTGCATCAACCCGGCCACGGCCAGTATGTTGCGCTGTTTATCCAGCGCACGTTGCGCCTGCTGCAGGGGTTTTAACCCCACGGCAGAGCCGGCCACGACAATCGAACAGACCAGACAGAGCACCAGCACCACCAGCAGCGTTTTGCTGATACTGTCGTTATTTTTAACTTCAGCCACGCGCCTTCCTCCGCTTAATGTTGGCCCGCACCACCAGGTAATCGAAGAGTGGCGCAAACAGGTTGGCAAACAGAATGGCCAGCATCATTCCTTCCGGGTACGCCGGGTTGACCACGCGGATCAGGACACACATCGCGCCAATGAGCACGCCATAGCTCCATTTACCTTTGTCCGTAAACGAGGCTGAGACGGGGTCGGTTGCCATGAACATCATGCCAAACGCGAAGCCACCCAGTACCAGATGCCAGTACCAGGGCATGGAGAACATTGGGTTGGTGGTCGAACCGATAACGTTGAACATCGTGGCGGTCAGCACCATGCCGATCATCACGCCCGCCACAATTCGCCAGGAGGCCACGCGCCCAAACAGGATGAGCGCCCCACCAATCAAAATCATCAGCGTTGAAACTTCACCAATGGAACCCGGAATGTTGCCAATAAAGGCATCAAACCAGGTCACAGGCTGACCCGTCGCGTTGTTCACCAGCGTTTCGCCGCCGTGTGCCGCCCACTGTGAAAGCGGCGTCGCGCCGGAAAAACCGTCAGCCGCCGTCCAGACCAGGTCGCCGGAGATTTGCGCCGGATAGGCAAAGAAGAGGAACGCACGCCCCGCCAGCGCCGGGTTAAGGAAGTTCCGCCCGGTGCCGCCGAAGATCTCTTTAGCAATGACCACGCCAAAGCTGATGCCCAGCGCTGCCTGCCAGAGCGGTAGCGTCGGGGGAACAATCAGGGCAAACAGAATAGAGGTCACGAAGAAGCCTTCGTTGATCTCATGTTTACGGATGATGGCAAACAGCACTTCCCAGAAGCCGCCCACGATAAAGACCGTGATGTAAATCGGCAGGAAGAACACCGCCCCCAGCGTCATCATGCTCACCCAGCCCGCGTCTGGCGCAAAGCTCACCCCTAACGACTGGGCCAGACGGTAGTGCCAGTCAGACTGAAGCACCTGCGCCAGCTGCTGCGCATCGTACATGTGGTGCAGCGCCGGAATGGTCTGCAGACCGACGTTGTACATCCCCCAGAACATCGCCGGGAAGACCGCAAACCACACCAGGATCATCATCCGCTTAAGGTCGATGGCGTCACGGACGTGCGCCGCTCCTTTCGTCACCAGCCCCGGCGTGTAGAAAATGGTCGCCGTGGCTTCATACAGCGGGTAGTACTTTTTGAGCTTCCCTTCGGTAAAGTGCGGCTCAATTTTTTCAAAGAGGTGTTTTAAGCCCATCGGTTATCCTTCCTGCTCAATGCGGGTTAACACCTCGCGCAATACCGGTCCATATTCGTATTTTCCCGGACAGACATAGGTACAGAGCGCCAGATCTTCTTCGTCCAGTTCCAGACAGCCCAGCGCCTGCGCGCTGTCGGTATCGCCGGCGAGCAGATCGCGCAACAGCATGGTCGGCAGAATATCCAGCGGCATGACGCGCTCGTAGTTGCCAATCGGGACCATAGCGCGCTCGCCGCCGTGCGTACTGGTCGAGAAGCTAAACAGCTTATTACGCAGGAAGTGCCCCAGCGTGGTACGGGTGACGGAGTATTTTTCCGCACCGGGCAGCACCCAGCCGAACAGCTCTTTCTCGCGGCCTTCCTGCACAATGCTGACCTGCAAATGGAAACGTCCCAGATAGGCGTGCGCCTGCACGGCATGGCGGCCACTGAGGACCGAACCGGAAATCAGCCGGTTTTCGCCTGCTTTGGTTTCTTCGTTCAGCAGTTCATTGATATCCGCGCCAATCAGCGTCTTCACCAGACGCGGGTTTGCAGCCTGCGGCCCACCGATGGCGATGGTGCGTTCCGCGCACAGCTCTCCGGAGGTGAAGAGCGTACCGATGGCGATGACGTCCTGATAATTAAGATGCCAGACCTGTTTCGTCAGGCTCACCGGCTCAAGGAAATGGATGTGCGTCCCGACCAGACCCGCCGGATGCGGGCCAGCAAACTCATTAAACGTGACCTGCCCCTGAGGATGACCGCCAAGCTTGCCGCCACCGGCCTGGCAAACGTGGACTTTTCCCGACGTCAGACGGGTTAAAACGGTAAGCCCGGCATCAAAGGCTTTGCGCTGTGCCAGGATAACCGGCTGCGGATCCACGCTGAGCGGGTTGGTATCCATTGCTGTGACGAAAATCGCGGCCGGTTCCGTGCCGGGAACCGGGGATTTACTGAAGGGACGCGTGCGAAGCGCGGTCCATAAACCGGACGCCAGAAGCTGAGCCTGAACAGCCTCACGGCTCAGCGACGCGAGGTCTGCGGCATCGTAACGGGCGAATTCACGCTGTTCATCGCCTTCAATGCGGATCACCACCGACTGCAGAACGCGCCGTTCGCCACGGTTGATCGCCACAACGGTGCCGCTCGCGGGGGCTGTAAACATCACGCCGGGATTTTTTTTGTCCTCAAAGAGCGCCTGGCCTTTGATCACGCGATCGCCTTCCTGTACCAACATCGAAGGTCGCATTCCCAGGTAGTCGTCGCCCATAATGGCGACATGACGGACACTTGCGCCTGTCGAAACGCGCTGCGCGGGCACGCCTGCAATCGGCAGATCAAGTCCTTTTTTGATTTTAAACATGTGGTTAGCAGGTTTCCATGAACAACAATCCAGTGGCCGCGAAGTGTAACATTTTCCCCTTCTCGCGGGCAGCGAATCCGCCGTCGCGCGCGCCAAATTGCGAGCTAATGCGCAAAGTTCCTGGAGCCATCGCGATTTTGATGGTTTATAAAGTAAAACTAATTTGTAAACTCACCGCCCGGCTCTTGCGAAAATCTATAGCGGTGCTAATGTGAGCGCTCCTAACAGAATAATCTGATTTCGGGTCTCTTTTGCCGTCCTGGCAAGTTGGTCATGGTTTTATCAAGGAACTAGTAGTATGCGTAAAATCGCATTGTTCATTGCGATGCTTCTGATTCCGTGCATGTCGTTTGCCGGACTGCTCAGCAGTAATAGCTCAACGACGCCGATCAGCAAAGAATATAAACAGCAGTTAATGGGATCGCCGGTTTATATTCAGATCTTCAAGGAAGAACGCACTCTCGATCTGTTTGTAAAAATGGGTGAGACGTATCAGCTGCTTGATAGCTACAAAATCTGTAACTACTCCGGTGGATTAGGGCCAAAACAGCGTCAGGGCGATTTCAAAAGTCCGGAAGGGTTCTACAACGTTCAGCGTAGCCAGCTCAAACCAGACAGCCGTTTCTATAAAGCCATCAATATCGGTTTCCCGAATGCCTATGACCGTGCACACGGTTATGAAGGTAAATACCTGATGATCCACGGTGCCTGCGTGTCTATCGGCTGCTACGCGATGACCGATTCCGGCATTGATGAGATTTTCCAGTTTGTCACCGGCGCGTTGGTCTTTGGTCAGCCAAACGTTCAGGTCAGCATCTATCCGTTCCGCATGACGGATGCCAACATGGCGCGTCACAAGTACTCGTACTACGCGGATTTCTGGAAACAGCTGAAACCCGGCTATGACTACTTCGAGCAGACTCACAAGCCGCCTGTTGTCTCGGTTGTGGATGGCCGTTACGTGGTCAGCAAGCCGCTGAGCCACGAAGTTGTCCATCCACAGCTGGCGTCAAATTACACGGTCCCCGAGACAAAATAGCACCCACTCGCCTGGCATAATCTTTTGCCAGGTTTCGTTGCCCGTCAGCGGCTGCGTTGCAATAACAGTGACCACATCGTTCGGTGTGGTCTCCTTCTGAAAGTCTATCTCCACATCCTGATCGAGCAGCGTTGCCACGCCAAACGGCGCACGGCGGGTGATCCAGAACAAATTCGTCGAGCAGAACGCCATCACATAGCGGCCGTCAGAAAGCAGCATGTTGAACACGCCTTTTTCACGTAGTTCGGTGGCCAGCGTTGCGATGTATTTAAACACGGCAGCCATATTGCCTGGCGTACGGGGATAGCGCTCCGTCAGCTTGTGCAGCAGCCAGCAGAAGGCTTTTTCACTGTCGGTTTCGCCTACCGGGCGGAAATTGCCCGTCTCCAGCGACTTATAGCCCGTGAGTTGCCCGTTGTGCGCGTAGGTCCAGTTACGCCCCCACAGCTCACGGGTAAACGGATGGGTATTTTCCAGCGCCACTTCGCCACGGTTAGCCTGGCGAATATGGGCGATCACCGAGCGGGACTTGATAGGATAGTCCTGCACCAGTTTGGCAATCGGTGAGTTAAAGCTGGGCTGTGGATCTTTGAACGTGCGACACCCTTTGCCTTCGTAGAAGGTGATGCCCCAGCCGTCTTTATGCGGCCCGGTTCCTCCACCGCGCTGCACCAGCCCGGTGAAACTAAAGCAGATATCGGTTGGCACATTGGCGCTCATCCCGAGCAGTTCGCACATACATCACCTCCACAACAGCGGGGGGCACCAGCGCCCCCCAGCGAAGTCTTACTTAGCCATCTCTTTTTCGATCAGCTGGATCAGGATGTGGATCACTTTGATGTGAATTTCCTGAATGCGGTCAGCATAACCGAAGTGCGGAACGCGAATTTCAACATCCGCCGTACCGTCCATCTTACCGCCATCTTTGCCCGTCAGGGTGATGACTTTCATCCCTTTTTCACGTGCAGCAGTAATCGCTTTGATCACGTTGCCGGAGTTGCCGGAGGTAGAGATCCCCAGCAGCACATCGCCTTCACGGCCTACCGCTTCAACGTAGCGAGAGAAGATGTGGTCGTAACCGAAGTCGTTGCCTACGCAGGAGATGTGGCTCACGTCGGAAATCGCAATCGCCGGGTAGCCAGGACGGTTTTCGCGATAGCGTCCGGTCAGCTCTTCTGCGAAGTGCATCGCGTCACAGTGAGAGCCGCCGTTACCGCAGGAGAGCACTTTGCCACCCGCTTTGAAGCTGTCGGCCAGCAGGACCGCCGCGCGCTGAATAGCGTGAATATTGGCATCATCTTTCAGAAAGTTCGCCAGCGTTTCCGCCGCTTCGTTCAGTTCGTTACGAATAAGATCCTGGTACATGAGGATAATCCTTCAGTATTGATGAAATAACACAGTGGAGTGTACCGGATAGCGGGAAAAGCGAGAAGCTAAAGCCATGCGAAACGTCCGGCGTTTTGCTTTTTCGTGCCGGGTAAAACGCGAACAATGTGAACCAGGTTGTAATTATTTTGTAAACACATTGCTAAAGGAAATAACATCAACTAGAACCATATCATCACAAGTGGTCAGACCTCCTACAAGCAAGGGAGCTTTTCTTTATGATGATTTTGAGCATTCTCGCAACCGTTGTTCTGCTCGGTGTGTTGTTCTATCACCGCGTAAGTTTATTCCTGAGCAGCCTGATTCTTCTGGCCTGGACGGCTGCGCTTGGCGTCGCAGGTCTCTGGACTATCTGGCTTTTAGTCCCTCTTGCCATCATCCTTCTGCCGTTTAACTTTGCCCCGATGCGTAAATCAATGATTTCTGCACCGGTGTTCAAAGGCTTCCGCAAGGTGATGCCGCCCATGTCGCGTACTGAAAAAGAAGCGATTGATGCGGGCACCACCTGGTGGGAAGGCGACCTGTTCCAGGGTAATCCGGACTGGAAAAAGCTGCATAACTACCCGCAGCCGCGTCTGACCGCGGAAGAACAGGCGTTTATTGACGGCCCGGTAGAAGAAGCCTGCCGTATGGCGAACGACTTTGCCATCACCCATGAAATGGCCGACCTGCCGCCAGAGCTGTGGGCCTACCTGAAAGAGCATCGCTTCTTCGCGATGATCATTAAGAAAGAGTACGGCGGTCTGGAATTCTCCGCTTACGCTCAGGCTCGCGTGCTGCAAAAGCTGGCAGGCGTTTCCGGGATCCTGGCGATCACCGTTGGCGTACCAAACTCCTTAGGCCCGGGCGAGCTGCTGCAGCATTACGGTACGGAAGAGCAGAAAGATCATTACCTGCCGCGTCTGGCTCGCGGTCAGGAAATTCCTTGCTTCGCGCTGACCAGCCCGGAAGCAGGCTCCGATGCGGGCGCGATTCCGGATACCGGCGTGGTCTGCATGGGCGAGTGGCAGGGCGAGCAGGTGCTGGGCATGCGCCTGACCTGGAACAAGCGTTATATCACGCTGGCCCCTATCGCCACCGTGCTGGGTCTGGCCTTTAAGCTCTCTGACCCGGAAAGACTGCTGGGCGGCGAAGAAGATCTGGGCATTACCTGTGCGCTGATCCCAACCTCCACCCCGGGCGTTGAGATTGGTCGTCGTCACTTCCCGCTGAACGTGCCGTTCCAGAACGGTCCAACCCGCGGCCAGGATATCTTTGTGCCGATTGATTACATCATCGGTGGTCCAAAAATGGCCGGTCAGGGCTGGCGTATGCTGGTGGAATGTCTGTCGGTGGGCCGCGGCATTACCCTGCCGTCGAACTCAACCGGCGGTCTGAAGTCGGTGGCGATGGGGATTGGTGCCTACGCGCACATCCGCCGTCAGTTCAAAATCTCCATCGGCAAGATGGAAGGTATCGAAGAGCCGCTGGCGCGTATCGCGGGCAACGCCTACGTAATGGACGCTGCCGCCACGCTGATTACCTACGGCATTATGCTGGGCGAAAAACCGGCCGTACTGTCGGCCATTGTGAAGTACCACTGTACCCACCGCGCGCAGCAGTCAATTATTGACGCGATGGATATCGCGGGCGGTAAAGGCATTATGCTCGGCGAAGGCAACTTCCTGGCGCGCGGCTATCAGGGCGCACCGATTGCCATCACCGTGGAAGGGGCAAACATCCTGACCCGCAGCATGATGATCTTCGGTCAGGGCGCAATTCGCTGCCATCCATACGTGCTGGAAGAGATGGCCGCGGCGCAGAACAACGACGTGGATGCCTTCGATAAGCTGCTGTTCAAACATATCGGTCACGTGGGCAGCAACAAGGTGCGCAGCTTCTGGCTGGGCCTGACGCGCGGTCTTACAAGTTCGACGCCAACCGGCGATGCAACCAAACGTTATTATCAGCATCTGAACCGTCTGAGCGCCAACCTGGCCCTGCTGTCCGACGTTTCCATGGCGGTACTGGGCGGCAGCCTGAAGCGTCGCGAACGTATCTCTGCCCGTCTGGGCGATGTGCTGAGCCAGATCTTCCTGGCCTCTGCGGTCCTGAAACGTTACGACGACGAAGGCCGTCAGGAAGCGGATCTGCCCCTGGTGCACTGGGGCGTGCAGGATGCGTTGTATCAGGCTGAACAGGCGATTGACGATCTGCTGGCGAACTTCCCGAACCGCTTCGTGGCAGGCGCCCTGCGCGTGGTGATCTTCCCGACCGGTCGTCACCATCTGGCACCGTCCGACAGGCTGGACCACAAAGTGGCGAAGATCCTGCAGGTTCCGAGCGCAACCCGTTCCCGTATCGGTCGCGGTCAGTACCTGGCACCGACGCCGCATAACCCGGTGGGTCTGCTGGAAGAGGCGCTGCTGGACGTGATGGCCGCCGATCCGATTCACCAGAAGATCTGTAAACAGCTGGGCAAAAACCTGCCGTTTACCCGTATGGACGAACTGGCAAAACAGGCACTGGCCGGTGGCATTATCAGTAAAGATGAGGCCGCTCTGCTGGTGAAAGCCGAAGAGAGCCGTCTGCGCAGCATTAACGTGGATGATTTCGAACCGGACGAGCTGGCGACGCAGCCGGTAAAGCTGCCGGAGAAGCACCGCAAACCTGAAGCGGCATAACGCGTTTCGCTTATACAAACCCCGCCTCGCGCGGGGTTTTTTATTGCCACATTTTCTCGTTATGTCGTGCTACAGTGTCAAAAAGTGGTCGTTTGAGGAGCCTGTATCGTGCCTGGTCTGAAGATTTCTATTTTGCAGCAACCTTTAGTGTGGATGGATGGCCCCGCCAACCTGCGCCACTTCGATCGTCAACTCGAAGACATTACCGGGCGTGATGTGATTGTCCTGCCGGAAATGTTCACCACCGGCTTCGCCATGGAAGCGGCAAAACAGTCAATGCCGCAGGAGGAGGTGGTCGCCTGGATGCATGCCAAAGCGCAGCAGACCAACGCGCTGATTGCCGGTAGCGCCGCGCTGCAAACGGAGCGCGGCCCGGTGAACCGCTTCCTGCTGGTCGAGCCGGAAGGAAAGGTGCATTTCTACGACAAGCGCCACCTGTTCCGTATGGCGGATGAGCACCATCACTATGAAGCCGGTAACGAACGCGTGGTGTTCGAGTGGCGCGGCTGGCGTATTCTGCCGCTGGTCTGCTACGACCTGCGCTTCCCGGTGTGGTCGCGTAACCGCAACGATTACGACCTGGCGCTGTATGTGGCCAACTGGCCTGCACCGCGCTCCCTGCACTGGCAGTCGCTGCTCGTGGCGCGCGCGATTGAGAACCAGGCGTACGTGGTGGGCTGCAACCGCGTGGGGACGGACGGCAACGGGCATCACTATCGCGGCGACAGCCGGGTGGTGAATCCGCAGGGCGAGATCATCGCCACCGCCGAGCCGCATCAGGCGACGCGTATTGATGCGGAGCTGTCCTTGACGGCGCTGAAGGAGTACCGGGAGAAGTTTCCGGCGTGGCAGGATGCGGATCCTTTTAGCATTGAGTGAAAAAAAAGCCGGGTGGCAGCTACGCCTTACCCGGCCTACCAATGTTGCTCGCTTCTTTTAACTCACCAACGCCTGCCCGTCTTTGCGGCTTTCCGTCGCGGCCACGTAGTGTCCTTCCGGCAGGCGGTAAATCACCTGCGCACCACCGAAGTTGTAATCCTGAAGCGGATCTTCCACCACGATCTGATGCCCGCGCTCGCGCAGCGCGGCAATCGTGTTGCGATCGAACGTCGATTCAACGATCACCTCCCTGCCCTGCACCACGCGCCAGCGCGGCGCATCGATTGCCGCCTGCGGGTTTTGCCCGTGCAGCATGATGCGCAGCGCCATCTGCATGTGCCCCTGCGCCTGCATCGGGCCGCCCATCACGCCGAAGGACATCAGCGGCTTGCCGTTGCCGTCCATCGCAAAGCCCGGAATGATGGTGTGGAACGGGCGCTTGCTCCCCGCCAGCGCGTTCGGGTGCTTCGGATCCAGCACAAATCCGCAGCCCCGGTTTTGCAGGCTGATCCCCGTATCCGGCACCACAATGCCTGAACCGAAGCCCATATAGTTGGACTGAATAAACGAGACCATCATCCCGCTGGCGTCCGCGGTGCTGATGTAGACCGTGCCGCTCTGCGTCGGGGAACCGTAGACAAAATCAGATGCGCTGTCGTGGTTGATCAGCGCCGCGCGCGACTTCAGGTAATGGTCGCTCAGCAGCTCTTTCGCCGCAAACGCCATGTGTGCTTCGTCTGCCACGTAGCGGTCGAGATCCGCCAGCGCCAGCTTCATTGCCTCGATAGAGAGATGCAGAGACTGCACGGAATCCGGATGATGCTTCTCAATGCCGCACTGCTCAAGAATGCCGAGCGCAATCAGCGTGGCGATCCCCTGCCCGTTTGGCGGCAGCTCCTGCACCGAGCCGCCCGCAAAGTCGCGTGACAGTAGTTCTACCCAGTCCACGCGGTGGTTGGCCAGATCCTCGGCCGTCAGGTGCGCGCCATGCTCTCTGGCGAAGGCGGCAATTTTCTGCGCCAGCTCACCGCGGTAAAAGGCTTCGCCGTTGGTGCGGGCAATCAGCTCAAGCGAGCTCGCCTGCGCCGGGTTACGGAAGATCTCCCCCACCCGCGGGGCGCGGCCTTCCGGGGCGAAACAGGCGCTGAAGCCCGGCTGATCTTTCAGCTTGTTATAGCCGCGCTGCCAGAGATGCCCAATCAGCGGGGAGACCGGGAAGCCGTTGCGCGCGTAGTCAATGGCAGGCTGCGCCAGGGTGGTCAACGGCAGCGTTCCGAAGCGTTCCGCCAGGGCGACCCAGCCGGATACCGCCCCCGGCACGGTTACCGCGTCCCAGCCGATTTCGGGCACCGCGTTTTTTCCGGCAAACAGATCCGCGTGCCAGCTCGCAGGCGAACGACCTGAGGCGTTCAGGCCGTGCAGCTTTTCACCGTCCCAGACGATAGCAAAGGCGTCGCTGCCGATCCCGTTGCCGGTCGGCTCGACTACCGTCAGCGCCATCGCGGCGGCAATGGCGGCATCCACGGCATTTCCCCCCAGCTGCAGCATTTTCATTCCCGCCTGCGCCGCCAGCGGCTGAGACGTCGCAACGGCGTTATGGCCCAGCATCGGCGGGCGGCGTGAAGCGTAACCGGACGTAAAATCTAGCGCTTTGGTCATCATGACTCCTTAGTCATGGCGCGGATCGAGCGCATCGCGCAGCCCGTCGCCGAGTAAATTAAAGCCCTGCACGGCAAGGAAAATCGCCACGCCGGGGAAAATGGACATCCACGGGGCCTGCTCAAGAAAACCTTTGGCGGTGTTGAGCATGGAGCCCCAGGACGGATTGGGCGGCTGCTGTCCCAGCCCCAAAAAGGACAGGCTGGCTTCAGCGATTATCGCCGAGGCAATCGCCAGCGTGGCCTGCACCAGAATCGGCGACATCACGTTGGGCAGAACGTATTTGATGATGATCCAGCGATCCGGCAGGCCAATTGCCCGCGCGCCGTCGATGTACTCTTCGTTACGAATGGCGATCACCTGACCGCGCGTCAGGCGGGCGAAGATCGGCATCGCGGAAAGGCCGATGGCGATCATCGCGTTAGTCAGGCTCGGGCCCAAAAACGCCCCCAGCGCGATCGCCATGATCAGGAACGGGCAGGCCAGCAGCGCCTCGATCACGCGCGAGATGACGCCGTCCCAGATCTTTTGGAAGTAACCCGCCACCAGCCCCAGCGGCACGCCGATAACCACGGCAATCACCACAGACATACAGCCCGCCATCAGCGAGGTGCGCGCCCCCCAGATAATGCGGGATAAGATGTCTCGCCCCAGCTCGTCGGTGCCGAACCAGTACATCGCCGACGGCGCTTTGCGCACCGCCAGGAAGTTGGCTTTGACCGGGTCGAACGGGGCGATCCACGGCGCCAGCAGCGCCACCAGCACAAAGAACCCCACCACTGCCGCGCCAATGACCGCGCTTTTATTGGCGAGGAATTTTTTCAATACCCGGTTTTGCGCCCGCGGCAGTGCGGGCGCAACGGTTTGGGTCGTCATTTCCGCCATCGTTAGCCTCGCATTTTCGGGTTGATAAGGACGTAAAGCACGTCGGCCAGCAGGTTGAGCATCAGGAAGCCGATGGCGACGATCAGCACCACGCCCTGCACCACCGCGTAATCACGGTTAAATACCGAATCGACGATCATCTTGCCGAAGCCCGGAATGGTGAACACCTGCTCGGTCAGCACCGCGCCGCCCAGCAGTTCGCCAAACAGCAGCGTGGTGAGGGTGATCACCGGCACCAGCGCGTTGCGAAAGGCGTGCTTTAAGATCACCGCCTTCGGCAGCAGCCCTTTCGCCCGCGCGGTACGGATGTAATCCGCTTTCAGCACGGCAATCATCGAGGCGCGGGTGTGGCGCATCAGCGTCGCCGCCAGGCCGGTTCCGAGCACGGACGCGGGCAGCAGCAGCGTGCGCAGGTTCTGGAGCGGGTCTTCACTGAACGGCACGTAGCCGGACGCAGGGAGCCACTGCAGGTTTACCGAAAAGACCAGAATCAGCAGGATCCCCAGCCAGAAGTGCGGGATCGAGATCCCCGAGATCGCCACGAAGTTCGCCCCGTGATCGACCCAGCTGTTTTTGTTCACCGCCGCGAGGATCCCCATGCTGATGCCAAACACCAGCGCGATAATCATCGCCAGCAGCGACAGCTCAAGCGTCACCGGCAGCTTGCTGGCAATCAGCTGCGTCACCGGCTCGTGCGTGCGTAAGGAGACGCCCAGATCGCCCTGCAGCGCCCGCGTCAGCCAGTGGAAATACTGCACCGGGATCGGGGCATCGAGGTTCAGCTCCGCACGCAGCTGAGCGATGACTGCCGGGTCGCGCTCCTCGCCTGCCATGGCGATCAGCGGGTCGCCGGGCAGCAGCTTTTGCAGCCCAAACACCATCATGCTCACCAGCAACAGCGTCGGGACGGCCAGCAGCAGACGTTTGCAAATCAGTTCCAGCATGGGCTCTCCTCAGGACGTTTATTTCGCCAGCGTTAAGCCAGCCAGACGCACGATGCCGTCCGGGTACGGCTTAAAGCCCTGCACGCTTTTGTTCAGGCCAAAAATACGCGGCTCGAAGTAGAGGTAGGCAATCGGCATGTCGGTTTGCAGCTGCTTCACCACCTTGTCGTACAGCGGCTGGCGCGCGGCCTGGTCGGTACTCTGGCGCGCCTGGGTCAGCCACTCATCGACCTGCGCATTGCTGTAGCGGCCGTCGTTCAGGGTGCCTTTGCTGTTGATAAAGCCGTAGATGCTGCCGTCCGGATCCGGGCGCCCCGACCAGCCGGAGAAGCTCAGCTGATAGTCCCCGCTCTGCTGGCGGTCCAGCAGCGTGGCGAATTCGGTCATCTGCAGGTTCAGGTTAAAGCCCGCCTCGGCGACCATCGCCTGCAGCACCTGCCCCACCTGCTGTGAGGTGGGGTTGTTCGGCACCAGCAGGTTGACGGTCAGCGGCGCGCTGACGCCTGCCGCTTTGAGCAGCGCTTTGGCCTTGTCGACGTCACGCGGCGGGACCGGCAGGTTGACGTGATACGGGCTGACCGTCGAAAACGCCTGGTTGGCTGGCGTATACAGTCCTTCAAAGACCACCTGGTTTAGCGCATCGCGGTCGATAGCCTGCGAGAAGGCCTCGCGCACGCGGGCATCTTTGAACGGGTCGTTGGCCGGCACCTTGCCGTTATTGATGTTGAAGGTGATGCCCTGATAGCCCAGGCCCGTTACCTTCGCCAGCGCCAGCTTGCTGTCGGCCTCGACGGTTTTCACGTCGCTGGCAGCAATCCCTTCGGTCAGATCGAGATCGCCCGCGCGCAGGTTTGCCAGACGCACGGAGGCATCCGGGATCGGCAGATAGATGATTTTGTCGAAGTGGTAGGCGTCTTTGTTCCAGTAGTTTTCGAAGCGGGTCAGCACGATGCGGTCCTGGGACACGCGGCTGTCGAATTTATACGGGCCGGAACAGACCGGATGGGCGGCAAAGTCAGGCTTTTTTGCCGCTTCAGGGGCCATCATCGCGCCCGCGCGGTCGGTGAGCTGCATCAGCAGTGCCGCATCGGGCGTCTTCAGGTGCAGGGCAATCTGCATCGGACCGGTGACCTCGACCGATTCAACGGAGGAGATCTCGCTTTTACGCAGGGAGCCTTTTAAGGTCAGGGCGCGGTCGAGGTTGTATTTTGCCGCGGCGGCATCGAATTTCTCACCGTCGTGGAAGGTCACGCCTTCGCGCAGGTTGAGCGTCAGGGTTTTACCGTCGTCACTCCACGCCCAGTCTTTGGCCAGACCGGGGACGACCTTCAGGTTTTCATCCACATCCACCAGCCTGTCGCACAGGGAGGCAAAGACGAAGCGGCCATAGTAGGTGCGCGCCAGATGCGGGTCGAGCATGTCCGGGTCTGCCCCCAGGCCAATACGCAGCACGCTTTCAGAATGGGCGGGCAGCGCCGCGCCAAGCAACATAACACTTCCCAGTACGGTCAAAAGAGAATTACGCATTGTCATTATCATGAGTTCCTTGAAGGAAGGGACGAGTGGGTGGCCGCGTGTTCAAACAGCGCGCGGCGGCGCAGAAAAGCAGCGGATGGCGGTGCGATCTGGATAACGCTGCGATCGCGGTTGATCTCCTGCCAGCGATGACAGGCAACCTGACGCCCGCCGTCGAGCACCTGATTAATCGGCTTGACCTGACGGCATTCGTCAGTGACGTACGGGCAGCGGGTGTGGAAACGGCAGCCGGACGGCGGACTGGCCGGGTTCGGTAAGTCCCCCTGCAGCAGCGGCGCGTCGCGTTCAGCGCCCGGCTGCATCTGCGGCGCCGAGGCGATCAGCGCCTGGGTATAGGGGTGCAGCGGTGCGTCAAAGATCTCATCGACGCTGGCAAGCTCGACGATTTGCCCGAGGTACATGACCGCCACGCGGTCGCTCATATGGCGAATAACAGCCAGACCGTGGGCGACAATCACCATCGTCAGCCCCAGCTGGTGCTTCAGGCTTTCCAGTAAATTGACCACCTGCGCCTGCACCGACACATCCAGCGCGGATACCGGCTCATCGCCCAGCAGCAGCTTTGGTCCTGAGGCCAGCGCGCGCGCAATGCCGATACGCTGGCGCTGCCCGCCGGAAAACTCGTGCGGGTAGCGCCCGGCCCAGGCGGCGGGCAGGCCCACGGTCTTAAGCAGTTCGGCAACGCGGTACTGCCGGTCCCCTTTCTTCATGTTCTGGTGCAGCCACAGCGGCTCACCGACGATCTGCTCCACCGTCATGCGCGGGTTCAGGGAGGCGAAGGGATCCTGAAAGATGATCTGCAGCTCGCGGCGGAGCTGATTGAGGCGCGCGCCCGAGGCGTGGGTGATCTCTTCCCCCTGATAAAACACGCGCCCTTCGCTGGCGGCCAGCAGGCGCAGCAGCAGGCGGCCAAGCGTGGATTTTCCGGAACCGGACTCGCCGACAATCGCCAGCGTTTCGCCCGGCATGACGGCAAGCGACACGCGATCGACCGCCGTCACAAACCGGGCGGGGGTAAAGAGTTTTTTCGGGCCGGGGAAAAGCTTGCTGAGATCCCGAGCTTCCAGAATGGGCGTGGTCATGCGGTCTCTCCCAGGGCGATGTGGTGTTCGAGCGGCACGCGGAAGCAGGCAACCCGATGGCCCGCGCCGAGCGTGGTGAGCGGCGGTTTTTCATCATGGCAGCGCGACTGCGCAAACGGGCAGCGCGTTGCGAAACGGCAGCCTTGCGGCATGGATTCCGGCAGCGGGACCGATCCGGGAATAGTGGAAAGCGGGCCCTTGCGTGCGCCAAGGGAGGGGATCGAGCCCATCAGGCCGATGGTGTACGGGTGCTGCGGGTCGGCAAATATCGCCTCGACGCTCCCCTGCTCTACCACCTGTCCGGCATACATCACCGCCACCTGCTGCGCCACTTCAGCCACCACGCCTAAATCGTGGGTGATCATCAGCACCGCCGTGCCGGTTTCCTCTTTCAAGGTGTTGAGCAAGGCGAGGATTTGCGCCTGGATGGTGACGTCGAGCGCGGTGGTGGGTTCGTCGGCAATCAGCAGTTTAGGGTGGTTGATCAGCGCCATGGCAATCATCACGCGCTGGCGCATGCCGCCGGAAAGCTGGTGCGGATACGCCTTGAGGCGCATCTCTGCTGCCGGAATCTGCACTTTCTCGAGGATCTGCAGCGCGATCTTCATCGCCTCTGCGCGCGAGACGTCCTGATGACGCATAACCGCCTCGCTCAGCTGATCGCCCAGCGTAAACGCCGGATTGAGCGAGGTCATCGGCTCCTGGAAAATCATCGCCAGCTCGCTACCGCGCAGATCGGCATATTCCCGCGGCGAGAGCTTGCGCAGATCGTGGCGACGAAACTGAATCTCCCCGCTGACGATCCGTGCGCTGGCGGGCAGTAACCCCATCAGCGCCAGGGAGGTGATACTTTTCCCACAGCCGGATTCTCCCACCAGCGCCAGCGTTTCGCCCGCCCTGACGGTCAACGAGATACCGTCAAGCACGCTTACCGGCGAGCCCGCGAACGTAACGTTGAGGTTTTTTACTTGCAATACGGGCGTGGCGTCCTTAAAGGGGATTGTCGTCATGGCGTGAAGTCGTCCTCGAGGTGGATCGCCTGAATCAGGGCGGTTTGCAGGCTGAGCAGGTGTTCGCGCATCGCGGTCGCGGCCTCGTTAGGCTGGCGATGGATAATGGCAGCCATGATCTTGTGGTGGTGGTCGTTATAGCTATCGACACGCTCGGGGGTGCGTGCCAGCTCGCGCAGATGCTGCCAGCCCGGTTCACGCCGCACGGCATCAATGGCATCAAACAGGCCGAGCATCAGGCGGTTGCCCGCCGCTTCCGCAATGGCGCGGTGAAAAGCGCTATCCCACAGTTCGTTGAGATCGCGGTCATCCGGGCTGACTTTGTCGATGCGTTCCAGCATGCGCTGCATGAGCGCAAGGTTTTCCCTGGTGGCACGCAGTGCCGCAAGCCGGGCTAAGCCGGGTTCGAGCTGCAGACGAGCTTCCATCACTTCCAGAAGGTTGGTTTGCTGAACCAATCCCTGAAGGGCCAGCGGTTCAACGGGTGCAGCCGGGCCGATAAAGGTCCCTTTGCCCTGCTTACGCCAGATGCGCCCCTCTTCTTCCAGCACGTCCAGCGCGCGACGCACTTCACGTCGTCCTACGCCGAGTGTGTCCGACAGCTCACGTTCCGTGGGCAGCGGAGTGCCTGGTGTTGACTCGTGCTGGTTGATTAGCCCGCGCAGCTGTTCAAGCGCGGTGCTGGAATTGGCCAGAAACCGTGACGGTTTTTCCATATTGGTTCGCTCGCTTTCATCATTGCTTTATTTTTATTAACGATAAGTTATTGATATGGAATGACGCTTATCGTGCTAATGATTAAGCAATAACCAAACCAATCTGCAATTGGTTCAGTAATTTTTTGCATAGCGGGTTATAAGCAGATGATTCTGTATGAATTCTTTTTTACAGAGAGACACAATCTGACTCGTGCCTGAATAGCCGGCGGTGGAAAAATGCACAACAACAGTGCAAAGAATGCACTAATGATGTGCAATTGTTAATTAATTGCACTATTGATATTAACTTTTTGTTAACTACAAGTCAGAAGAGAGGGAATGGAATCACAGCTGGCTGAAACGACGAAGGCCTGAATCATTTCTGATTCAGGCCTTCTGAATATTGGCGGAACGGACGGGACTCGAACCCGCGACCCCCTGCGTGACAGGCAGGTATTCTAACCGACTGAACTACCGCTCCACTGTTCCCGTTTGGGGAACGAGGCGCATATTACGGTGCGCCTCCGATCTCGTCAACGCTTTTTCTCGCGTTTTGAATCGTTTGCTGCAAAAATCGCCCAAACGATGATTTTACAGGCGTTCCGGCGTTTTTTCAGGCACGCCAGAGACAGCTGCCGCCCTTCTTCTGCACCAGATCAAGACGGGATTCGTGATTAAGCAGCTCTTCATCACTGGCTAAAACAACCCGCAGCCGACTTGCCTGACGGACGACACGCTGAATACCCGCTTCGCCCTGCGTTTGCTGCGACTCATTTTCCATACTGAACTTCATAGACGTCTGCCCACCGGTCATCGTCAGATAGACATCGGCGAGGATCTGGGCATCGAGCAACGCCCCGTGGAGCGTTCGTTTGGTATTATCTATCTCGTAGCGCGAACACAGTGCATCCAGGCTGTTACGCTTGCCGGGGAACATTTTCCTCGCCAGCGCCAGACTGTCTGTCACCTTACAGAAGGTGTTCGTCTTCGGGATATCACGATTAAGCTTGCTGAATTCATAATCCATAAAGCCGATATCGAACGAGGCGTTATGGATAACAAGCTCAGCGCCCCTGATGTATTCCAGGAATTCGTCAGCCACGTCCGCAAAAGTCGGCTTGTCCAGCAAGAACTCATCGGCAATACCGTGAACGCCGAACGCTTCGGGATCCACCAGCCGATCGGGCTTGAGATAGACGTGGAAGTTGTTCCCCGTAAGACGACGGTTCACCACTTCAACGGCGCCGATCTCAATGATCTTATGCCCTTCGTAGTGCGCGCCGATCTGGTTCATACCGGTGGTTTCGGTATCGAGGACGATCTGGCGAGTAATTGCAGTGCTCATAGCGGTCATTTATGTCAGACTTATCGTTTAACTGAACGTTTCAAATACAGGAAGTCTACCAGAGATGCGTAAACAGGTAGAAATTTTCACCGATGGATCTTGTCTCGGCAACCCGGGTCCCGGCGGCTACGGCGCGATTATGCGTTATCGCCAGCATGAAAAAACTTTTAGCCAAGGCTATTTTCTGACCACCAACAACCGGATGGAGCTCATGGCGGCCATTGTGGCGCTGGAGGCACTAAAAGAACATTGTGACGTGGTGTTAAGTACCGACAGCCAGTACGTTCGTCAGGGAATTACCCAGTGGATCCATAACTGGAAAAAACGCGGCTGGAAGACTGCCGATAAGAAACCGGTCAAGAACGTCGATCTCTGGAAACGGCTTGATGCCGCCCTGGGCCAGCACCAGATCAAGTGGGAGTGGGTTAAAGGGCACGCCGGTCATCCGGAAAACGAACGCTGTGACGAACTGGCGCGTGCGGCAGCCGCTAACCCTGCGCATGAGGACGCGGGCTATCAGCCTGAATCCTGATCAGGGCTTTCTGTACTGCCGCGTGGCGCCAACGGTCTGGCGGATCGGCGTTTTCGATTTGCTCTGCTTCATGGGATTAAGCGTAAGGGGAATGGTTCGCTTACGCGCGACGATAAACTGCATGCAGCCTAAGGCAGGCAAATGCGTGCTCAACAAGACGCCCCCCTGCCGCGCCCAGGGCAGCATCTGAAAGCCGCCGTAGCAGAGCACTTCGAAGTTAAGCAGTGACAGCCAGTCGAGCTGGCGCATCATGGTGAACATCCGGCTGTTGTAAGGCGGCGTCCGGCGCAGCACCGGTACCAGCTTTCGCAGGCCCATCAGGCTCAGCGGGTTGAATCCGCTCAGCACCAGCCAGCCGTCATCAATCAGCACGCGATCGGCTTCGCGAAGCAGACGGTGCGGATCGCTGCACCAGGGTAACGTATGTGCGAGCAAACACGCATCAACGGATTTTTCCGCAAACGGCAGATGTAACGGGTCTGCTTTCACCTGAACCGGCGATCCGCCGAGAGAGACGTTCACCTGATGCGAGATAGCGCAGCTTTCGGTATTGATTTCCGCGCTGAGATTGCCAATCTTAAGCAGGTGAAAGCCATACATTTTCGCGAGCCAGGGCTTCAGCTGTTGCTCTAACGCCTCGCGATAGTATTCACCCCAGGGCAGTTCCGCCCAACGTTCCGGTGCTGCGACAGTCTGAGGTATCCTTGCCGGTTTCATCAACACACCCGCCACGCTATAAGAGGTAATGTATGAATCTTATCAGTATTTCTTCTTTTGAGGACAATTACATCTGGGTTTTGGTTGACGATGAACGTCGATGCGTCATTGTCGATCCCGGAGAATCCGCCCCCGTACTGCGCGCAATAGAAGAGAACGGCTGGCAGCCGGAAGCCATTCTGTTGACGCATCACCATAACGATCATACGGGCGGTGTACCTGAACTGCGTACCCATTTTCCGCATGTTGTGGTTTACGGACCGTCAGAGGCACAAGATAAGGGTGTTACGCAAGTAGTCGAAGAAGGCGAAAAAATCCTCATACGCGAGTGGGAGTTTTCCGCATTTGCCACACCGGGTCACACTTTGGGACATCTGTGTTTCTACAGTAAGCCTTATCTTTTTTGCGGTGACACGCTGTTCTCAGGGGGCTGCGGAAGGCTGTTTGAAGGAACACCAGCGCAAATGTATCAGTCTTTACAGAAGATTAACGCATTACCCGATGACACCGTTATCTGTTGCGCGCATGAGTATACATTAGGAAATATGAAGTTTGCCGTCAGCCTGTTGCCTGAGGATCGGGCGATTCAGGATTATTATCACAAAGTGAAGGAGTTACGTGCAAAAAACCAAAACACACTCCCCGTAATTCTGAAAAACGAGCGCCAAATTAATTTATTTTTGCGAACAGATGATATTGATTTAATTAGCAAAATTAACCAAGAAACAAATTTGCAACAACCAGAACAGCGATTTGCATGGTTAAGGTCAAAGAAAGATAACTTCAGATAATTGCTGGTTGCCTTTTCAAAAATTCGCCGTTATCATCGCTCGTCTTTTAAGCAACTATTGACACACACATGAAGGCAAAAGCGATATTACTCGCCTCTGTCCTGCTTGTAGGTTGCCAGTCGCAGAACGGCAGCAACGTACAACAGCACGCACAGAGCCTTTCTGCAGCTGGTCAAGGGGAAGCAGGGAAGTTTACAAGTTCGGCGCGCTGGATGGACGATGGGACATCTTTCGCGCAGGAGCAAGACTTGTGGACCTCTATTGGCGACGAGCTAAAGATGGGAATTCCGGAAAACAGCCGGATTCGCGAACAGAAACAGAAGTATTTAAGTAATAAGAGCTATCTCCACGATGTAACGTTACGGGCAGAGCCGTATATGTACTGGATAGCCGGGCAAGTTAAGAAACGTAACATGCCTATGGAGCTGGTACTCCTACCCATAGTGGAGAGCGCTTTTGACCCACACGCGACGTCTGGCGCCAATGCCGCAGGCATTTGGCAGATCATTCCGAGCACCGGGCGAAACTATGGTCTGAAACAGACCCGCAACTATGATGCGCGTCGCGATGTTGTCGCTTCAACGACAGCCGCTCTCGACATGATGCAACGTCTGAACAAGATGTTTGACGGCGACTGGCTGTTAACGGTCGCAGCGTACAATAGCGGCGAAGGTCGTGTACTGAAGGCAATGAAAGCGAATAAAGCACGGGGTAAATCCACCGATTTTTGGTCGCTCTCACTGCCACAGGAAACAAAGATTTACGTACCGAAAATGCTGGCTTTGAGCGATATTCTCAAGAACAGCAAGCGTTACGGTGTACAACTGCCAACACCAGACGAAAGTCGTGCACTGGCGCGTGTTCGCCTCAGCAATCCTGTTGATATTCAACAGGTTGCTGATATGACGGGTATGTCGGTAAGTAAATTAAAAACCTTTAATGCTGGCGTTAAAGGCTCGACGCTGGGGGCGAGTGGCCCGCAGTATGTAATGGTTCCGCAGAAACATGCTGAGCAGTTACGTGAGTCTTTAGCTTCGGGTGAAATCGCCGCCGTTCAGTCAACGCTGATCGCGGATGCATCATCAGTTAACAGCCGCAGCTATAAGGTTCGTTCAGGTGATACGCTTTCGGGCATTGCGTCACGTCTTGGCGTGAATGCGAAAGATCTGCAGCAGTGGAATAACCTGCGCAGTTCAGGCCTGAAAGTGGGTCAAACTCTGACGGTGGGTGCAGGTAGCAGCGCACAGCGTCTCGCCAGCAACAGCGATAGCATTACCTATCGCGTGCGCAAGGGTGATTCGCTGTCCAGTATCGCAAAACGTCACGGCGTGAACATCAAAGATGTGATGCGCTGGAACAACGATACTGACAATTTGAAACCGGGCGACCAGCTGACGCTGTTTGTGAAGAACAGCGCGACGCCAGACTCCTGATAACACGACCGAAAGATAAAAAGGCACCGATTCCCCTCGGTGCCTTTTTTGTTTATCCCGCTTTTTGCGCTTCCGCCATGATGGTATCGCTGGTAAATGAACCATCGTCCTGCAGTTCAAAGTACGCCTTCACCTCTGCCGACGCACTCTCCTGATACAGCCTGATAGCCTGGCTTAATGCTTCCGGGGTGCGCATACGCGCAATCCACGAGCTAAACTCCAGCGGTAAACGGTCTGTGATTAACGATCGCGCGATCAGCCCCGCTTCCGTGATAAGCGATAACCACTCTCCGCTGGCGTAGTTTTGCACATGGGAGGTGTCGCGCAGCGCTTCCACCGTCTGCAGCCAGATATTACGTACCGGATGCCCAGGTGACATGACATCCATAATAATGAAGATGCCACCCGGCTTCAGAACGCGTTTGGCTTCGCGTAATGCCTGGCCAACATCATGCCAGTGGTGCGCGGAATAACGGCTGATCACCACCTCAAACGAGGCATCATCAAAAGGTAAGGATTCGGCATAGCCCTGGCGCGTATCGATGTTGCCCAGTCCCTTCGCTTTCGCCGCTTCAGCAACCACCTCCAGCATCTGGCTGGATAAGTCATATGCGGTTACGTGCGCCACCTGCTGCGCAGCCGTGAAGCTGGCATGCCCTGCCCCACAGCCTAAATCCAGCACGTGCGCCTGCGGGAATGCCGACAGGCGCTCACCGAGGCGTACCAGATCGCGACCTGAAGCGTGCACGGCGCTGCTCAGATAGGCATTTGCCTGAGAACCAAACTGTTTTTCTACGTTGTCATGATGGGAGTGTGTTGTTGTCATCGTACTGTCCTTTGTGGGTTAAAAATAGAAGGGCAGCACCCGCGCAGGTCTGCCCCACGGCAGACCTGACACACCATTATTTATCAGGTTTGCCGGGACTGAATTCGACTAGTAGAGGGTTATGATCGGAGGCGCGCGTCACCAGCACAGAGGCGTCGTGCACGCTTAAACCACGGTAGAAGACAAAATCGAGAGGACGACCAAAGGCTTTTTTGCGCTGGTCATCGCTAAAACGGACTTCACGCAGCGACATTTCGCGCGCAAAGCGGTACAGCGCATTCATGCGCGGGCGACTCCAGGCATTGAAATCACCGGCCATAATGATCGGCCCACTGTGATGCGCAATCTGATCGCCGATCGGAAGTAACTGCTTACTATATACATCCACGCCCAGGCTGAAGTTTACCGCGTGGATATTCACGACCATCAGCATACGGGTATCCGGCAGTGGATAGACCGTCACTAGTGCCGATTTCGCCAGACGCAGGATAGGCTCGCGTTCGCGCAGTGGACAACAATAGACCGGATGTGCTGCTGAAAGCGTCATCACCCCCGAGGGGTGCTGAGGCAGAACAAAGGCCGGTACCTGGTCGGCGGCAAGATAGTGAGTGGTGGCAAACCGGACCAGCTCAGGGGTGGTTTGCGCCTCCTGGAGCAGAACCAGATGGGCATCTTTGCCAAAATTCTTGAGTACCGATAACCACTCCGCACGCTGCTGCTTAAAGATATTCCACACCAGTACGCGGATTTTTTCATCGCTGCTTAACGGTGTGCCGGCGGGTAATGCCTGACTGATGCTCGCAAACGACCCCGGAGGCAAGATCCTCTCCGCGGGCATTCCGGCAACATAACGCATGGCATAGGTATTTTTTCGCACTTTTGGAAACAGCCTCTGTAACATGAACCAGTCCGGAAAACGGACTGGTTCTAATGTTATAGGGACTTTAGGTCACACTTTCAACGCAATTTCTGAGAAACCGCTTTCCAGTTTTGTAAGCCAGCGCTTACTGATGTTACCCCAGCGCAATGCGGGCTGGCTTATCCAGACGTCCGCTCAGGCCAATCAGCAGGAAGGCGATCAGGACAATCACCGCGCCAATCCACGGGGTCTGGGTCAATCCGAAGTGCTCGACGGTTTGTCCGCCAATAATTGAACCCAGCGCAATACCAATATTAAATGCGGCAATGTTCAGCCCCGATGCCACGTCCACCGCATTTGGCGTATAAAGCTCAGCTTTCTGTACAACGTAGACCTGAAGCCCTGGCACATTACCAAAAGCGAAGATCCCCATGACCAGTACCGTGACCAGCGCGGCGTACTGTATCGAGGCGGTGAACTGGAAAATCATCAGCAGAACAACCAGCGCGGCGAAGATGAATTTCAGCGCCGGCACCGCACCATGCTTATCCGCAAGCTTGCCGCCCCAGATATTGCCAATCGCAACGGAAATACCGTACCCCAGCAAGATCCAGCTCACGGCGTTGGGAGAGAAGCCCGCCAGGTCCTGCATCATCGGTGCCAGGAAGGTAAAAGCAGTGAATACGCCACCATAGCCCAGCGCCGTAACCGCGTAGATGATCAGCAAACGCGGATGCGTAAGTACCTTCAGCTGATCGCTCAAGCTAGCGCTGGCCCGGCCTGGAATATTCGACGGCACCAGCAGCAGGCTGGTCACCAGGGCAATGACGCCCAGTAGGGAGACGGCCAGGAACGTTTCACGCCAGCCGAAGTGTTGTCCGATAAACGTGCCCAACGGTACGCCCGTAACGAGTGCAACGGTCAACCCACCGAACATGATCGCAATGGCGGATGCCGCTTTCTCTTTGGGTACCAGGCTGGTTGCAATAGTAGAACCAATCGAGAAGAACACCCCGTGAGCAAGGCCGGTCAACAGCCGAGCGATGACCAGCGTGGTGTAGTCCGGCGCCTGCCAGGCCACCACGTTGCCGGCAGTGAACAGCACCATCAGTGCAACTAACAGCTGCTTACGTGGGAAACGTCCTGTCAGGGCCGTCAGGACTGGCGCACCGACGGCAACGCCCAGGGCGTAGATAGACACCAGCAATCCGGCGGAGGGCAGCGAGATCGCAAGCTGGTTAGCAATGGTGGGAACCAGTCCCACGATAACAAATTCGGTCGTGCCAATTGCGAAGGCACTGATCGTCAGGGCAAGTAGCGCCAGTGGCATAAAATACTCCGTATCATCAGGATTAAGATGACAGGCAGTATGCGTCAGTGCTTAAATAACAAAAATGGTCAAAATCTCAATAGAATTTTGCGGGTGGTGCAACAATGAAAGCAACGTCAGAAGAGCTGACAATCTTTGTCGCCGTGGTTGAAAGCGGCAGCTTTAGCCGCGCGGCCGAACAGCTGGGACAGGCTAACTCAGCCATCAGCCGCTCGGTAAAAAAGCTGGAGATGAAGCTTGGGGTGAGTCTGCTCAACCGAACGACGCGGCAGCTGAGCCTGACGGAGGAAGGTGAGCGTTATTTTCGCCGCGTGCAGTCGGTACTGCAGGAGATGGCCGCAGCAGAGACCGAGATTATGGAGACCCGCAGCACGCCGCGTGGGTTACTGCGCATTGATGCAGCCACGCCGGTTGTGCTGCACTTTCTGATGCCGCTAATCAAACCTTTCCGTGAACGCTATCCGGAGATGACGCTCTCTCTGGTCTCGTCCGAGACGTTTATTAACCTCATCGAGCGAAAGGTAGATGTGGCGATCCGGGCGGGAACCCTGACGGATTCCAGCCTGCGGGCCCGCCCGCTGTTTGCCAGCTACCGTAAAATTATCGCGTCGCCACAGTATATTGCTGAACATGGCAAACCGGAGACGGTTGAGGAGTTGAAAAAGCATTTGTGCCTGGGCTTTACGGAACCCGTTTCGCTAAATACCTGGCCCGTCGCCTGCCCTGACGGTCAGTTGCATGAGATCACCTGCGGGTTGTCGTCCAACAGCGGGGAGACGCTGAAGCAATTGTGTCTTGAAGGCAACGGTATCGCCTGTTTGTCTGACTATATGATTGATAAGGAGATTGCGCGGGGTGAACTGGTGGAATTGATGGCCGATAAACGCCTGCCAGTCGAAATGCCTTTTAGCGCGGTGTATTACAGCGACAGAGCGGTGAGTACGCGCATTCGTGCCTTTATCGATTTTCTGAGTGAACATATAAAAACAGCTCCCGGAGGAGCTGTGTGAGGGTTCAGGTTACAGAGGGTGGGTCAAACTTAATCCCAGTTTGGTGCTAAGCCTTCCGGGCTGACCAGGCGATCGTTGCACTCCAGGGCTGCGATCGCTTTTTTATCGTCAGCATCCAGATGAAGATCCGTTGCTAACAGGTTGCTCGCCAGGTTTTCACGCTTAGTGGATGATGGGATCACGGCATAACCTTCACCCATTGCCCAAGCCAGTATTACCTGCGCAGCCGTCGCATTATGCTTCTCGGCGATACGGATAATCACCTCATCTTTCAGCGCCTTACCGTAGGCCAGCGTCATGTATGAGGTGATGTGGATCCCATGCTGTTTTGCCCAGTCCACCACTTTGCGGTTTTGCAGATATGGAGAGAGCTCAATCTGGTTGGTCGCAATATTTTCTGCGCCAACAGCAGCAATGGCCTTTTCCATCAGCGGAATCGTGAAGTTGGAGATCCCAATTTCGCGGGTTAAGCCCTGCTTTTTCGCTTCCAGCAGCGCCTGCATGAATTCTTCCACGGAGACGGCATCGTTCGGTGATGGCCAGTGGACCAGCGTCAGATCCACGTAGTCAGTACGCAGTTTTTTCAGGCTTTCTTTCAGGCTTGGGATCAGCTTGTCTTTGCTGAGATTCTCAATCCAGATTTTCGTGGTAATAAACAGCTCATTACGCGGCACACCGCTCTCTTCGAGGGCTTGGCCAACGGCAGCTTCGTTTTCATAGATCTGCGCCGTATCAACAGCACGATAGCCCAGTTCGAGTGCGGTTTTAACTGATGCGATAACAACGTCGTCTTTCAGGCGGAAAGTGCCCAGACCAAATGCAGGGAGAGTCATACTATTCCTCAATCATTATGTTCGTAAACTGAGGACGATTATCGCTGGCGGTGTTATAGAGAAAAAGATCGCAAAATGCAGAGGATTTTTGCTGATTTCGCAATAATTAAACGTCAGATAAGAAAAAAGCCCTGAGCGTTAGCTCAGGGCTTTTAATAAGTGGCGGAACGGACGGGACTCGAACCCGCGACCCCCTGCGTGACAGGCAGGTATTCTAACCGACTGAACTACCGCTCCACCGAAGACTGCTTGTAACCACCGGATTAATGCACCGGCTTACTACTAAATTTGATGCCTGGCAGTTCCCTACTCTCACATGGGGAGACCCCACACGACCATCGGCGCTACGGCGTTTCACTTCTGAGTTCGGCATGGGGTCAGGTGGGACCACCGCGCTAAAGCCGCCAGGCAAATTCTGTTAATCTGTATCAGGCTGAAAATCGTGTCTGTCTCTTCGCCAAAACACCTTCGGCGTTGTAAGGTTAAGCCTCACGGTTCATTAGTATCGGTTAGCTCAACGCATCGCTGCGCTTACACACCCGACCTATCAACGTCGTCGTCTTCAACGTTCCT